>JAGQTQ010000013.1 GCA_020438905.1 Mycobacterium sp.
CGGGAGTGGTCCTACGGCTGGTCGATGATGCGCATCGGCGCGCTGCTTCGGCGCCGCTCGATGGCCGACGTCGACGCCTGGTACGAACGGGCCGCGCGGGCGCTGCACGTCGAGGGCCACAAGCCGCACGATCCGGCCGTCGCCCGGCACCTACTGCAGGAGTTGGGACTCGACCCCGGTCTGGTCGATGAGGCGATCGCGGATTCGAGCACCGGCGATGAGGTGCTGGCCGATCATCGGCGGGTGACCGGTGCCGGCGGCTACGGAGTGCCGACGCTGTTCTTCCCGGACGGGCAGTGCCTGTTCGGGCCGGTGCTCATCGACCCGCCGACCGGGGACGCCGCGCTGCGCCTGTGGGAGGCGGTGCTGGCCTGGACGGAGTTCCCGCACCTCTACGAACTGCAACGCCCCAAGACCCCTGCCGACGAGCAGGCGATCGTCGAGACTCTGCGGCCGTATCTCGAGGCCCGCGACTGGGTGTCGATCAACCGCGGCGAGGTGATCTCCTTCGACCCGGCGGCCCGGGAATGAGACGGAAGACCGCCCTGCTGCACATCGGCACCCCGAAGACCGGGACCACTTCGATCCAGAATTGCCTGAAGTGCGCCGATGCGTCAGGTGCGCTGGGCACCTACCGCTACCCTCTCCAACGACTCAGCCATCGCAACCAGGATCAGTTGCTGAGCACGCTATACCTGTCCCAGGAGGACCGCAGGGCACAGCGCCGGTGCCGGCGGTTCCTGTCCCGGACACTGCAGTCCGCCAAGGACGTCATCCTCGCCTCTAACATGCTGGGCTCCCGATTTGGTCTGCCCGACGTAATCCAGTTGCGCGGTGACCTGGAGTCGTTGGGATTCCAGGAGTTCTACGTGGTGCTCTACATCCGCGATGCGGCTGATTCATACCTCTCGCGCACCCAACAAAGGCTCAAGATGCCGGCGGTGACCGACTCCGTGGATACGATCATCGATCCGCTGTCGTTCAACTATGGATTCCGGCCGATCGCGGCGAATTGGGAGACTGCCTTCCCGGGCAGTGTCATTGTGCGGCCTTACCCGAACAGTCCTGCCGATGACGTCGTTGCTGATTTCTCCGAGCTGCTGCAGAGCCGTCTCGGAGTTACTCTGCCGCCCTTCGCCACTCGGCTGAATACCACGCTTTCGGCGGAGGCGCTGGTGGTCATTCAGAACCATAGGCAGGCCGTCGCACCCGCCGGCAAAGGTCGGTTGATTCCGGGTCTGGGCCGGCTCGTTGCGTTTCTGATGAAGTCGCGGCAGATTGTCCCGCACCAGAGCAGGCCGATCCTCAAAATCTCGGTCGCGGAGCAGATCCGGGCAGAGCACCGCGCAGACGCCGAATTCATCCATTCCCGGTATGGGGTTGACCTGGGGATGAGAACTTCCGGCCCGTCTGCACCGATTGCACCCCGCCCATCCTGGCGTATTGAAGACGTTCTTGAGTCTGTGGACCGTGAGACGGTCCAGCGACTGGGGGACGAATTCCGCCGTGCCGAGAATTCGGGCCGGCGGCCGCTGCCGATTCGAGCGGCCGGTCGGGCCTACCGTGCTGTGCCGTATTCGCGTCGGCTAGCCCGTCTGGACGCGCAGTTGCGGACCCGGTTCGCCTGAGGACCATGGGGATGGCCCCTCAGCCCGGCGCTCATCGGGTTCTATCCGGGCCGGCGGTTGTCAAGCAGGCGGCGGTGGTGGAGTGGGGGCCCCGGCGGGTGCCGGGATCTTGGGGTAGCGACGGCCGATGACAACCGGGGCCGCCTCCCCGTCGGTCGGCCGCGGACGGCCCGGCGACGGGTCCCAGTCGGTGTCGACGAGGCGGCGCTGCACCCCGACCGCCAGGGCCAGCAACCCGGCGCCGATCGACAGCATGGCGATCACACCCCAGATCGAGCCCAGTTTGGCGGCGTTGCCGAGAAGGATTCCATACCAGCCGAAGTCGGCGTCGCCGAAGGTGGTGTTCTCCGAACCGAACGACCCGAGCACCCGCACCAGCAGCGCCGGCAGGAACGTGATGATCAGACCGTTGACGAATCCGCCGGCCACCGCACCGCGGCGACCGCCGGTGGCGTTGCCGTACACCCCGGCGGCGCCGCCGGTGAAGAAGTGCGGAACCAGCCCGGGCAGCACGAGCACGAGTCCGAACGCCGGTCCCAGCCACAGCGAGAGCACGGCCAGGCCGATCAGCCCGCCGACGAAGCTGGACACGAACCCGATCAGCACAGCGTTCTGCGCGTAGGGGAACACGATCGGGGCGTCGAGGGCGGGCACCGCGCCGGGCACCATCCGCTCGGCGATGCCCTGGAAGGCCGGAACGAGTTCGCCGAGGATGGTGCGCACTCCGAAGAGGATCACCGCGACGGCCACCCCGAAACTCAAGCCCTGGGTCACGCCCATCATCAGGTAGTTGCCGACGTCGCTGGCCGCGCCGGCGCCGGAATCGTCGGCGAACGCGGCGAAGGCCGTACCGCTGCCTGCCTTGGCCAGGTAGATCAGTGATACCGCCAGATACATAAGCACCATCGACAGGGCGGTGGCCACCATCGAGTCGCGCAGGAAGCGAAGCCCCTCAGGCAGTTTCAGGTCCTCGGTGGAGCGGCTCTTGGATCCGCCGGCGACTCGGCCGGTGATCCCGGCGGCGATGTAGCCCAGGGTGCCGAAGTGACCGATCGCGATGCTGTCGTCGCCGGTGATCCGTTTTGTCCAGGGTTGGGAGATCGCCGGCAGCGACACCATCACCACGCCGAGCAGCAGGCCGCCGACGACCACCACCGTGGCACCCGGCAGCCCGGCGGTGGCCAGCACGATGGTCAGCAGGGTGGCCATGAACAGGGTGTGGTGGCCGGTGAGGAACACGTAGTGCAGCGGGGTGAACCGGGCCAGCAGCAGGCTGATCGCGAATCCGAGGATCATCAGCCAGGCGACCTGGGCGCCGAACTCCTTCTGCGCGATACCGACGATGGCCTCGTTGGTGGGCACCACGCCCTGAGTGCCGGCAGCGCCCTGGATCATCACGCCCAGCGGTCGCAGGGAGGCGACCACCAGGGTGGCGCCCGCGCCGATGAGCAGGAAGCCCAGGGTCGCTTTCAGCGCCCCGCCGATGACCTGGCCGGTGCTCTTGCGCAGCGCGATCAGCCCGACGGCGGTGATGATGCCGATGAGATAGGCGGGGACGGAGAGGATTTCGTTGACGACGAACTCGGCGATGCCGACCAGCCAGTTCATGGATGTCCCCTAGACGTCGTAGGAATCCCGCAGTGCGGCGTCGATCTCGCGGGTCGAGGTGAAGTTTTCGATGACCCTCACCGGCACGCCGACATCACCGAGGGTCTTGGCGATCTCGCCGGAGGTCATGATCAGGTCGGCCTCCTTGGCGCGGCCCTTGGCCGAGATGGTGTCGGTGGCCTCGACGGTGATGAACGGCGCCCAGCCCCAGGTGCCGAGAACCTGCTCAAGGGTGTTCTTCAGGAACAGGCTGGTGCCAAGGCCGTTTCCGCACACGGTGAGGATCAGGTTGGTGGTCCTGGCCGGGGCGGTGGATGGGGCCGTCGCCACGGTGCCTTCGAGAATCCCCAGCACGTCGGCGGGCCGGGTGGCGGCGTCCAGGGCCGCTCGCTTGTCGGGATTGCCGACCACCTTCGCCAGTTCGGCCATCGCCGCGGCGTGCGCGCCGTCATCGGTCGCGGCCAGCGCAACTACCAGTGTGACCGGGTCATTGGTCTTGTGGCCGAAGGCAACCGGATCGGCCAGCCGCACCCAGGACATCCCGGTGCGGTGCACGGCCTCCGAGGGCCGGGCGTGGGCGAAGGCGAATCCCGGCGCCACCACGATGTAGGGGCCGTTGGTCTCGACGTTGTCGATCATCGACCCGGTGTAGGCCGGACCGGCGATACCGGCCCGCTCGAGCAGGGCGCCGGCGGCGAGCACGGCTTCCTCCCAGGTCGCGGCGGGCACGTCCAGGGCGATGCAGTCCTGCGCGAGAAGCCCGGTCAGACCTGACATGGGCCGGACCCTAACACCGATATCCCGTTGAGTGAGGAGCCTTGCAGACGTTGTGTGAGTGGACGTCTGCGTGGTTCCTCACTCAGCGCCAGGAGAGCGCAACTGCCGGGCGACCTCGCCATACCGCTGCAGTCGCTCCGGCCCGGTGAGCGCGTTGTAGAGCACGAGGCGGGAGGCGATACCGCCGTACTTGGCGGTCAGGGCGTCGCCCAGGTCGTCCCAGGTGGACTCGGTGGCGAACGCGGCGATGTGCTCGTCGGTGATCTCGGCGGCCATACCGGCGAAATCCCCGGCCTTCTGCTTCGCGCGGATCCGGGCGGTGGTGCCCTCGAAACCGGCCTCGTCGAAGATGAACCCGTAGTTGGGAGTGCTGCCGTAGAAGCTCATGGACGCGCGTACCAATTCGCGTTCGGCGTCGCGCTCGGCGTCGGTGTCTCCGGTGATGGTCATCACCGGCACGATGACGTCGACCTCAGCCGGCGAACGGTCCGCGCGGGCGGCGCCCTCGGCCACCTTCGGCACGACGTGGCGTCGGAGGTAACCCGGTTCGCCGAGCGGGTGGATGTGCACGCCGTCGGCCACCTCACCGGCCATCCGCAGCATCCAGGGATTGACCGCCGCGATGTCGACTTTGGGGTCGGGGGCCTCGATCGGCCCGGCGCTGAACTGCGGGGTGATGAAGTCCAGGTCGTAGAACTCGCCGTGGTGGTCCAGCCGCCCGTTCCGAAACGCCGAGAAGCAGGCCTTCACCGCCAGCACGTAGTCGCGCAGCCGGGGGCCGGGACGCTCGAAGGGCACCCCGTAGCGGCGCACGACGTGGGTGCGGACCTGGGTTCCCAGCCCCAGCCGGAATCTCCCCCCTGTTGCCTCCTGCAACTCCCACGCGGTGGCGGCGGTGACGAACGGGCTGCGTGGAAAGGCGACCGCCACACCGGTGGACAGCTCCAGGCCCGGCGCGGCCTGCGAGGCCACCGCGGCGTCGAGATAGGCGGTGCGGCCGGTCTCGGTGAACAGCAGGCCGGAAAATCCGGCGTCGCGGACCTCGGCGGCGAGGGCGCCGATGCGGCCCAGCGGCTGCGGAATCGTCATGGCGTCGACGTGCACGGGGCCAACTTACGCCCGCGTCGCGGGTAGCGTCTGGATCAGCTAGGAGGACCATGGGACGTCAGATGTTGCGGTGGCCGGCGGTCCTCGCCGCGGTCCTGTGTTTGGTGACCGCTCCTGCCGCCCCCGCCGATACCCCGACCGACACGCTGGCGACCCTGGACACCCTGCCGGTCAAGGGGCGGGCGCCCAAGACCGGTTACGACCGCGACCTGTTCGGCCAGCGGTGGACCGACGATGTCGCGGTGGACTACGGGTACAACGGGTGCGACACCCGCAACGACATCCTGCGCCGCGATCTGGTGGACGTGGTGATCAAGCCGGGCTCCAACGGGTGCGCGGTGCTCAGCGGCGTGCTCGATGACCCCTACACCGGAACGGTCGTCGAGTTCCAGCGCGGCCCGGGGACCTCGGCGGAGGTTCAGATCGACCACGTGGTCGCGCTTTCGGACGCCTGGCAGACCGGTGCTCAGCAGTGGGACGAGATCACCCGCCGCAAATTCGCCAACGATCCGGCCAACCTCCAGGCCACCATCGGATGGGTGAACCAGGAGAAGGGCGATGGCGACGCGGCCACCTGGCTGCCGCCCGACAAGTCCTACCGGTGCACGTTCGTCACCCGGATCGTCGAGGTCAAGGCCACCTACGGGCTGTGGGTCACCCCCGCCGAACGCGATGCGATCGCGCGGGTCCTCGCGGCCTGCTGACCGCTAGACCGAGTCGGTGATTCCGCGCAGCACCAGGGTGTAAGAGGTCCTGACGTTGCCGAGCCGCTAGCGCCCACCTAGACCAGCGCGGTCTGCATCGCGGAGAGGTCGGTCTGCATCAACACGACGTTGTAGTTGCTCCAGATCGACATGTTCCAGTACAGGTTGGCCACATCCGGGTCGCCGTTGGCGTCGGTGAGATCACCGGTGCCCGACAGCGGGTGGATCATCGGCGCGTAGAGGCCCGGATACTGCAGCGACGTGGCGATGGTGACCGGATCCGACCATGGTCCCTCAGGTGTGTCGGCGGTGCGCAGGATGACGTTGTTGAGCCCGTTGCCGTACAGAACCACGTACTTGTCCAGGTACTCGTTGTACTGGATGGACATCTCGCTGACGTTGCCGCCGGTCTTGGCCCCGGTCAGCCCGGCGAACCAGCCGCCGAAGAAGTTCGGGTTGTTGGCCAGGTCGATGATGCAGCCGAACAACCCGGCCGAATTGGGGGAGTCGCCGATGACCGGGGCCGCGACGGCGGGGTTGTCGCGGACCCAGGTGGTTCCGTCCCAGTAGTCGTACTGGCTCAGATCGGTGATGGCGTCCTCCGGAACCCGGGACAGGAAGGCCGATCCGGCCCGGCCGGCAGGGGTGCCGAAGGCATAGATGTAGCGGGTCTCTCCGGGGGCGACCTTGCTCTCCGGCTCGAGGACATAAGCCATCTGCTGGAAGTTCTGGTCGCCGGCCCGGTAGCGGGTCGATGAGCGGAACCAGCCCGCCGAGCGCACCGTCGAAGTCTGCAGCACCCACTTGTCGGTCGCCGGGTCGTACTCCGAGACCGCCGAGTAGTTGGTGGTCCAGCGTCCCGGGGTGTCCCAGGACTTGACCGACATGTAGCTGACGTAGTTGGTGGCGTCGGCGTAAACCGCCGAGGTCGGGATGTTGGTGACCTCCGACCCGATGAAGAACACCTGATTGCGGGCGGCCGGGATGAACTGGTAGGCCGGGCCGGTGTTGATCAGGCTCAAGCCGTCGTAGAGCTGGGTGTCATCGCTGAGCAGCAGGACGTTGGAGCGCCAGTCGCCGGTCATGTTGCGGGCGCTGAAGGTGTCGCCGAAGGCCAACTGGGTAAGGCCGTTGTCGCCGTTGAACCACATGATGCCCAGGTCGGTGCCGTAGACGTTGGCCCACTTGGTGTTGTTGGTCTGGGTCCAGTTCCACCCCGGGTAGGCGGTGTTGCTCTGGCCGGTCACCCAGCCGAGGGGGTCGGAGCCGAGGTTGGTCGGTGTGGTGGTGAGCGTGCCGGAGACGGCGGCGCTGGGAGCCGCCGACGCCCGCGAGCCGACCCGGCCGATCTCGCGGCGGCTGAAGGCCAGCAGCGCCCACAGTGCCGCCGCGTCCGCCGGATTGTCAGTTGTTGTGGAAGCCGACGCTGGGTCCAGGCCGATCGCGGCCAGCAGCCGCGAGGAGGTTCGTATCGCCCGGGCCGGGGCGGGCTTGGGGGTGGCGACGGCCGCCGGCGCCGCGGCGGCGACGGGCTCCGACAGCGTGTCGGCCACCGCGGCGGTGACCGCGGCGGGCTGGGTCGTCGGGACGGGCGCCACGGGTTCGGAGACCGGCACCGCGGCGGAGGCCGTCGGCTTGGGCGCTGACACCGTGACCGCCGCGGCGGGCAGGGGCGAGGATTTCTTGGCGGACCGCGCGTCGTTGATCGCGGCCGACAACCCGGCGGGCAGTTTCACCGCGGCTGCGGCCGCCGGACGGGAGGACGACGGGGTCCGGGGGGCCGTCGGGGCGGAGGCGTCGTTGCCCGCGGCTCCCGCAGCACTGCCTCGGATGGCCGCACCGCGGGCAGCGCGGCCGGCCGCCGGTGCACCGGTTCTCGAGGGGCCGGCGGTGGCTTGTTGCGAGGAGTCCGGCCCACTGGAATCGGAGGCGTCAGCCCAGGCGACTCCGGTTCCGAAGGCGACCGCGGCTCCCACGCCGAGGGCCGCCGCCAGCGTCCCGATCCGGCCGACGTTGGCCGCGGCTTTCCGGTTCGTCGAGGTCTGGGTGGCATTCGGTGGGGCCGAACTCATGGAGAACTCCTGCCTGTGGCGGGCTTCGGGGTCACCGCATCCGGCAAACGCGCAGCGTCAGCGACCCGGCAACGGGCTTATTCGAACTGTACTCAGTTCGGCCACAGATCCTCCACAGCCGTGGCCGAATCGTTTCACAGGACGGCGTCGACCCGGCAAACCGAATCGGCCCGGATTGCGGAGAGGAATTATCCGGACGCCAGCAGTTCGGCCATCTTGCCGATGACGCCCTGGAGGGCCTTGAACGGCCGGATCATCACCTTCACCGAGGTGATCTGACCCGCGTCGTTCCAGTGGATCATGTCGATGCCCTCGACGGAGAGCCCGTCGATCTCGGCGGCGAAGTGCAGCACCGCCGAGCGGTCGCCGATCCACTTCTCGACGTAGTGGAAACCCGTCCCGGAGAACATCCGCTCGGCGGCCCGCAGATAGGCCGCGGTCAGGGCACGGCCGCGCTGGGGCGTGAACACCGCGGGGGAGTAGAACACCGCGTCTTCGGCGAGCATGTCGTCGAGTTCGCTTGTCTGCCCGCTCTCGATGACCCGCAGCCACCGCTCGATGACCGGCGGGGTCCCGGTCCGGCCCCCGCTCACCAGTTCCACACCGACATATCGCCCACCGGGTACTGCTCGCAGATGTCGGTGGTGTTGGCCGCCACGCCCTTGTTGTTGAAGAACAGCTTGGCGTGGTTGGGCCACTGGAACACCAGCGGATCGGAATAGATGTTGGTGGCCATCTCCTCCGACCACGCCCGGCGTTCCGCCGGGGTCTTGGCGTAGAAATCGTGGATGTAATCCTGGGAGGCCTGCTGGATCTGCGGTGACTTGTTGTTGTAGTCGATCATGTAGCGCTCGTAGTAGACCGGCTCCACGTCGCGGGCGGCAGCCATGATCTGCTCCGCGGTGCAGGTCGTGATGATCATGCGGTGTGGGATCGGGTAGTCGTCGGTGGCGTCGGCGGTAGCCGTCCCCGCCGAGAACGCAGACCACAACACCGCGGTCACCGTCACTGTCGTCCCAGCCCACCGCGCATCTTTCCGCATGACAGCCATTATGTGCCCTCCTGCACGGCTGCGCCGACGGTGGGGGCCTTGCGGCCGGGACATGTTTTATGTTGTTGGCTCAAAGCCCGACGCTTAATCTCCAAGGAGAAGCTGAGTTGAACACTTCTCGTCTGACATCCAAGGTCGCACTCCTGGCTGGGACGGCCGCCATCGTCGGTATGGCGACCATGACCGCCTGCGGCAGTGACACCAAGAAGACCCCGGACGACACCAAGACCCCCACCAGCGCCCCCCAGTCGCCGGTCTCGCTGACGCCCACCGAGAAGCAGAACGTCGGCTCGTTCGCGCCGTCCATGACGGCGGACAAGGCGCCGACCCGGGTGCCCGGCAAGGAAGGCAGACTGAGCCCCTAGCCCAGCCCGCCGTCTCGGGCCGAACACGAACCGAAGATCGGTTCGTGTGACAGATCGGCCTACAATCGCGGGCATGACGTTTCTCGGGCGTTTGCTCACGGTCACCGCCGTCCACGCCGCCGTCGCGGCCGTCGTCACCGCCGCGCCGGCGCAGGCCGACCCCGACATCGACTTCGCCGACCAGTTGCACTCCTACGGCATCTACGGGCAGCGCGATTACAACGCTTGGCTGGGCAAGATCGCCTGCAAGCGACTAGACCGCGGAGTGGACCCCGACGCCTACGCATCGGAGGCGTTCATCGCCCGCAACCTGCCCCGTGACACCACCCAGACCCAGGCATGGCAATTCCTCGGCGCGGCCATCAGCACCTACTGCCCCGGCAATATCGCCGTCCTGCAGAACGCGGCCCGCTGACTCGCCCACCGCGTACGCGGGTTTGCCGAAGGTGCCGCTGAGGTCGGTCGGCAAACATTACGCGGGAGTGACCATCGGGGGTCCCGGGAAGCGCCGGGCGTCCGCGTCGTCTTGAATGGACGGCGGGTGAGGGATTCCCGGGGAACAGGAGCACCTTTTGCGCGCGATTGACACGTCGCCGGTTGGCGGCGGCCACATCCCGGTCGGCCTGGAGTTCGCGGCACCCGGGCCGGAGTTCGAATTCTGGCGCAGCGGAGTGCGCCAACGGGCACTGGACCATGTCGCCGAGTTCGTTCACAACCGTTGTCTTCCGCAACTGTCCCGGACCGGGGTCGAGGTCTCCGGCGAGGTGCTGACCCGGCTGCTCGACGGCGGCAAATGCCTGCGATCGACGTTCATGTACCTGGGCTGGCTGTGTGGCGGCAAGACCGATGGGGCGCGAGACGACGGCAGCTACGCCGATGCCGCCGCCCTTCGGGCCTCGGCCGGTCTGGAGTTGTTGCACGCGTTCGCGCTGTTGCAGGACGACGTCATGGACGACTCCCCGCTGCGGCGCGGGCAGCCCGCGGCTCACGTTCGCTTCGGTCAGTGGCATCGCGAGAACGGCCTGTCCGGCTCACCGGAGCGGTTCGGTGTCTCGCTGGCCATCCTGCTCTCCGATCTGTGCCTGGTCTGGGCCGAGCAGATGATGCGCGACAGCGGGGTGCCCGCGGCGGCGCTGGCCCGGGCTTGGCCGCACTACGACGCCATGCGGATCGAACTGGCCGTCGGGCAGTGCGCCGACGTGGCCAACGACGCCGGGGCGCTGCCCACCATGGAGGCGGTGCTCGACGTGGCGCGGCGCAAGTCGGGCAACTACACGGTCCGGCGGCCCCTGGAGATCGGCGCCGCGATGGCCAATCGCGATGATCTGATCGGCGCTCTCGGGGCCTACGGCAGCGCCGTCGGCGAGGCCTTCCAGATGCGCGACGACATCCTCGGAGTGTTCGGCGCGCCGTCGGTGACCGGCAAGCCCGCCGGCGGTGATCTCGCCGAGCGCAAGGCCACCAGCGTGGTGGTGGCCGCCCAGCGGATGGCGACCCCGGCGATCCGCCGCCAGTTCGCCGACCTGATGGCGGCCGAGGATCTCGACGACGCCGATATCGCCCGGTGGCGCTCGTTGATCGTTGCCACCGGTGCGCCGGAGTGGATCGAGGAAATGATCGCGGGGCGGGTGGCGGACGCCCAGCGGCATGTGCGCGACGACCGGATCGACGAGTGGGTGCAGCGGACTCTGGCCGATATGGCTACGGCCTGCACCCTGCGGATGACCTGACGGCGAGAGAAGAGATTTGGGCACGAGAGATAGGTTGAGTGATGCGAACCGTTCCAGGTAGTACCGACCATGTCGTCGTGGTGGGTGCCGGGCTTTCCGGGCTGTCGGCGGCCCTGCAACTGGCCGGGCGCGGGCGGTCGGTCACCGTCGTCGAGCGGCACGGATTCCCCGGCGGACGGGTCGGCCAGGCAGACATCCGCGGCTATCGGATCGACACCGGTGCCACCGTGCTGACCATGCCGGACATCATCGAGGAGGCTTTCGACGCCGTCGGCGCCTCGATGGCCGACCACCTCGACCTGATACCGCTGGCCCCGGCCTACCGGGCCTCGTTCGCCGACGGCAGCACCCTGGACGTGCATACCGACGCCGCGGCGATGACCGCTGCGATCGAGGACTTCGCCGGAGCCGAGCAGGCCGCCGGCTACCAGCGGCTGCGGCAGTGGCTGACCCAGCTCTACACCCTCGAGATCGACGGTTTCATCGGCTCCAACTTCTCCTCCCCGCTGTCGCTGCTGACCCCCCAGCTGGCCCGATTGGCGGCCCTCGGCGGTTTCCGCGGCTGGGAGAAGATGGTGGGCCGCTTCATCACCGACGAGCGGGTGCAGCGGATCTTCACCTTCCAGGCGCTCTATGCGGGCGTGCCCCCGCAGCAGGCGCTGGCCGCCTACGCGGTGATCGCGTATATGGACACCGTCGCCGGGGTGTACTTCCCGCGCGGCGGTATGCGTGCGGTGCCCGAAGCCCTGGCCGCCGCCGCGGCCGCCGCCGGTGTGCAGTTCCGGTACGGCTCCAGCGTGACCCGCCTGGAGCATTCCGGTTCGCGGGTGAGTGCGGTGTGCACCGATTCCGGAGACCGGATCGCCTGCGACGCGGTCGTTCTCACCACCGAGCTGCCGCTGACCTACCAGCTGCTGGGCCGCACGCCGCGTCGCCCCCTCGCCCTTCGGCCGGCCCCCTCGGCGCTGGTCATGCACGTCGGCATCCCCGCGGTCGGGGACGCCCTCGAGCACCACAACATCAGCTTCGGGGCGAAGTGGTCGCAGACCTTCGACGAGATCATCGACCGGGGTGTGTTGATGAGCGATCCGTCGCTGCTGGTCACCCGGCCGACAGCGGGTGACCCCAGCCTCGCCCCGGCCGGCCGCGACCTGCTCTACGTGCTGGCGCCGTGCCCGAACCTCGAAGTGGGCAAGGTCAACTGGGCCGCCGACGGCGACCGCTACGCCCGGCAGGTGCTGGACTGTGCGGCCGAACGGCTGATGCCCGAGTTGGCCACCTCCGTGCTCGATGACGCCGACGTGCTCGACGTCGTCACCCCGGCGGACTGGGCCCGCCAAGGAATGACGGCCGGTACCCCCTTCGCGCTGGCGCACACCTTCCCCCAGACCGGACCGTTCCGCCCCGCCAACCTGGTTCGTGGTGTCGACAACGCGGTGCTGGCCGGCGGGTCGACGGTGCCCGGGGTCGGGGTGCCGACGGCGTTGCTGTCCGGACGGCTGGCCGCCGAGCGGATCACCGGGCCCCCGGGGCGCCCCGCCAGCCGCACGATCACCGGTTCGGCCAAGCGGGTGCGGGCATGATCAACACCGAACTGCAGGCCGCCGGGATCTCCGACGAGCACCTGCGCGAGTCCTACCGGTACTGCCGCCGGCTCAACGCCGAGCACGGCCGCACCTACTTCCTGGCAACGCGGCTGCTGACCCCGTCGCAGCGACCGGCCGTGCACGCGCTGTACGGGTTCGCCCGCTACGCCGACGACATCCTCGACGACCTGCAATCCGACGCGAGCGTCGACGAACGGGCGGCGCGGCTCGAGCGGTTGGCGTCGAAGTTCGTCGACGGCGACGAGGCCAGTGAGCCCGTGCTGCCCGCGGTGCTGCACACCGCCCGCACCTACCAGATCCCACTGAACCTGTTCGACGAGTTCCTTGCGTCGATGCGGATGGACCTGACCGTGACGGACTATCCGGACCGTGCCGCGCTCAACGCCTATATGCGCGGATCGGCGGAAGTGATCGGTCTGCAGATGCTGCCCATCCTGGGCACGGTGGGGCCGCTGCGCGACGCCGAGCCCGCGGCCGAAGCGCTGGGTCGGGCCTTCCAGCTGACCAATTTCCTGCGGGATGTCAACGAGGACCTGCAGCGCAACCGCGTCTACCTGCCGGCCGACGAACTGGCGTCGTTCGGGGTCGACCGCGACCTGCTGCTGTGGTGTCAGCGCAACGCCCGCACCGATCCCCGGGTCCGCCAGGCACTGGTCTCCCAGCACGCGATCACCCGGGCCATCTACCGGGACGCGCACAAGGGAATAGCCCTGCTGGCGCCGGAGTCCCGCCCGTGCGTCACCGCGGCGTTCACCCTTTACTCGGAGATCCTCGACCGGATCGAGGAGATGGATTTCGCGGTTTTCAGCGAACGGGCGTCGGTGGGTATGGGCCGACGGCTGCAGGTGTTCACCGGCGGGCTTGTCCGGGCCCGGCGCGCCCGCCGAGCCGCGGCCGCCTAAGCCGTGGTCTGATGGGAGCCTGATGGACAAGTGGCAATACCTGCTGCTCCTCGGGGGCTGCCTGCTGATCACCCTGCCGTTGGAGTTCCTCGGCGGCGGTGTCTACCGCCAGCCGCGCCGGTTGATCCGGTCCCTGGCACCGGTCCTCGTGGTGTTCCTGACCTGGGACGCGATCGCGATCGTCGCCGATGTCTGGCACTACAACCCGCGCTACATCAGCGGTATCGACGTGCCGTTCATGCCGCTGGAGGAGTTCCTGTTCTTCGTCGTGATCCCGATCTGCGGGCTGCTGACCTACACGACGGTCAGCGCGAGCCTGGGCTGGTTACGCCGGCTGCGGGACAAGACGACCGAGCGGAGTCGTCGGTGACCGGGCTGGGGTACACGCTGCCCGCGGTGCTGTCGGTGATCGCGGTGTGCGTGCTGGAGTTGAAGGTGCTGCGCACCGGGCTGTTCCGCAAACCGGCTTACTGGATTTCGATGGCGATCGTGTTGGGCTTCCAGGTTCCCGTCGACGGCTGGCTGACCAAGCTGTCGGCCCCGATCGTGATCTACAACGAGAAGCACAATTCCGGACTGCGCTTCCCGTGGGACATTCCGGTGGAGGACTTCCTGTTCGGCTGGGCACTGGTGACCGCGGTGCTGTTGCTCTGGGTCAAGCAGGGTCGGGGCAATCAGGATCGGGTCGGGAACAACGGGAGCCGGCGATGAGCGGCATGCCCAAGGCCGGTCTGCGCCGGGCCGACGTCCCGGAGGCCTTCGACGTCGGCGCGGCGGCCTATGACCAGCTGGTCGGGGCGAACCCCGGCTACCACGACCATCTGCGGATCTCGGCGCGCCGGATGCGGATTCCCGGGGGCGGGCGGGGATTGCGCCTGCTCGACGCCGGTTGCGGAACGGGCGCGTCGACCGCTGCGCTACTAGAGGCCGCGCCGCACGCCGAGATCGTCGCGGTGGACGCCTCGGCGGGCATGCTGGAGCAGGCGGCTGCCAAGACCTGGCCGGACACGGTGCGCTTCGTGCACACCCCGATCGAGGCGCTCGCCGAGGCCGGGGTCGAAGGGCCTTTCGACGGCATCCTGGCCGCTTACCTGCTGCGCAACCTCGCCGATCCGGACTCCCAACTGCGCCGGTTCCGCGACCTGCTGCGCCCGGGCGCGACGCTGGCGGTGCACGAGTACTCGGTGCGCGATTCCGCAGCGGCCCAAGCGATCTGGAACGCCGTCTGCTGGGCGATCATCATTCCCGCGGGCCGGCGCAAGACCGGTGACGGCACCCTCTACCGCCATCTGTGGCGCAGCGTGAACACCTTCGACGGTGCCGCGGACTTCCAGCGCCGCATGGTCGCGGCGGGTTTCACCGGCGTGCACAGCGAAACGATGCCGGGCTGGCAGCGCAACATCGTGCACACTTTCCTGGCCGACGCCCCTCGATTGACAGACGCCCCTCGATTGAAAGGTCAGGGATGAAAGATCCCCGCCGGGTCATCCACCCCGGTCCGTCCGGGCTGCCCCATGCCGGAGCGCTGGCGGCCGTTCCGCACGTCGTGGTCATCGGAGCCGGGATCGCAGGGCTGGCGGCCGCGGCCGGACTCGCCGAACGCGGTGTCTCCGTCGAGGTCCTCGAGCGGCAGCCGAACCTCGGTGGGCGGGTGGCCGGCTGGACCGAACCGCTGGAGGACGGCCCGCTGGCCGGCACGGAGGTGGCCAACAACCGCGGCTTCCACGCCTTCTTCCGGCAGTACTACAACCTGCGCGAGTTGTTGCGGCGCAGCGATCCGCAGCTGCGGCGGCTGCACGCGGTCGAGGACTACCCGCTGGTCGACGGCCAGGGCCGCCGCGACACCTTCCGCGGACTGCCGCAGAGCCCGCCGTGGAACGCGCTGGTGTTCGCGCTGCGCAGTCCGACTTTCCGGTTCCGGGACATGCTGCGGCTCAACGGGATCGCCGCGGCGCCGCTGGTCTCGGTCTCGGTACCGGGTATCTACGAGCGTCTCGACGACCGCGATGCCGGAACGTTCCTCGACCAGATCAACTTTCCGCGGGCGGCCCGTCACCTGGCTTTCGAGGTCTTCGCCCGCAGCTTCTTCGCCCGGCCGGAGCGGCTGTCGGCGGCCGAGTTGGCGGCGATGTTCCACATCTACTTCCTCGGCTCCAGCGAGGGTCTGGTCTTCGACGTCGCGGAGTCGAACTTCGACACCGCGCTGTGGAACCCGTTGGGGGACTACCTGACCGGATGCGGAGTCCGGTTCCACACCGGGGTGTCGGTCGAGTCGATCGAGGTGGGCGGTCCCAAGCGGCTGCGGGTACACGCCGACGACGGCAGGGCGATCGACGCCGACGGCGTGGTGCTGGCGGCCGATGTCGCCGGGTTGCAGGGGATCGTGTCGGCCTCGCCGGACCTGGGTGACGAGTCCTGGCGGCAGCGGGTGGCGGCGATGGAGGTCGCGCCGCCGTTCGTGGTGCAGCGACTCTGGCTGGACGCCCCGGTGGCACCCGACCGTCCGGCGTTCCTGGGCACCGGCGGACTGGAACCGGTCGACAACATCAGCGTCGTGAGCAGCTACGAGCGCGAGGCCGCCGACTGGGCGCGTGCCCAGGGCGGTTCGGTTGTCGAGGTGCACTCCTACTCGGTGCCGGCCGACGCCCCGCTGGAGAGCCTGCGGGAGCGGATGCTGGCCCGGCTGCACCAGCTCTACCCGGAGACCGCGCGGGCCGGCATCGTGGCCGAGCGAATGCTGTACAAGCAGGACTGCCCGTTGTTCTCCCCGGGGTCCTTCGCCGGCCGGCCCACCGTCGACACCCCGATCGACGGTCTGATGCTGGCCGGTGACGGAATCCGCATCGACCTGCCGGTAGCGTTGATGGAACGGGCGGCGACCACCGGCTGGTCGGCGGCTAATCGGCTGCTCGCCGACTGGGGTGTGTCCGGGCATACCCTCTACACGGTTCCCGTGCGGGGGCGGTCCCCGGTACTGCGGAAGTTGGCGGAGAAAGGCGTGCGCACGAGATGAGCCTTCATCAATGAGTCTGTGGTCGCGGTTGGCCGAGCGGATTCCGAAAGACTCGCCGCTGCAGGTCATTCCGAAGATCGAGTGGGCCAACCAGGCGCCGACGTATAAACAGGCCGAGCCGACGGTCATCGACGCGGCACTGCAGCGCGCGCTACGTCGCCCCAGCGGCAACTGGTACCCGTTCGCCGCCAGCACCGACGTCCGGGCCGACCGGCCGTTCGGATCGAGGGTGGCGGGCCTGGAGATCGTGGCGTGGCGCGACCAGCAGGGCGGGCTGCACGTCGGCCCGGCGTCCTGCCCGCACCTGGGGGCCGACCTGGCTACCGGCAAAGTGGAGTGTGGCGGCCTGATCTGCCCGTGGCACGGGCTGCGGCTGGAAGGCGGCCGGGAGTTCGGCTGGAAGCCGTTGCCGGCCCATGACGACGGCGTTCTGGTGTGGGTGCGCCTGGACAAGATCGGCGGCGAGGAACCGTTGGAGGCTCCGGTGCTGCCGAAGCGGCCGGCCGGCAACCGGCTGGCCGCGGTCACCCGTCTGGAGGGGGTCTGCGAGCCGCGCGACATCATCGCCAACCGGCTCGACCCTTGGCATGGGGCGTGGTTCCACCCGTACTCGTTCGCGCAACTGGAGGTCCTGGCAGCGCCCGCGGTGGACGCCGACGACGACGCCGACGTGTTCCTGGTGGCCGTGACCTTCCACCTGGGCAGGGTCGGCGTGCCGGTCATCGCGGAGTTCACCGTGCCGGAACCCCGGACCATCGTCATGCACATCGTCGACGGAGAGGGAGTGGGCAGCGTGGTGGAGACCCACGCCACCCCGATCGGCCCCGGACCCGACGGTCGGCCGCGCACCGCGGTGATCGAGGCGGTGATCGCGCAGTCCGACCGCCCCGGATTCCAGCATTCGCTGCGGGCCGCGCCGTTGATCCAGCCGCTGATGCGCTTCGCGGCCGGCCGACTCTGGCGCGACGACCTGATCTACGCCGAGCGGCGGTACGCGCTTCGCGCGGGCGGCCAACGCTGAATTCGTTGCTGGATCGTCCCGCTGAGTCAGCGGGACCTCTTGCGCTTGAGAAAGACCAGCGCCGCCAGCGGAATCGTCATCTGCTGCGGCGACGAGGCCAGATGGGCGGCGACCGCCGATTCGAGGGTGTCGACGAAGGCGACGGCTCTCGGGCTGCGCGGGCCGCCCTCCAGCGCGGTGGCCAAGGTGGGGAAGATCGCGGCCCGCGCGAAGCCGGCCCAGGAGGATCCCAGTGCGGCGGCGTCGCCGTCATGGCGGTAGCGCGCCCAGAACCGGTCCTCGGCGGTGAACGTCTCGAGGTGTTCCACCGAGAGTCCCTCGAACCGCCCCGACGGGGCGAACGGGGCGCGGAACTCCTCCTCGCTGCGGCCCACGGTCGGGATGGCCATCCGCGCGACCTCCTGTGGATACAGCGTGCCTACCTCGACCAGACCCTGCAGGGCGGTGAGCAGGGCTTGCATCACCCCGCCGAACCCGGGTAACCCGGCGTCGTCGATCCCGAGGGTCAGAACCACCAGTCGTCCGCCCGGGGCGAGTTCGCGGCCGCGGAAGGCCAGGAAGTCCTGCCAGTCCAGGGCGGCCTGCTGGGTGAAAGCGCGGCGAGCGTCCGCCTCGGCGCTGTGGGCGATGTGGATGTGGTCCTGGATCGGGGCGGGCACCCGGCTCAGCCAGTGGGTGGCCCAGGAACTCCAGCCCAGCGCGATGCTCTCCGAGGGCAGGATCTGCCGGTAGAAGGATCGTCCGACCGCAGAAGGGAAGGTCGCCGAGTCCTTGGCCAGATAACTGTCCGGATCCTCGGTGAGGGTGGTGAACAAGGCGGTGAAGTCGTTGTCCGGCAGGTCGGTGTGGGCGACCAGGATTGCGTGATCCAGGCGGGTGCGCGCCCGCAGCACGGCAACCGCAGCCCCCACCGGCAGTAGGGAGTTGTATCCGTTCGCGGCCCCGTAGTCGGCGATGGCGATGGGCTGCGGCGGGGCCGGGATCGGTACCTGCGCGGCGGCCTGCTCGAAAAGCTTTGTGGCCGAGATCAACCCGGCGGCCTGCAGGCGCGAGGAGGCCGAATACGTGGCGCTCTCCATCGGCTGGGGGCGCACCACATCGCTGGACTCTCGCACGGCGCTAGCCCTTCCGGCGGTGCAACAGCAGTCCGACTGCCACGCCGACGATCAGCATCGCCGCCAGCAGCAGCCACATGGGCGACTCCACGGTGATCCATAGCAGGCGCACGCTCTGATGGTCCCGGTTCTGCCCGATGAACACCGCCGCGAGTGCCACCAGGGCGATGGGCGCCCAGTACCGGAGGGCGAACCGGGTGACCGCGCCGCCGGGCCGCCGGTTTGAGTCGTCTGCGGACATCCGGGCCTCCTCGGGTTCTTGATCTCGACGGTAGTCTCCGCCGGGCAGTCGTGCCCATCAGGGCATACTCACCAGGATGAAGGCCGTCAGCTGCGCGCAGGGAACCTTGTCGGTGGTCGAGTTGCCCGACCCGAGTCCGGCGCGGGGCCAGCTGGTTCTGGACGTGCGGGCGTGCGGGATCTGCGGATCGGACCTGCACGCCAAGGACCACGGCGACGAACTGGCCGATGTTCTCGAGGAGGTCGGCTACCACGACTGCATCCGCCGGGACACCCCGACGGTGCTGGGCCACGAGTTCGCCGGCGTGGTGGCCGAACGCGGCAGTGGCACGCCGAAAGGGCTGCCGGTGGGTACGCCGGTGGTGTCCTTCCCGATGGTGCGGGCTCACGGCGGGGTGCAAATGACCGGGCTCTCGCCGCTGGCGCCGGGGGGCTATGCCGAACTCGTGCTGGTCGAGGCATCCATGACCTTCGCGGTGCCCAACGGGCTGTCCCTGGACACCGCGGCCCTCACCGAGCCGATGGCGGTGGCACTGCACGCGGTGCGGCGCAGCGAGATCACCAAGCGCGACACCGCGGTCGTCATCGGATGCGGCCCGGTCGGGTTGGCGGTCATCTGCCAGCTCAAGGCCGCCGGAGTCGGGACCATCATCGCCAGCGATCTCTCCCCGGCGCGGCGCGTGCTCGCCGCACGGTGCGGCGCCGACATCGTCGTCGACCCGGCCGAGAACTCGCCGTACGGCGCTGCCGTCGCCGCGGGCGGCAAGAAGATGGTGACCGAATTCGCCGGGCTCGGCGAACTGGCCATCGGGTCGATGGAGAAACTCCGCAAGCTGCCGGGCTGGGAGTTCGTCTACCGTGCCACCGAAGCGCTCGGGGCGGCCGGGCCGAAACGGCCGGTGATCTTCGAGTGTGTCGGGGTGCCCGGGATGATCGACGGCGTTGTCGCCGGCGCCCCGCTGAACTCGCGGGTGATCGTCGTCGGCGTGTGCATGAACCCCGACCGGTTCCGCCCGGCGATGGCCATCGGCAAGGAGATCGACATGCGGTTCGTGTTCGGTTACACGCCGCTGGAATTCCGGGACAGCCTGCACATGCTGGCCGACGGGAAACTCGACACCTCGGCACTGGTCACCGGCAAGGTCGGTCTGGCCGGGGTGGCGGCGGCCTTCGAGGCCCTCGGCGATCCCGAGAACCACGCGAAGATCCTGATCGACCCCCGCAGCACCGCGACGGCCCCGTGATCGGAGGTCAGTGACCCCGGGCGACCCACTCGTCGTAGTGGACGATCTCGTCGCCGATCCGGGTGGTGTCGCCGTGCCCGGTGTAGACGACGGTGTCGCTCGGCAGAACACCGAGCTTGTCCTTGATCGAGGCCAGGATGGTGCCGAAGTCGGAGAATGAGCGGCCGGTGGCGCCCGGACCGCCCTGGAAGAGGGTGTCCCCGGAGAACACCGCGCCCAGCGCCGGGGCGTGCAGACAGGTGGATCCGGGGGAGTGGCCCGGGGTCGAGATGGCACGCAGTTCGATGCCGCCGGCGCTGAGCACCTGACTATCCTGCAGCGGGCGGAATTCCTTGTCGCCGTGGGCCATCTCCCACAGCATCGCGTCCGCCGGGTTCAGCAGGATCGGCGCGTCGAGGTCTGCAGCCAGTTGCGGGGCGACGGTGATGTGGTCGTTGTGGCCGTGGGTGCAGACGATCGCGACGACGTGGCGGCCGGCCACCGCGTCCTCGATGGCCTTCGCGTCGTGGGCGGCGTCGATCACGATCACCTCCGAGTCGTCGCCGACGATCCAGACGTTGTTGTCGACCTCCCAGCTGCCGCCGTCGAGCTCGAAACTGCCGTGGGTGACCACCCGTTGGATGCCGCCGGGGCTCACCACACCACCACCGAGCGCAGCACCTGTCCGGCGTGCATCTTCGCGAAGGCGTCCTCGACCCCGTCCAGACCGATGCGCTCGGAGACGAACTTCTCCAGCGGAAGCCGGCCCTGCCGGTGCAGCGCGATCAGGGTGGGGAAGTCCCGCTCGGGCAGGCAGTCGCCGTACCAGGACGACTTCAGCGATCCGCCGCGGGCGAAGAAGTCCACCAGCGGCATCTCCAACGTCATCTCCGGGGTCGGAACACCCACCAGCACGACGGTTCCGGCCAGATCGCGGGCGTAGAACGCCTGCTTCCACGTCTCGGGGCGGCCGACGGCGTCGATGACCACGTCGGCGCCGTCACCGCCGGTCAGATCGCGGATCGTCTCGACCACGTCGAGTTCGCGGGCGTTGATGGTGTGGGTGGCGCCGAATTCGCGGGCCCAGTGCAGTTTGGTGTCGTCGGTGTCGACGGCGATGATCTGCCGCGCGCCGACCAGATTCGCCCCGGCGATGGCGGCGTCGCCCACACCTCCGCATCCGATGACCGCGACGGTGTCGTCGCGGGTGATGGCGCCGGTGTTGATCGCCGCGCCGATGCCGGCCATCACCCCGCAGCCCAGCAGTCCGGCCACCGCGGGATCGGCTTCCGGATCGACCTTGGTGCATTGACCCTCGTGCACCAGGGTCTTGTCGGCGAACGCCCCGATGCCCAGGGCGGGGGTCAGTTCGGTTCCATCGGTGAGCGTCATCTTCTGCTCGGCGTTGAACGTGGCGAAGCAGTACCACGGCCGGCCTCGCTTGCAGGCCCGGCACTGCCCGCAGACAGCTCGCCAGTTCAGGATGACGAAATCCCCGGGCGCGACCGCGGTCACGCCCTCTCCCACCGCTTCGACGACACCGGCGGCCTCATGGCCGAGTAGGAACGGGTAGTCGTCGTTGATCCCGCCCTCGCGGTAGGTGAGGTCGGTGTGGCAGACGCCGCAGGCCTGGACGTCGACGACCACCTCGCCCGGACCGGGGTCGGGGATGACGATGTCGACCAGTTCGACAGGTTGGCCCTTGGCCCGGGAGATCACGCCGCGCACCGTCTGACTCATGTGTTGTGACCTTAGTCGGGATACGGTTGCCCTGATGTCGCGTGCCCTTGACCTGATCGCCGACTGGCCGGTCCCCGCTGCCGCCGGGGCGGTGGTGGGACCGTCCGGTGTGCTTGCTCACCAGGGCGACGTCCACCGGGGCTTCCGGTTGGCCTCGGTGACCAAGCCTCTTGTCGCGCGGGCCGCGCAGGTCGCCGTCGAGGAAGGAGTCGTAGACCTCGACACCCCGGCCGGACCGCCCGGCTCGACGGTGCGCCACCTGCTGGCACACGCCTCCGGACTGGCGATGCAGTCCGGAGAGGTTCTGGCGCGGCCGGGCACCCGTCGGATCTATTCCAATTACGGCTTCGCCGTGCTCGCCGAGGCTATCGAAGCCGAGTCCGGGATCGACTTCGCCGGCTACCTGGCCGAGGCGGTCTTTGAACCTTTGGGCATGACGGCGTCCCGGTTGGACGGGGGCGCGGCGGCGGCCGGGTTCGGCGCCGTCTCCACAGTGGCGGATCTGGTCGCGTTCGCCGGGGATCTGCTGCGCCCGCGCGTCGTCTCGCCGCAGATGCACGCCCAGGCGATCAGCGTCCAGTTTCCGGGGCTCAGCGGGGTGGTGCCCGGGTACGGGATGCAGCGGCCCAATGACTGGGGTCTGGGCTTTGAGATCCGCGACGGCAAGTCGCCGCACTGGACGGCCGCCGGGAACTCGCCGGCAACTTACGGTCACTTCGGGCAGACCGGGACATTCCTCTGGGTCGACCCGTCGGTTGAGTTGGCCCTGGTGGTGCTCACCGACCGCGACTTCGGGGAGTGGGCCAAACCACTCTGGCCGGCGCTCTCTGGCGAAGTTCTAAGAGAGTTCG
>JAGQTQ010000014.1:0-6846 GCA_020438905.1 Mycobacterium sp.
CTCACTTTTATGTGAGGCACCTCGTACCGAAATCACGGCCATCGCAGCGGCTCAATTGATGACGTATTTGCGCAAAAGCATTGTTGGAGAGAGGCTTTCGCGCCATCACTGCTTTGCAAAAGTATTTGACTATAGATGTGACTTATATCACATACTATGTGTGTCGTTGGCCGTCCGACGGTTCGGGCCGCGGCGGCAGCAGGGTGCCGCGCGTCGGCACTATGGCCGATCAACCCGTCGTGGCGGGGCCGGCGAGAGACAGCTGAGGGTCTGGTCGCTGCAGATGGCAGCAGGTGCTCCCCTGCACTGGGAGGATGGGTTCGGTCGGAAAGGAGAGCCATGTCTGGCACCGAGGACACCGTGCGGGTGGGCCTGATCGGGTACGGGTACGCAGCCAGGACCTTCCACGCGCCCATGATCACCGCCACGCCGGGCCTGGAACTCGTCGCCGTGGCGTCGTCCCGCGCCGCCGACGTCCACGCCGACCATCCCGGTGTCGACGTCGTCGATGCCGACGGACTCATCGCCCGCGGTGATGTGGACCTGGTGGTGATCGCCTCGCCCAATGACACCCACCGGCCGCTCGCGGAGGCGGCGCTGAGGGCCGCGCACCACGTCGTCGTCGACAAGCCGTTCACGCTGTCGCTGCAGGATGCCCGTGCGGTCCTCGCCACCGCCGATCGTTGTCAGCGGATCGTGTCGGTGTTTCAGAACCGGCGCTGGGACAGCGACTATCTGGGCATCAAGCAGGTCATCGAAGACGGACTGATCGGCGAGGTTGCCCACTTCGAATCCCACATCGACCGGTACCGCCCCAACCCGCGCGACCGCTGGCGGGAGAACCCCGGACCGGGTGCGGGACTGTGGTTCGACCTCGGCCCGCACCTGACCGATCAGGCCCTGCAACTGTTCGGGCTGCCCGAGTCGGTCACCGCCGACCTCGCCAGCCTGCGCGCGGGATCTCGCACCGATGACTGGGCGCATGTCATCCTCGACTACCCGCGGCGTCGGGTGGTCCTGCACGCCAGCATGCTCGCCGCAGGGGCGCACACCCGGTTCGTTGCGCACGGCACGGAAGGCACAGTGGTCAAGCACGGCAGCGACATTCAGGAGGATCAGCTCAAGGCCGGTGTTTCACCCGGTGCACCGGGCTGGGGCGAGGATCCCGACGAGATGCTCCTCTACGACGCTGACGGTCGGCAATACAGACTCCCGACGCCGTCCGGAGACCAACTGCAGTACTACCGCGAAGTAGGACAGGCGATCTCCACGGGCGGACCCAATCCCACACCCTCGCAACAGATTCTGGCTGTGATGGCGGTCGTCGACGCCGCCCGGGAGTCTGCGCGGACGGGGTGCCGCACCGCACTCCCCCTGTCCCAGGAGGAGCGGGCGCACTGGGATCGACAACCGTAGTGAATCGGTAGCCGCTACAGGGGGAACAACCGGTCGATGTCGCCGGCGATCCGCATCGCCCATGCCGCGTAGGCGGCCGGGCCGGGATGGAAGCCGTCACTGGCGATGTAGTCCGAAGCCGGCTCGAACTCCGGGGCCGACAGATAGCAGCCCGGAGAGCTCGGCAGCCACTCCGCGAGCGCGACGTTGAAAGCGAGGGCTCGGGCGCCCAGGTACCAGCGCAACGGCTGCGGCAGAGCGGGAAATAGGTGCATCGGCGGAAGCGCCGTGAAAAGCACTGCTCGTGCCGCGAATCGCGCCTGCAGCATGTCGGCCAGCGCGGCCTGGCCCGCCAGCCAGCGGGAGCGGCCGATGCCGCGGGTCACGTCGTTGACGCCCAAAGACAGCACCACCACGTCGAAGCGGTCCTCAGGCAGAGCCGCCAGGTGCGCATGCGCATCCGCGGTGGTGTAGCCCGTGCGCGCCTCCAGCCGCCAGTCCAGCGTGCGCCGCGCCGACAGCTCCGACACCAGGCGACCGCACAGGGCCTCGTCCTGCGAGGTGGCGCCCACCCCGGCCGCAGCGGAGTCCCCCGCCACCAGAAGGCGCAGTGGGGCGCCTGCGCCCGTTCGCCCGGAGCGCGATCCGGAAGGCTCCGGTAGTCGCGGCGTGACGGCACGCACATAGCGACCCTGCACCAGCAGCAAGGGTCCGAGAGCAGCGGTGGCGAGCAGGTGGCGCATCCCGGCGAGGGTGACGACGGGCGAGCTGGTCGGGATTTCAGTCACGCCCTTGACCGGCGTTTCCTAGACGGCAGCAGCCGGTCCCCGAATCGGGCGAACACTCAATGCATCACTCAGACGGACTCGGGCTGACGGAGCACCACTGTGAACGGAACCTCACCAACGACGTTGGAGTCGAGAAGCGTCTGCACCCAGTACGTTCCCTGCGTCGGCAGCATGACGTTGACGAACAAGACCATGTTGTGCGTGAACCCACCCGCCGGAAGCTCGATGGGTGTGGGTTCGGAGATCACGATCACCTCGGAGCGATCCGGGGAGAGGACCCTGACCTGAGCGGACCCTTTCCCCTCCCCGTGCCAGTAGGTAATCGCGGCCAGCTTGACCAGGGATATGGGTAGCTGCGCAGTGACAATGTTCTGAAACACGCCGATCAGCGAAAAGCGGTTGCCCAACTCGAGCCGGACGTCGTCACAGATCAGCGTGTAATGCGGATGCAGTCCTCGGGGCTCAGGGTTCACGCCGGGGAAGGCTAGTCGATTTCCGGCCCTGCCGAGGCCAAAGTGCGCAAGCCGCCGCACTGATCACCCAAGCCGATGACGACGACATCGGCGGGGGTTCATTGGTGTTCATGTGTTGACGGCGGTGTCCCGGGGGTCGGTGAGCGCCCGCAGGGCGGGAATGCCGACGGGCTCGACGGCCAGCAGGGGGATCACGGCGATCCGGTCGGAGTAGTCGTCTCGCACCGAGGCGATTTGGGGGATTTCCGCCGCGGCGCGGCGGCGCAGCAGCGGCGTTGCGGGGCCGGCGGCGGCCAGGGAGTTGTTGATGACCCACGCCCAGGGGTGGATTCCGGCGCGTTCGAGTTCGCTGTGCAGTCCGGCGGCTTCGAGGACGGGCGTGGTTTCGGCGAGGGCGACGATGACGACCTTGGTGAGTTCGGGGTCCTGCAACCGCATCAGCGGAGTGGTGAAGGGGCGGTCGCCGAGTTGGCGGGCGACTTCGCGGTGGTAGGAACCGGTGGCGTCGAGCAGCAGCAGGGTGTGTCCGGTGGGGGCGGTGTCGACGACGACGAACTGGCGCCGCGCTTCGGCGATTACCCTCGAGAATGCCTGGAAGACAGCGACTTCCTCGGTGCACGGCGATCTCAGGTCTTCGGCGAGCATCCGCCGGCCCTGCTCGTCCAGGCCTGCTCCCTTGGTGGCCAGCACGTGCTCGCGATAGGCGCGGGTGGCCTCGACGGGGTCGATGCTCGACACACTCAGGTTTTCCAGGGTGCCGTGCAGGGTGTCGGTGAGATGCCCGGCCGGGTCGGTGGTGGTCAGGTGCACCCGGTGGCCACGTTGCGCCAAGGCGACGGCGATCGCCGCGGCAACGGTGGTCTTGCCGACCCCACCCTTGCCCATGCACATGATCAATCCCTTGTCGCCGAGGGCGATCTGGTCGACCAGCGCGGCCAACGGCGCATCGGGCACCTCCACCGGCAACTGATCGGGCCGGCCGGCGGCGGCGCCGGGGTCGAACAGTGTTGCCAGCGCTTCGATTCCGACGATGTTGGTGGCCTTCAGGTCCACCACATCTCGAGGCAGTGAGCGTAGTTCCTCGGGGATGGCGGCGATGGCCTGCTGTTCGCGGCGGTGGATGGCCGAGGCCAGCGGGTCGCTGTCATCGGCGGGTGCGGGGAGCAATCCGTTGATCACGACGTACTGGTGGGTCAGGCCGATCGCGGCCAGTTCCCGGTGGGTTCGGGTGATTTCGGCCAGGGTCGACTCCTGGGCGCGGGCGACCAGGACCAGTCTGGTTCGGTCCGGGTCGGCGAGTGCCTCGACGGCGGCGGCGTAGACGGCGCGCTGCTTCTCCAGACCGGCCAGCGGGCCCAGGCAGGAAGCATCGCCCTTGCCTTCGTTGAGGAAGTCGGTCCACGACCCGGGTAGTTGGAGAAGTCGGATGGTGTGCCCGGTGGGAGCGGTGTCGAACAGGATGTGGTCACACTCCCCGATGCGGCCGTCGGTGTCGGTGAGCAGATCGGTGAACTCGTTGAACGAGGCGATCTCGGTGGTGCACGAACCGGAGAGTTGTTCGGTGATCGAGGCCACCTCCGCTTCGGGCAGCAGTCCGCGTACGGGGCCGACGATACGTTCCCGATAGGCCTCGGCGGCCTGGTCGGGGTCGATCTCCAATGCCGCCAACCCGGGTACGTCGGGGATGTCGGTGATGGTGTTGCCGATGGTCAGCCCGAACACCTGCCCGACGTTGGAGGCCGGGTCGGTGCTGACCAGCAGCACCTTCTTGCCCCGGCCGGCCAGGGTGATCGCCGCCGCGCAGGCGACCGAGGTTTTCCCGACCCCGCCTTTGCCGGTGAAGAACAGAAAGCGCGGCGGATCCACTAGGAAGGTCATCACGGCTGGTGGATTCCTTTGCAGCGGTTGACCGGCCGGGCTAGCAGCAGCCCGAGGCGCTGCCGCCGCAGCAGCCGCCCGCCTCGGTGATGCCCAGCCCCACGGGAGTGTCGAGGCCGGCCCAGGTGCTCAGTTGGGTGCGGTCGGGATAGCGGCCCGTCATCGCGGTGACCCCGTCGACCAGGATCAGCGGCAGCCCGGCAGAGCCGGACAGATGCAGGAAGGCCTTGACGGCGTCGTTGTCGGCGAAGGCCTGCGGCTCGCTGGCCAAGTTGTAGCGGGTGATGTCACCGCCTCGGCTGCGGATGAAATCCATATCGGCGGAGAAGGTCACCAACTGCTGGTCGACGTCCTCCCCGCACACCCCGGTAGCGCAGCACAATGCCGGTTCGAATACCTCGATCTTGCTCATCACTTTCTCCTTATCGTTTGGGGCACAGATCGCTTCGGGGTATCGACGGATTCAGTTCGTGGGCGAACTTCCCGACACGGTGTCGGCGGGCAGAAGCTCGGCGACCAGCGCCTGCACCCGATTCTTGATCTCGTCGCGGATCGGGCGCACCGCGTCGATGCCCTGGCCGGCCGGGTCGTCGAGTTCCCAGTTGCGGTAGCTGATGCCGGGGAAGATCGGACAGGCATCCCCGCAGCCCATCGTGATGACCACATCGGAGGTCTCGACCGCTTCGTGGGTGAGCAGTTTCGGTGACTGGTCGGAGATGTCGATGCCGACCTCGGCCATCGCCTCGACCGCGGCCGGATTGATGCGCGGGCCCGGATCGCTGCCCGCGGAGCGGACCTCGACGGCATCACCGGCCAGGTCGCGCAGGAAGCCGGCGGCCATCTGGGAGCGGCCCGCATTGTGGATGCACACGAACAACACGCTGGGACGAGAAGCCATGTCAGTAAACGCCTTTCGGAATGAGATCGGATGAGGAGGTCATGCGGACAGAGACGGGGCGGTCAGGTCGGTGAGCAGGGCATGGATGCGGGTATCGAGGTCGTCGCGGATCGCCCGCACCACCTCCAGGGGTTGGCCGGCCGGATCGTCGATCGTCCAGTCCAGGTAGCGCTTGCCCGGATACACCGCGCAGGCGTCCCCGCAGCCCATCGAGACGACCACGTCGGCGGCGGCGACCACGTCGTCGGTCAGCGGCTTGGGGTACTCCTGGCCCAGGTCGACGCCGATCTCTGCCATCGCCGCGATCACCTCCGCGTTGATCTCTTGGGCCGGCGCCGACCCGGCGGAGCGCACATGCACCCGCCCGTGGCCGTGGTGGTGCAGCAGCGCCGCGGCCATCTGGGAGCGGCCTGCGTTGTGCACGCAGACGAACAGGACCTCGGGGACGTCTTTGGGCGCCGCCCCTTGGGACTGGGCCAGGGCGGTGAGCCGGTCGCCGGCGAAGCGGGTGGCCAGGGCGGTCAGATGGGTGTGGATGCGGGCGGTGCGTCGCAGGGCCGCGTACGACTCGAAGACATACCGTTCCACGGTCTGCGGCGAGAACACCCCGGTGTACTTGGCGGCCAGGTTCTGTGCGGCCCGGGAGAGCACCGCCTGCGGCATCAACAACTCCGCCACCGGCTCGGACGATTCGAGGCAGTCATCGGCCATCAGGAACCACCGGCCGCGGGCACAGACGTCGGATCGGTTGTCCGGAAGCGCCCGCGCAACGCCAACGACACGTACACCAGCCCGACCAGGACCGGCACTTCGATCAGCGGTCCGACCACCCCGGCCAGGGCCTGTCCAGAGGCCGCGCCGTAAGTGGCGATGGCCACGGCGATCGCGAGTTCGAAGTTATTGCCCGCCGCGGTGAATGCCAGGGTGGTGGTGCGCTGGTAGCCCAGGCCCAATGCCGCCCCGAGCAGGTAGCCGCCGCCCCACATCAGGGCGAAGTACGCGAGCAACGGCAGGGCGATGCGGGCCACGTCGAGTGGCCGGCTGATGATCTGATCACCTTGGAGCGCAAAGAGAATCACGATCGTGAACAGCAGGCCGTAGAGCGCCCATGGGCCGATCTTGGGCAGGAACGTGCTCTCGTACCACTGGCGTCCCTTGACCTTCTCCCCGAGTCGGCGCGACAGGTAGCCGGCCAGCAGCGGGATGCCCAGGAAGATCAGCACCGACTTGGCGATCTGCCACGGCGAGGTGGAGATCGACGCCTGGTCAAGTCCCAGCCAGCCCGGCAGCACGGAGAGGTAGAACCAGCCCAGCACCGCGAACATGACGACCTGGAACATCGAGTTCAGCGCCACCAGCACCGCGGCGGCCTCCCGGTCGCCGCAGGCTAGGTCGTTCCAGATGATCACCATCG
>JAGQTQ010000014.1:7019-44278 GCA_020438905.1 Mycobacterium sp.
GCCAGCACCGGATACATCATGATCAGCAATCCCAGAGCGATCGGCAGGGAGACGCCGTCGACCTGAACCTTCTCCAGGGCCGTATTCAGCCCGGGCACCCCACGGCCCAGCAGCAGCCCGGCCGCCATCGCCACCCCGATCCACACCGGCAGGAACCGGTCCAGGGTGGACAGCCGCCCGGCCACCGGCACCTCGGCACCCACCGTGCCGGTCACGCCGAAACCCCCACAGCCGCAGCGGAATCAGCGCCGACACTCAACAGTGCCGACAGTGCTTCAAAAGCTTCGGGCACCACCGCGTAGTACACCCACGAGGCCCGCCGCTGCGAGGTCAACAACCCGGCGTCGCGCAGCACCTTCAGGTGATGGGACACCGTCGGCTGCGAGACCCCCACGCCGGTGGAGATGTCACACACGCACGCCTCGCCACCGGCGTGGCTGGCCACCGAGCTGAGCAGTTGCAGCCGAACCGGATCCGACAACGCCTTGAACTTTGCCGCCATCTCCACCGCCGCCGGCATGCTCAACGGTTCGGCCACCAGGGGTGCCACCGGGCAGCCACCGTCACCCGCATCTTGATTCGACATGAGTCGATATTGACAGAAATCTAATCCCGAGTGCAAGCGAACTCCCGGTGAAGATCTGGTTGATAGCGCCGGCCGTGGCGGGCTTAGCGACAGCAGTTCGGGTCAAGCACCGCGCACAGCGCGGCAAGTGAGTCCGGGCTGGGGCGGTGATAAACGTTCATGCCGCGCCGATCCGACTCGACCAAGCCGGCCTTGCGCAGTTGAGTCAGATGGTGACTGATCGTCGACTCGCTCAACCCGAGGGCCGTCGCAAGTTCTCCGCTATTGCGTTCCCCGGCCGGCGAACCGAACAGCAGCGACATGATCTTCAACCGGGCGGGATCGGCAAGCGCCTTCAGTCGCAAGGCGACGTGCAGCGCGTCGTCGTCGCTCATCGACCCGGCAGCCATTGGCGCGCAACACACCGGGGCGGAGATCTCGACCACGGGCAGCGTCTTGGGCACGAAGCACATCCTGTCAGACTCCTTGACATATATCAAAGAACTGGCATCCTATAAGCGTCACCGTAGTTAGACATATGTCTTAGAAGTTGGAGGATCATCCCCATGTCCCGAGCTCAACTCGCCCTCAACGTCGACAACCTCGACGAGGCGATCACCTTCTACTCCAAGCTGTTCAACACCGCACCGGCCAAGATCAAGCCGGGTTACGCCAACTTCGCCATCGCCGAGCCGCCACTGAAGCTGGTGCTGCTGGAAAACCCGGGACAGGGCGGCACCATCAACCATCTCGGCGTCGAGGTCGAGACCAGCGACAAGGTGCACGCCGAAATCGCCCGCCTCACCGGCGAGGGCCTGTTCACCGATGAGGAGATCGGCACCACGTGCTGTTTCGCCACCCAGGACAAGGTGTGGGTGACCGGTCCGGCAGGCGAGAAGTGGGAGGTCTACACCGTGTTGGCCGACTCGGAGACCTTCGGTACCAGCCCGCAGCACCTCGAGACCCCGGCGCAGGTAGGGGGATGCTGCGGATCGGCCGAGCCGACCGGTGAGGTAGGCCAGCCCGACAACGCGGCGGCTCGCTCATCGTGCTGCTGACGCCGTGACCGGACCGGCGGGCCGCCCGGCGGGGTGGTCCGCCGATCAGGGTGTGGAACCTGCATGGACCACGCGGCCCCGAGTTACAGGTTGATCATGTGGCCGGCCAGGCCGTGGAAGCACTCCTGCAGCGCCTCCGACAGGGTGGGGTGGGTGTGCACATTGCGGACCAACTCGGTGACCGTCAGATCCCACTTCTGGGCCAAGGTGAGTTCGGGCAGCAACTCCGAGACGTCGGGCCCGATCAGGTGCGCGCCGAGCAGCTCACCGTATTTGGCGTCGGCGATGACCTTCGCGAACCCGGTCGCCTCGGCCAGGCCGTGGGCCTTGCCGTTGGCGCTGAACGGGAACTTCGCCACCGTGACGTCATAGCCTTCCGCGCGCGCCTGCTCCTCGGTGAGCCCGAAGCTGGCGACCTGGGGTCGGCAGAACGTGGCACGGGGCAACATCCGATAGTCCCCCAGCGGCATCGTCTCGGCCCCGGCGATGGCCTCGGCGGCCACCACACCCATCGCCGAGGCGACATGAGCCAGTTGCAGTTTCGCCGTGACGTCACCGATGGCGTACAGGTGCGGGATGTTGGTGCGCATGTAGTCGTCAATCGCGATCGCACCGCGATCGGTGAGCGCCACACCGGTGGTCTCCAGCCCGAAGCCCTCGACATTCGGCGCGAACCCGATGGCCTGCAACACCCTGTCGGCCTTGAGCTCCTGCGTGACACCGTCCTTGCTCACCATGACGGTCACCGCCGAGCCGTCGTCGGTGATCGACTCGACCTTGGTGCCGGTGAGGATCTTCACCCCGAGTTTCTTGTACTGCTTCTCGATCTCCTTGGAGACCTCGGCGTCCTCGTTGGGCAGCGCCCGCGGCAGGAACTCCACAATGGTCACCTCGACGCCATAGTTGGCCATGACGTAGCCGAACTCCATGCCGATGGCACCGGCGCCGGCAATGACGATCGAGCGCGGCAGATCCCGGGACAGGATCTGCTCCTCGTAGGTGACCACGTTCGTCGACAGCGAGGTCCCCGGCACCAGGCGCACGCTGCTACCGGTGCCGATGATCGCGTTGTCGAAGGTGACGACCTGTGTGCCGCCGTCGTTGAGGGCCACCTCGATGGTGTTGGCGTCGGTGAACCGGCCGGAGCCATTGATCTCGGTGATCTTGTTCTTCTTCATCAGGAAGTGCACACCGGCGACGTGACCGTCGACCACCGTGCGGCTGCGGTCGAACGCCGCCCCGTAGTCGAACCTCGCCTCCCCGCTGATCCCGAAAGTCTGGGCATCCTTGGTGAAGATGTGGGCCAACTCGGCGTTGCGCAACAACGCCTTCGACGGGATGCACCCGACATTGAGGCACACCCCACCCCAATACTTCGGTTCGATAACCGCGGTGTTCAGCCCGAGTTGGGCGGCGCGAATAGCAGCAACGTATCCGCCGGGACCGCCCCCAAGGGCGACGACGTCATAGTGGGTCATCGTCCCAGAATTCATGGAGAGAGCCGCTGTAGGCAAGCGCCCCGGGCGCTCCCACCTACATGAATTGTCCCGGTGACGACGCGGAATTCGAGTCCACTCGTAAGGGAACCGACATCGCTTGCTCCGCGCGGTGGACAATCGACCGCGTCATGAGCGTCCCACCGGGAAAGGCTCTACGGTCAACAGTTAGGTACCCGTCCTAACAACTTTCCGGCAAAATTGCCAACTTACTGCCATCAAGAGCGGAATTTTCCCACTTGTAGGTTCTCAGCGCTCATGTCCCATGCCGCGATCCTGACCGGAGGCTTTCCCGTCTTTCTCATGAAGTTGGCGGCGGCCTTTTTCTCATTTCCATGGCAAATCCGATAACCGTACGGTTGTGCACATCTAGGCACGTTCACGCGGCGACCGGCACGATGAGGGCTGGCCGTAGACGAGGTCGAACTCAGCCCCCATGGATCACAGGGTCCAGTTCGTCATCAGTCGCAGCACTGCGTTGATCCGCAGGAGGATTCAGGCAACGGCACTGGGCTGCAACAGTTTCGGCCCTTCCAGGCTTCGCGTCCTTCGCGGACCGCGACGGCGGCGATGACCAGACCGGCGATCGGGTCGGCCCAGGACCAGCCGAACAAACTGTTGAGCCCGAGGCCGACGAGCAGGACCGCGGACAGGTAGGTGCACAGCAGGGTTTGTTTGGAATCGGCCACCGCCGAACGGGATCGGAGTTCACGTCCGGTGCGGCGCTGGGCCCAGGACAGCAGCGGCATCACCACCAGGCTGACCGCGGCCAGCACGATACCGACGATCGAGGGCCGTGGCTCGGAGTCCCCGAACAGCGCCCGCACCGATTCCACGCTGACGTAGGCGGCGAGGGCGAAGAACGACAGGGCGATGATCCGCAGCGCGGCCTTCTCCCGGGCCTCGTGGTCAGGCTTGGAGAACTGCCAGGCCACCGCCGCGGCTGAGGACACCTCGATCACCGAGTCCAGGCCGAACCCGATCAGCGCGGTCGAGGACGCCTGCGCCCCCGCGGTGAGCGCGACCACGGCCTCGATCACGTTGTAGCCGATCGTCGCGGCCACCAGGAACCGGATACGCCGTGTCAGGACCTGTCGCCGACCGGCGTCGACCACGACTGCGGCGGGGTGGTCAACACTCATCGGAATCCTCAGTGCAGCTGTCGATCCCGTAGGCGGGGCACAGCGCCACGGCCTGCCCGGTGGACTGCAGCACAGTCTCAGCACTGGCCAGCAGGTCGATCAGCGCGGGCTGGGACAACCGGAACATCGACGCCCGGCCCACCGGCTCGGAGTCGACCAGGCCGCACTCTTTGAGGCAGGCCAGGTGCTTGGACACCGTGGACTGGGCCAACCCGACTTCCTCGACCAGCTCGCCCACCCGGGCCTCCCCCAGGGCCAGGCGGCGCAGGATCGCCAGCCGGGTGGGATCGCCCAGCGACCGGAACAGGGCGGCCGCCGGCGCCAACTCCACCTTCGTCACCGCACCGGACACCGCAGGGATCGCCATCTGGCGATGTTATCGGCATTTAGTGACATTTGGGCGGAACGGGCGCATGCTGGATTCATCGGGGGTTACCCCCCGGGGTTTACTCGCGAAGGGGGTTGGTGATGTGCGGTAACGGCGGTATGTGGCACCACGGCTACGGCGGTTGGGGGTGGGGTAGTTGGATTCTGACCGCGATGGTCCTGACTCTGTTCTTCGCTTTGGTGATCACTGCGGTCGTGGCGGCGGTGCGCTACCTGGGCGGCCCCGGACACCACCACGGACCCGGGGCCCACGGCGCACTGCCTGGGCGCAGGCCCGAAGAGCTTCTCGCTGAACGCTTCGCCCGCGGGGACATCGACGACGAGGAATACCGTCGCCGCGTCGCACTACTGCGGGAACACCAGTGAACCCGCGCCTTCGCACCGGCCTAATGATCGGTGCGGCCTCACTGGCCCTCGGAATCGGCACCACAGCCGCAATGGCCGGCGCCGGAGCCGGACCCGGCTTCGCCCCGATGGCCGGCCCACCCGGCTTCAGCGGACCCATGCCCGCCCAGCCCGCACCCTGCACACCACCCGCACTGGCCGGCGCAATCGTGGACGTCACCACCTCCGACATGGGCGGCATGATGGGCCCCGGCATGAACGGCGGACCCATGATGGGCCCCGGCATGATGGGGCCGGGTATGAACGGCGGACCCATGACGGGCCCCGGCATGATGGGGCCAGGTATGAACGGTGGACCCATGATGGGCCCGCAAGGAGCGTGGCCCAATAGCCCCGGGATGGGGATGGGCATGATGCGCCTGAGCATCAACCCGACCTCGGTGCCCGCCGGCCAGGTCTCCCTGCGGGTCGCCAACAACGGCTGGCTTCCCCACGAGGTCATCGTCCTGCCGCTGGGCCCGGGCCAGAACCCCGGCCAACGACCCATCGGCAACGACTGGGAAGTCGACGAAGCCGGCAGCCTCGGCGAAGCCGCCCAAACCTGCGGCGCCGGCGAAGGCGACGGCATCGCCCCCGGCACCATGAGCTGGACCACCCTCACCCTCACCCCCGGACGCTACGAACTGCTCTGCAACATCGCCGGCCACTACGGCTCCGGCATGTACACCGAACTCGACGTCACACCAGCACGGTAGGACCGAATTCGGGCGCGAAGAACCAACGCTGCTCACTCGAAGTCGTCGACGGTGGTCGTCCTACGATTCCCGCGAATTCGCCATCGCTGCGCCACCAAAACTGGAATTACGCCAACGAAAAACGGAACCTACACTCTCGCTGCACGCTCTTGTAGGTTCTCAACGCTGATGGCCCATGCCGCGATCCTGACCGACGGCTTTCCCGTCTTTCTCATCAAGGTGGCGAGGGCCTTTTTCTCATTTCAATGGCAAATCCGACAACCGCACGGTTGTGTAGTTGTCGACCCGTGGTTGAGGTGACGGTTCATGGGGTTTGGGATGAAATCGCCGGGTTGACTATCTGCCGCAGGATCCGCCCCGCTGGAAATGATCGCCTGGCCCACAACACTATTTGCTATGGACGCGGAAGAAGGGACGGCGGAAGTCGCCCAGCCAGAAGGCCAGTTCCTGGATAGCGGACCAGTGGCAGACGTGGATGGCGTAAGCGGCCGGGCGGTCGGCTTCTTGTTGGCCGGTCCACTGGTGGACGCGTTCGGGCTCACCACGGCGTTCCTCGCACTGGCCGGACCGATCCTGGTCATCGCGCTGGTGTGCCCGTGTATTCCTGGGCTCGGGAGTTCGACGGGGCGCATCACTGAGGGTCAGAATTAAAGCGTGCACTCCTACCGCGTCTCCTCGGATCTGGCCGCCGACCCTGACGTCGTGTGGCGGCACGCCACCGATCTGAACGGCGTCAACTCCGAGTTGATGCCACTGGCGCGGATGACGGTTCCAACAGGGCTTGTAGGCGCACGACTGGATGACCTGCCGGCGGGCCGCAGTGCCGGGCGCAGTTGGCTGCTGTTATTCGGCTTGATCCCCGTGGACTTCGATGACCTCACCATTGCCGAGCACGGGCCCGGTCGTCGATTTCTCGAACGCTCCACCATGCTGACCCAGTCCCGGTGGGAACATGAGCGCACCGTGGCGACGGTCGTCGGTGGGTGTCGCGTGGTCGACCAGTTGGACTGGCAGGGCAGGAACCTTGCACTCGGTGCGCTCTACCGGTTGGCCGTTCCGATTCTGTTCAGTCACCGGCATCGACGATTGCGCCGGCGCTTCGGAGTCCGGTCGCGGTGAAAGCGAAGGGCGTTGCCCCGCGCCGGTGAACAGCGTCGACCAGTAGGGCTAGAGAACGGTTAAGCCGGGCACCGGGAGCTTGTCGGCTGCCGCGCTGACCAATCCGCCGCGAGCCTCGTGCTGGCGTCGCCATTCATCGATGAAGTCCAGTACTGCGTGGTCGGTGTAGCCGGTGGACATGAGGAGGACGACGTGGGAGCCCGGGGGCACCGCGTCCAGGGCCGTGTGCAGCCGGGGCAGGCACAAAAACGTGCATGTCCCGTGGATCGTTACCCGCCAGTGGTCGTCGGTGACGGCCTCGACGGAGATATCAGCGCGTGCGACTCGGTAGAGCGTCATCACTACCGAGAGCGCCAGGCCGAGAAGCACGCCTTCGAGGAGGTTGAGGAAGACCACGCCGACCAGGGTGATCAGGTAGACCGCGAGATCGCCAGTGCGCCGAGCGGTCTCGATATGGGTGACCTTCACCAGTTGAATGCCGATGACGATGAGCAGCCCGGCCAGCGCGGCGGTGGGGATCTGCTCCACCAGCCCGGCGAACGGCAGTGCGAACAGTAGAACCCAGATGCCGTGGAGAACGCTCGAGGCGCGGGTCCGCGCTCCCGCTGCGACGTTGGCGGAGCTGCGCACGATGACCCCGGTGATCGGCAGGCCTCCGATGGCACCGGAGAGCATGTTGGCTGCTCCCTGTCCGATCAGTTCCCGGTCGAGGTTGCTGCGGACCCGGGTCTGCATCCTGTCGACCGCGACTGCTGTCAGCAGGCTCTCCACGCTGGCGATCAATGCCACGGTCAGCACACCGACGGCGAACCCGCCCCACAGGCCGTCGGGCAGGCTGGGCGGTTGCAGCGCATCCAGTAGCGAGCCGTCCAATTCGACGCGCGGTATGCCGAGATTGAATATCGACGAGACGATGGTGGCGACCAGGATGGCGACCAGGGGCCCGGGGATTTTGCGCGCACGCACCGGAAGGCGCTGCCACGCAATCAGAATCGCGATCACCAGCAGTCCGATCGCCGTCCCCGGCAGGTTCGCTCCGATATGCGAGGGCAGCCTAATGAGGTTGTGCCAGGCCGAACTGTATGACTCCCCACCGAGCAGGACGTGCATCTGTTGCAGCGCGATGGTGATCCCGATGCCGGCGAGCATCGCGTGGACCACCATCGGCGAAATAGCCAGAGCGGCGCGGCCCACTCTGGTCAATCCGAACAGAATCTGAAGGAATCCGGCGCATACCGTGATCGCGCAGGTGACCGCCCAGCCGAACTCGGCGACCAGACTGGCGACGATGACGGTCAATCCGGCTGCCGGCCCGCTGACCTGCAGCGGCGAGCCTCCCAGTGCACCCGCGACCACGCCACCGACGACCGCGGCGATCAGACCCGCCAGCGGCGGGGCGTCCGAGGCCATCGCGATGCCCAGTGACAGCGGCAGAGCCACCAGGAAGACGACCAGAGAGGCGGGCAGGTCGTAGCGCAGGAACACCGATGATGTTGCGGGAGAATCGGTGACGGGGCTCTGCCTTACCGCACCTCTGACAGCCAGACTCATCCCGCCAAGCTAACCGCCGATGACCCAGGTGCTCCAGCGATGCTGCCGGATACATAGAGCATCCATATCTGGATGCTAGGAGTTACCGTCCCGCAGTCCCTGTGCGCGTTTGCAGTTGAGCGGCCCACGTTGCACACGCCGAACGATGGACGCCTCGCGGATCTGGTTGTGGCAGAGCACGGCGGCGCGATCAGATCCAGCGCCGCACTGTCGCGCAGTAGGTCGTATATGCAGATCCGAACCGGCCCGACAGGACCCGTTCTTCCGGGATGATCTGAAGGCGGGTGATGGTCGGCACGAACAGCACCGCGATGCCCACCGAGATGGGGTTGCTCAAGAAACACCCCAAGGCCAGCAGTCCCAGCAACATCGCCAAGTACATCGGGTTCCTGCTCACGCGATAGACGCCGGTGGTGACGAAGGCGGACGTTCGGGTCAAGTCGAGGGGGTTCACCGATGTTCGCTGCTTACGGAACCCCTGCACGGCAACAGTCATCACGAACATTCCCGCAGCCGCAAAAGCGAATGCCAGTGCCGCCCGCGGCGGCAGGGGGATATCCAGTTTCGGCGTGACCGTGGAGGTGATCCACATGAGCAGCGCGAAGGCTGCTGTGAGCAGGACAGGCGGAACCCGCCGTGGGCGTCGCATCGTCATCTGCGGGACCTCAATGCTTCTCGTCGAACACCACAAGGGTGTGCGCCAGCGCGCCGTCGACGAAGTAGGCGCGGCAGGTGAAGTGGTCTTGGATGACAGATTCGACTTCGGTCTGGGCATTGACCACCCCGGAGACGTTGAGCACGGTGATGCGTGAGGTGTCGACACCCTTGAGCGGCTCTTCCAGCGTCACCGGGAACAGATCGCGGCCTTCGAGGTCGAGGCTGCTGTCTTCGGTGCGTACCTGCGAGAGGTGCGCTTTATCGGGGGCGGCCAGCCGTTTGGTGACATCCGATTCGCACCGCTGTTGGGCGGAACTCTCGGCGGAGGGCCCAGACGGCTGCGAGCCCGGCGGTCGCAGGGCACCGACGCTGAGTGCGACCGCGACCGCGACCGCGCCGAGGGTCACCAAAGCGCCCGTCAACAGAAGCCGTCTGCGTCCTGCGGGCTGGTCAGCGTCCTGCTTGCTCATTGCCCTCCCTACCTTCGCTGCCCACTTTCCCCGACGTTTCCTATCCGGCGTCCGGCGGGCGTGGCCCCAGCGGCTCACGGTGGCCGGACTCCGGTGCGGGAAAACGCAACAACCGCAACGCATTTGCCACCACCACGAGTGTTGAGCCTTCGTGGACGAGTACGGCCAGCCCGATGCTGAGTCCGAAGAGGGTAGCGGGGATGAGAAGCGCGACGACACCGAGACTGGCCAGGAGGTTCTGGCGGATGATGCGGCGGGTGCTTCTGCTGAGTCCGACGGCAAACGGCAACGCATCGAGGTTATCGGCCATCAGGGCGATATCGGCGGTTTCCAGGGCGACGTCGGATCCGGCGGCGCCCATGGCGATCCCGACGGTTGCGTTGGCCATTGCGGGGGCATCGTTGACCCCGTCGCCGACCATAGCGACCTGATGCTCCTCACGCAGTCGCTTGATTGCCTCGACTTTGTCCTCAGGCAGCAGATCCCCCCAGGCCTCGTCCATGCCGGTCTGCGCGGCGATCGCGTCGGCCACTTGTTGGTTGTCCCCGGAGATCATGATCATCCGGGTGATGCCCAGCTTGCGCAGGCTGTCGGCGACGGTGCGCGCGGATTCGCGGGGGGTGTCCATCAGGCCGATCGCGCCAAGGAATGTGCCGCCGCGGCGCACCACCATGATGGTGCGGCCCTGCGTCTGGGCTTGCAGGATGCCGGCCATCAGTTCGCTGGGCATCGTGGGTCCCCCCAGTTGGCTGAACAGGACGGGCTTGCCGATGTAGACCTCCTCCCCATTGACCGTGCCCCGGACCCCGCGTCCGATGAGCGCTTCCACTCCGCTGGCCACCAACGGGGTGTCGTTGTTCAGGCGGGTGCGGCCGTCACGCGCGACGGCCGCGGCCAGGGGATGGTCGGAGAGTTCCTCGACTGCCACACAAACCTGCAGCAGGTCGGTCTCGTCCACGCCCGGTGCGGGGAGCACCTCGACGACGCGGGGCTCACCGGTGGTCAGGGTGCCCGTCTTGTCGAAGGCGATTGCGGTCAGTCCGCCCAGGCTCTCCAGTGGGCCGCCGCCCTTGATCAGCACGCCGGCGTTGCCGGCACGGGCCACGGCGGCCAGGACTGCACTCGGGGTGGCGATGGCCAGCGCGCAGGGGCTGGCCGCGACGAGGACTGCCATGGCCCGGTAGAACGACGTTGCGAACGGCTCGTGGGTTACCAACGGCGCCAACAGGAGTACGGCGACCAAGCCCAGCACAAGGGGTACGAAGATGCGCTCGAACTTCTTGGTGAGCCGCTGGGTCGGCGAGACCTGCGTTTCGGCCTCGCTGATCATCGTGACCACGCGTGCAAGGGTGCTGTCGGCCGACGGCCGCGACACGACGATGTCGAGGGCACCCTGGCCGTTGATGGTTCCGGCGAAGACCCGGTTCTGGTCGGGCAGCCCGTCGGGGTTGGCTGCGGCCCGTTGGCGGTCCGGTACCGCAGACTTATCGACCGGAACGCTCTCGCCGGTCACCGGTGCCTGGTCGACGCTGCTGCGGCCCTCGATGACGAATCCATCCGCGGGAATCCGGGAATTGGGCTTGACTGCGACGACGTCACCGACATCGAGTTCTTCCACCGGAACTTCGGTCACCTCGGCGCCGCGGCGGACCATGGCGGTTTTGGGTGCGATGTCGGCCAGCGATTCGATCGCCCGCCTGGCCCGACCCATCGCGTAGCCCTCCAACGCGTGGCCGATTCCGAACAGGAACAGCAGCAGCGCGCCTTCGGCGAAGTCGCCCAACGCCGCCGCCCCCAGGGCCGCCACCAGCATGAGGAGGTCGATTTCGAAGCGGCCTGCCCGGATCGACTCGAATGCCTCCCGGGCGGTGAAATACCCCCCCGTCGCGAAGGACAGCAGATAGAAGACCAGCGAAAGCCACTGCGGCGCAGCCGATACGAAGGACAAACCGAATCCGACGGCGAGGAATACTCCGCAGGCGATGGCGAAAATCAGTTCGCTCCTGTCGCCGAACAGCCCTCCGTGGTGGTGCTCTTCCCCTTCAGCGACCGAGGGGCGGTGTTCCCCGGTCGGTGCCGGCGGTCCCGGTGGGACGGTGAGTGCCCGGTCAGGCTGTACGCGCACACCCAGTCCGGCGAGTTGGGCGCGCAGGTCCTGCTCGCCGATCTGTTCGCGGTCGAACTCGATGCGCAGAGGCCCATCCGACCAGGCGCGGGCCTCCAGCACACCGGGGACTCTCTCCAATTCGGCGGTGATGCGCTCGGCCCGCCGTGGCCGCTTGAGTCCGCTGGCCTGCCACACCACGTGGCCGTACCGGTCGGTGATCTCGGCGCCCGCACGAAAGGCCAACTCGCGCAGGGTGCTGACGGTCAGCGCGTCGCGGTCATAGTGCAGACACAGCTGCGCGGGACCGTCGGCTCCGGTGACGATGTGCGCCTCGTCGACTCCTGGCGTTCGCGCTAATGCTTCAGACAGCCGGTCCATGCAGCCGTCGCCGTCGTCGTGCCCGTCGGGCAACAGCGTCGACAGTTCCAGTTCAAGCTTTGTGCCCACGCGGTCTCCTCCGGTTCACAGCGCCCCCCAGGGTGGGCAGTAAATGCCAGCCCCCACGGGCTCTGGTCCAGCGACCCTGGGGATGCCGGATGGGTTAGAGTAACCCGATATCTACGTACCTCGATAGTAGAGAGGTCCGGGATGGAACTCGACGCACGGGAGGGTCGCGGCACCGTTGTCACCAGCCACACCCAATGAGCGCCCCCGCCGCGGGTCCCGCGTCCAACCGCCTGAGCGGTTGGGCCAGCTCGGTGGGCATGCCGCTGACCGTGTCACGACGCACCCGCTGACGCAGATGGGCGACCCCAGCGATGCGGGACCGGGGGCCGGTCGGCGCCTGCGACTGCTCTCTGCGGTGGCCGGGCTGTGCGCGATCGTCGGGGCGGCGGCGGTGACATGGACCAGTGTGGGGCGGCCCGCCCCTGACGGCGCTGCCCCGCAGTCCGTGACCGCTGATCGCGACCACGACAGGGTCCTCGAGGTGCGCCCCGGCGACAGTGTGCCGGTTGTCGAAGAACGGTTGGCCGCGTTGGGCGTGGTGGACGCGGCGCAGTCGTTCGCCTCAGCGGCACGGTCACACACGCCGCCGATGGACACCGTGGAACCGGGTTTCTATGTTGTCTCACCGGGGCGCCAGCCCGCCGCTGTCGTGGAACAGTTGATGGATCCGGCCAGCAGGGTCGGAGTAGTCACCGTGCAGGCAGGCCGACAGCTCGACGACGTCACCGACCCGGCTACCGGATCGGTCACACCGGGATTGCTCTCCGAGATCGCCCAGGCGACGTGTGTGCCGACCGGGGGCGGTCGACGGTGCGTATCGGCTGAGGATCTGCGGCAAAGCGCCGCGCAGTCTGATACCGCGGCGCTGGGCATTCCCGACTGGGCCCGCGATCCGGTAGCGGCCATGGCCGGCGATCACCACCGACTCGAGGGATTGATCGGGGTGGGCAGATGGAACGTCGATCCGACGGCCACGCCCGCGCAGATTCTGTCCACGTTGATCTCAGGCAGCGCGGCCCGATACGACCAGAATTCCCTGCTGCGCTTCGCTGCCCGGGAACACGGACTGCGCGAATACCAGGTGCTGATCGTGGCCTCGCTGCTTGAGCGTGACGGTCGACCCGGCCAGTATCGGCAGACCGCTGTCGAGATTTATGAACGCGTGCGCAACGGTGGTGACGAAGGGCAGCTTCCGCCGGTGCCGGTCACCGTGCCCGGTTCCGAGGCGCTCTACGCGGCCGAGCATCCGAACGGCTGATCGAGCGTGGCGGCTGGGTGCTCTCTGTGATCCCGCGCACTAGGCCAGGCTGAAGCCCCAGTCCAGAACGGATCGAGCCTGACCTTCTAAATCGCCGTGGCTGTACATCAGGACCGCGACCAGTCGCCTTCCGTTGCGCTGAGCCATCGCGACGTAGGTCTTGCGGGCTAGGTTGGTGAAGCCGGTTTTGCCGGCGATGAATCCGGGGTAGCTGGAGAGCAGCGCGTCCTGGTTGGCGATCTGCCGCGTCCCGCCCCTGCCGTCCGGGAACAGTGCCGCACGCTGGTGCATGATCTGAACCAGCAGAGGGTATTTCAGCGCAAAGCGGTAGATCACCGCCAGGTCGTGCGGGGAACTGACCGATTCCCAGCCCGGCCCGTCGAGCCCGGACGGCGAGTTGGAACGGGTAGAGCGGGCGCCGACAGCGGCAGCTTTGGCGTTCATTTTGGCCACCGCGATCCGATAGCCCCCCAACATGTCGGCGAGCATATTGGCCGCATCGTTGCCTGACACCAGCAGCAGTCCGTCGAGTAACTGACGGACGGTGTAGGCCTGGCCGGCGACCAGACCGGCGCACGAGCATTCCACCTGGGTGTGTGACTGGTTGGCCCGCGCGGCGGCATCGGGCCGTAACTGGTCGAGGACCACCATCGCCAGCAGCGGCTTAATGGTTGAGGCCGGCGCGTAGGCGCCATAGGCGTCTTGGCCGGCGAGGATCGCTCCGCTGACCATGTCAGCCACCAGCCAGGCCTGTGCCGGGCCGCCGGGCGGTACAGCCAGAGGCTGGTTGGCGTTGGGCTGAGCCGCGCTGTGGGGAACGACGTGAGCCGGCGAGGCGGTCAGGATGCAAACAGCGGCGGTCACAAGTGCGGTCACGCGCCGCCATCGGTACATGATGGTCGACCCTAGTGGCGCTGGGCCGCGGCGAGGACTCAGTGCCGTCTCGAATCAGGCACAGCGTGGTGGTTGGAGCACCCGGGCTGCGTCCGAAGAGTGGCACCGCTGAAAACCGTTCCGGAATATAGCTCAACTACTCGCGGGAACGCTAAGACGACATTCAAATCCGTTGCGCGAAATCGTCTTTCGCTGGAGGGCGGGCCGGTGTTCTTCTTCTCGCCGGGCCGGGGATGGTTTGCCATTGCGGGGTGTCACGACGGGGCGCACACCCAGGTCGTGCAGGGCGTCTTCGACGCGTTTCTCGCAGTAGCCGCGGTCGGCGGTGACGATGCGTCGGGAAGGTTGCCGACCTCGACGGAGTGGTCGAGCACGATGCCGTCGTCGGTGACTGGCCGTTGTGGCCGAACTCGACCGGTTTGCCCAAGCGGACCTCGGCGTTCGGGCGGGCACCGCTTTCGTGCAGGCTGACTCGCCGGTCGGCGCCGGCGGGTGTCTGCTCGGCTACCCGCTGGTGGGTCTGGGTGACGATCTGGTGGGTGAGGGCGACCAGTTTCTGCAATTCGTTGACCGCTGGCACGAGTCGGCCCCGGGGCCGGCAGGCGGCGGCGTCCCGCTGACCACGGGCGGCCAGTTGGGCGGCTTTGACCTTCCCTCGGCGGATCGCCTGCTTGACGTTGATGAGCAGCCGCTGGGCATCACAAGCGGCGGCGCGGGCCAATCCGGCCAGCTCGCCGCCCGTGGCCAGCACCGCCGCGGTGGCTTCGCCACAGCCCATTACCGAGCCTGAGCCGCAGTTTGGCAGCGACCGCATGAGCACGGTTGGCGGCCGCGCGGGAACGGTCACGCACCCGGGTGCGCACGGCCGGCGTCCTGAATCCGCTTGGCAGCCGACCCGATTCGGCGCACCGCTTTGGCCAACAGCCCCGAATCGGTCGGGTAGGCCAGATTTGCCGGCACCACCGTGGTGTCGGTGCGAACCCTATTGGTGCGATGCACTTTGGCCTCGGCGGCCTTGGCCAACAGGGCCTCGTTGAGCCTGTCGACAGCTGCCGAACCGCTGCGGGTAATCAGCCTCATCAGCGTGGTCGGATGCGGCAGATGCCCGTCGAGCGGGATGCGGCACGCGTGCGACTTGGCCGCCGCGGGAATCCGGGTCAATACCGTGGCGGCGGGCTACATTGACAGGCCAGAGCGAGAGCAGGGCCCGGGAAATGGTTCCCGGTGTAGCGTCCGCAACAATCGGTGGAGCGCCCTCGACCGCCGGCTGACCCGGAACGGAGCCCATGACGTCCACAGCTGCTGACACCGGCCGGGCAGCAGTCCCGTCGCTGCTGCTCGGCTTCGCCGTGGCGGCCGGCGCGGTTGCGGTGTATGTGCTCACGGCACTGTCCCCCGCGACGGCCACGACCGTCGCCGAGGCCGTCGGCTACTTCACCGCCACCCTCGCGGGCGCGGTGTGCCTGGGTGGCCTGGTGCTGGTTGTCATCACCGCCCGCCCCGACGACCGGGGGGTCCTGGACCTGGCAGCATTCCGGGCACATCTGGTGGTGGAACGGGTGGCTCCGGTATGGGTGATCGCCGCGCTGGTCATGGTGGTGGTGCAGACCGCCGCGGACGCGGGCGTCTCCGCGACCCGGTTGCTCGTCAGCGGCCGGCTCGCCGCCGCGCTGGAGGCGTCGGAGACGGGGCGGGGGTGGGTGGCCGTCGTCGTGGTCTCGGCGGTGCTCGCCGTCACGGTGCGGCTGACGGTGCGGTGGGAATGGCATGTGCCGCTGATGATTCCGGCTCTGGTGGGGGTGGTCGCCGTCCCGGTCACCGGAAACGCCGGTCAGGGTCCCGACCACGACTATGCGACCAGTTCGGTGATCGTCTTCGCCGTCGCCGTGGCCGTGTGGGCCGGCGTGACGGTCGTGAACGCCGCGGCGCCGAGCGATCCCGCCGTGCGCCGCCGCGTCACGGTCACGGCCCTGGCCGCGGGGTCGGTCGCGGTGATCTACGGCCTGCTGCTCCTGGGGTTACGGGCGGGAGATCTCACGAGCGGGTACGGCGTGCTCGGTCTGTTCGTCGGCGCGGTACTGGCCGCTGGACTCGTGGCCGGGGTGGTCGCACTTCGCGGGGGGCGCAGCATCCCGGTGCCGGCGCGGCTGGCCGCGGCGATGGCCGTGCCGGCGGGGCTGTCCCTGATGGCGATTCAGACCGCGCCCGGCCTGCTGGCGACCCGGCCGAGCATCTGGGACGTCCTGCTGGGCTATGAACTGCCCGGCGCCCCGACCGCGCTGCGACTGGCGACGTTCTGGCGTTTGGACACCTTCCTCGGGGTTCTGGGCCTTGCCCTTGCCTGCGGGTACCTGGTCGGCGTGGTCCGGTTGCGTCGGCGGGGTGACCGGTGGCCGGTCGGCCGCACGGTCTCCTGGCTCGCCGGTTGCGCGGCATTGGTGGTCGCAACCGGTTCGGGGGTGCGGTCCTACGGATCGGCGATGTTCAGCGTGCATATGGCCGAGCACATGATGCTGAACATGTTCGTGCCGGTTCTGCTGGTCCTCGGGGCGCCGGTCACCCTGGCGTTGCGGGTGCTGCCCAGCGCCGCGCCGGGGACGCCGCCCGGTCCGCGGGAATGGATTGTGCGCGCGGTGCATGCGCCGTTCACCGCGTTCCTGTCCAGTCCCGTCACGGCGTTCGTGTTGTTCGTCGGCTCGCTGTACGCCGTGTACTTCACCCCGTTGTTCGACACCCTGGTTCGCTACCACTGGGGACACGAGTTCATGGCGGTGCACTTCCTGATCACCGGCTACCTGTTCTACTGGGGCATCATCGGCGTCGATCCCGGACCGCGCCGACTGCCGTTCATCGGCAGGCTCGCACTGTTGTTCGCCATCATGCCGTTCCACGCATTCTTCGGTGTCGCGATGATGACCATGACATCGGTCGTCGGCGGGAACTTCTATCGCGGACTGGCCCTGCCGTGGGTGGCCAACCTCAACGACGACCAGCATCTCGGCGGCGCCATCGCCTGGGGCGCAAGCGAAGTGCCGCTGATCATGGTGGTGGTCGCCTTGGTGACGCAGTGGGCACGCCAGGACCGGCGCACCTCGACCCGCTCAGACCGGCACGCCGACGCCGGCTACGACGACGATCTGGCGTCCTACAACAACATGTTGCGCGAACTGGAACGTCAGCGCACTCGGGACGTCAGGAGACCGTGACGTGGACGTGGTTGAAATGATCCGGCACACGCCACATCGTGTAGTCGATACCGAAGCGTCCTGCCTGCCGCTGGAGGTCGGCGTTGATTGCGTCCCCCAAGTCCATGTTTGTGCCAGTCATGATGTCCAGGGCGCGGCCACTGGGGTGGTCCGGAAGCGGGTCTGCGCGGACCCCACCGATGGACTGCACACCGGGGAAGGTGGACATGATGTAGGCAGCCAGCACACTCGCGTTGGGCACCAGCCCATTCATCCCGATCGCGGGGACCGGTGCGACCAGATCTGACGCCGCGATGACGGAGCCTGGCAAGATGACGGAGCCTGGCGATACGGCTTGTCCAGCGGTGTCCAGCATGAGGCCCTTCGCTTGCACCGCGGCGATTCGGCTTCGAAGCTCTGACTGCGTGCTCTGCAGATCCGCTCGCACCTCGGCAGCCGCTTCAACGGCAGCCGCGGCTGCGGCCGCAGACTTGGCGGCTGTGGCTTCGCGGAGCTTTGCCTCCCGCTCAGCCTGTCGGAATCCGCGCATCCGCGACGACATCTCCGTGGCCATCACCCGTTGAACGGACAGCTTGTCGATCAGGCCCTTGGGCGTGGTAGCCGTAAGGAGCGCGTGGAGACCATCTGCGCGCCCGCCGGTGTAAACCGCGGCCGCGAGAACGTCGACGGCCTGCTGGTAGCTGGCCAAACGCCCGCTGGCGGCATCGAATTCTGCCAGATCGACGGCGTGCGCCTGATCGGCGCGCGTGAGTGCTTGAAGTCTGTTGTCCAGAGTCGCCTGCGCTGTTTGAACAGTCGCGGCCAGCTGCTCAGCCTGCTGAGACAGTTCCTTGAGCTCCACCAGCGGGTCATCTTGCGGGTCGGCAGCGGCGGGACCGCACCACGGCGGGACGAGCAGCGCAAGCGCGGCGATCGCGATGACGAAACGAACACCGCCAGCCCGCCTTGCCGCACGCGGGGCAACGAAATCCAAGACCCGACCCTCCCTTTCGCCACTAGTCGACCGACCCGTCACATGAGGTCTCGAAAAGATAACGAACGCACGGCCGCGCTGTCTAACCTCCAGCGGAGCCGCGTACCCCAGCCGCGCTCGGGGCTGGTCAGCGGACGTCGGGATCGGATGGGAACCCTCGGCTGTTTCGCTTCTGCCCGTCTCGGCGAACAGTCCGCTGACACCCGCACGGGCGGGCGGAGCAGGTTCCACGTCTGGCCGTCACCACAGGGACCTGTTGCCGTCCCGGCGATGCCCGCCGCGAACGCCAGCTCTTGAAGCCTCGCCTTGCCCCAGGATGCCGTACTCGTCGATCTCATAGACGTGGGCTGCGCCAATGTCGAAGAACATGCCGACCACTCGCACGCGACCAGCTTGCACCGCTTCAGCCAGCATGGGATGGCGGGTCAGACGTTCTACTTGAACCGCGACATTGACGATGGCGAGCTGGTCGGCCGAGCTGAAACCCTGCAGTTCGGCGCTCATCCGGGCGGGGTGATGGTTTTGGTAAGCCAGGACACTGTCCGAGGCGTGGCGGAGCCACTGGGCCACCGCAGCGTGGGGGCTCTTAGAACCCGGCAACAAGGCCTTCATCGCGCCGCAGCACGAATGACCGCACACTACAACGGAATTCACGCGCAGTTGATTGAGCGCGAAACTCAGTGAGGCGTCGACCGACCCATCGTTGACGTCGGCGGGAACAAGGTTGCCAACGTTGCGGACGGTGAACAGATCGCCCGGGCCGCTGGAGGTGATGACATTGGGCAGAATGCGGGAATCGGTGCAGGTGAGGAAAAACGCATCGGGGTCCTGGACGTTTACCAGCTCGGCGACGTGGGGTCGCAGGGCATGGGACCCGCGCTGGTTGTACTCCGTGATGCCATCAATGATCGACGCACCGGTACCGACGGTCTCGCTTCGAGGCCACGACCGCCATGGAACCAAGCCCATGGCGCGGGAGCTGAAGTGGCGCTGCGGCGGCTTCAGTAGCGCATGATGCAGCTCAGCCTGGCTGGACTCGATGATCATGACCGTGCCGCCGCCAGCCTCGTGGGCGCGTTTCCACTCAGAGATGGCCTCGGAGCAGGCGCGGTCGATGTAGTCGGCGTTGATGGAGAGCGTGGTGTGCGCCCCTGCGTCAACGGTGCTCAGCGTCGCGGTGAGTCGTGGGAGCGACAGAAAGCTCAGCGACCCGTCGAGAGCGACGTGCCACTGCCGTGAACCCTGTGTGCCGAAGGGCCGGGCTTCCATGTGTGTGCGCATCACCCGGGCAACCAGGATGCTGATCGCCACCAGGAGTCCAATGCCGACACCTTCGAGCAGATTGAGGAAGACCACGCACACGATCGTGATGGTGTAGACCGCGAGATCGCCGGTGCGCCAGGCGAGTTTTACGTGCGCGAGCTTGACCAGCTGCAGGCCGATGACGACGAGCAGGCCAGCCAGCGCTGCCTTGGGGACCAGCTCGATGAGGTTGCTGAACAGCGAGGCGAACAGCAGGATCCACACACCGTGCAGGATTGCTGAGGATCGCGTTCGTGCGCCGGCGGCCACGTTGGTGGAGCTGCGGACGATGACCCCGGTGACGGGTAGACCACCCAGGAAGCCTGACACCACGTTCGCGCTACCTTGACCAAGCAATTCGCGATCGAGGTTGGTTCGTGGTCCTGAGTGGAGTTTGTCGACGGCCACAGCGGACAGCAACGATTCGACGCTGGCGATCAGCGCGACAGTCAGCACGCTGAAGATCACGCCCGGCCAATCACCATTGGCGGGTCCGGTTAGCGTTGGCAGGCTCAATGCTTGGAAGAAGTCACCCGTCAGGGAGATTCGCTCCGCCGGTGAGTCGGTGACAACGGCCAACACCGTCGCCACGGTGATGGCGGCCAAAGCTCCCGGGACGACGCGCGCCTTCGCTGGCAGCTTGGGCCACAACACGAGGAGCGCGATCACCACGGCGCCGATGATGACGTCGGACAGGTGGTGGTTGAGGACCGATCGCGGCAGCTCCGTGAGGTTCTGCCAGGCAGAGCTTTGCGATGTACCGCCCAGCAGAATGTGGAACTGCTGCAAGGCGATGGTCACCCCGATGCCGGCAAGCATGGCGTGAACCACTACCGGTGCGATGGCAAGGGCAGCGCGCGCCCGCCTGCTCAAACCGAACAGGATCTGCAGCGCGCCCGCGCCGAGGGTTATCAGACAGGTCATCTCCCAGCCGAATTTGTTGACGATCTCGGCCACCACGACGGTGAGGCCCGCGGCGGGGCCACTGACCTGCAGCGGGGACCCGCCAATCGCCCCCGCGACGATACCGCCGACGACGGCGGCGATCAGGCCTGCCATCAGCGGTGCGCCCGAGGCAATAGCGATACCCAGAGAGAGCGGCAACGCGACGAGGAACACCACGAGCGACGCGGGAAGGTCGTGTCGCACGTTCCCCCGGAGGATTGCGAGCGATTCGTGGAGCGACGCGCGCGGTTCAGCACAGCTTTCGGAGGCCCGACCGGGAAGTCGGGTGCGTTCCTTCTGTGAGCCTTCGTTCATGATGGAGTCACTTTCTGTGAACCATCGCCGAGACGACGGCGACGGAATTCGAATGAGATGGCGCCGAACCGGAGCAGGTGTGTGCTACCGGCTGCCCCCCCGGACCGTGAGGCTGGAGATCGGAAGATCCGCCGGCGAGGGCAAGGTCGCACGCGGCCTGGTGGCGTTCTGCTGCGCGGCACGGCAGTTTCCCAGTTCACCGGGGCGGCAGCCTGCGGCGCCGTTTGCCGCCCCCAGACGATTACGGCTTTCGACGGTCCAGCAGTTCCCGGTGACCGGGTCCAACTGCCCCACGCAGGCGGCGCTCGCCTCAGGCGCGGTGTAGACGGCCGCCGACAGCGCTAGTCCGCCGGCCAGGATCGCAGCTGGGATGCCCGTCAGGTTGATGGCCCCGACATGAGCGAATCCTGATCGCATGAGTTCCTCCTGAGTGGTTACGTACGTAGTTGTTACGTATCAACTGTAACGTACGTCCCGTCCGCCCCCGGGGGAACATCGTTTGCGTCACGGGATGGCGGCGGTACCGTCACGACGGGGGAACTGCCCATCACCCTTAAACGGTTCTGGCATTGGGGATTTCGAGTCGAACAGCGGCCGAAGTACTCGCTATGATCATCTACGCTGCCGCTACGTATATCATCGGGGCCATGCCGCGCGGGCCCAGGATTGCGCAGCGTGTAACCGCCGGACCAACAGCCCGGGACCGCTTCTCGCCGACGTCATTGGAGGATTTACCGATGGCCCCTGTCACGCGAATCCTTCTGACGGCCTTCGCGGTCATCACCCTGCTCGTAGGAACGGGCGTGTATCTGTCCGTTCGGGGCGACGACACTGCCACCACTCAATCCGACAGCGGCCCACCAGGTCAGTTGGTCCGCGACAACAGCCATCGTCTCGGCGAGGCGTCACGTGAGGCCGTCACCCTGGTGGAATTCCTGGACTTTGAGTGCGAGGCGTGCCGCGCCGCCTTCCCCATGGTCGAGCGGCTGCGCAGCGAATACGGCGAGCGGCTCAACGTCGTTGTCCGCTACTTCCCCATCCCGTCGCACTTCAACGCCGAAAGGGCGGCGCGTGCGGTTCAGTCGGCAGCCCAACAGAGCAGGTTCGAGGCCATGTACAAGAAAATGTACGAGACCCAGACCGAATGGGGCGAGCGCCAGACACCCGCGGACTCACTGTTCCGGGAATTTGCCACCGAGCTCGGTCTCGACGTGGCCCGCTACGACGCGGCCTACAGCGACCCCGCAACGCTCGAGCGGGTGAAACTCGACGTGGCCGACGGCAAGGCCCTCGGCGTCAGGGGCACGCCCACGTTCTTCCTCAACGGGGACAGGCTGAAGCTCAACGACTACGGGGAGCTGTCGGCGGCGGTCGAACGCGCCCTCAACCAGAAGTCGTGACCGGCGACCACACCGCGGGGGCCGACCGGCAGCGGCACTAGCACCTCAGGAAGTTCAGCATCTACTATGCCGCTACGTAGATACGATGGCCTGCCAGCCCCGTAAGCGGTCGGCGAACAAGGGAAAGGTGTCTCACCCGATGGGAGGTGGCATCCTGCGGCGCCGGCTTAGGACCGCGATCGTCGAGGTTCTCGTCGCTATCGTGGCGGTGACAGCGCTCCCGATCACGACCTCGGCTGCAGCCGAACCGCGACTTCCAGAACCTGCACCGAGCGACATCCTGACGATTCCCGCTCCCGCTTCATCGGATCCGGCCGATCCCGGGGCCTCCTTGGGGCCGCCAATGACCACACCAGGAACAGCAGCGGCCGGCCAGAATCCGGACCCGTACCTGGGACCGCCGGTCTTCGCTCCCCCCACGTTCAACCCCGTGAACGGCGCAGTTGTTGGCGTTGGCAAGCCCATCATCATCAATTTTCAGATTCCGATCACCGAGCGCGGTCTCGCTGAACAGGCTGTCCGCATTTCATCAACCCCCGCCGTTGCGGGAAAGTTTTACTGGATGAGTACCACCCAACTCAGATGGCGTCCGATGGAATTCTGGCCGGCCAACACCGCGGTCACCATCGACGCGGGCGGAACGAAGTCGAGCTTTCGCACCGGTGATGCGTTGGTGGCGACCATCGACAACGCGACCCTGCAAATGAAAGTCACCCGCAACGGCGCCCTGGAGAGGACGATGCCGGTATCCCTGGGCAAACCGGGCTATGAGACACCTAACGGGACCTACTACGTTCTCGAGAAGTTCGCCGACATGGTGATGGACTCCTCGACCTACGGCGTTCCCGTAACATCCGCCGAAGGCTACAAAATCAAAGTCCGGCACGCTGTGCGGATCAACAACGCCGGCATCTTCGTCCACGGGGCACCCTGGTCGGTGGCAGACCAAGGCCGTCGCAACGTCAGCCACGGCTGTCCCAACCTGAGTCCCAGCAATGCGCAATGGTTTTTCAACACCTTCGGAAGCGGCGACCCAGTCGTTGTGCGGAACTCCACCGGTGTTTACAACGAAAACGACGGAGCGCAGGACTGGCAGCTATGACAACGCCGCCGCATCTACGGCCACCCGGCGGCAGAAGTGCAACCCTGTTTCGCAAGCGTCGGCTCCAATGCCATGCTGGCTGGGTCCAGGCGCGTCGACAGACCCGAGGCGACGCGTGACGTCGTAAGCTACCTACTGACTAGGTCAGGAGGTCCGACAATGGCTCGGGTGCGCGGCTTCGGGGAACTCGAAGCGACGGTCATGGACCGTCTGTGGAATCGCGGGACCGACTCCGCCACCACGGTCAGGGAGATTTTCGACGAGCTGGGCGCCGAGCGACATATCGCCTACACGACGGTGATGTCGACGATGGACAACCTGCACAGCAAAGGCTGGCTATCGCGGGAACGCGACGGCAAGGCCTACCGCTACCGGCCTACCCTCACGCGCGAGGAACACAGCGCGCGACTGATGCTGGAGGCGCTGAGCGGAGGGGGACGTTCAGAGGCGGTCCTCAACCACTTTGTGGCGCAGATCGACGCGGAGGAGTCCGCAAGTTTGCGTAACGCCCTGCGGCGCCTGTCGGGCAAGACCGGTCGACGGTGACGATCGCTGCAGCCTTGCTGCTCTACGTTGCCGCCGTCCTGATGATCGGGCCCACGGTATTGGTGCGGATCACTGCAGTCGGCTGGGCGCCGCGCTTGGCGATCACCGCCTGGCTGACGGCCATCGTGACGGTGATCGGCTGCTCAATTGCCGTCGTCGGGCTGCTGCTCGTCGAGGCCGCCGGGCACTGGGACAACCCCGACGAACTACTGGTGTCGTGCCTGGAGCGCCTTCGCGCGATCGCACTGGGGCACGGCGGCGGAGTGGCCCAAGTCGTCGCGATCGCAGCGATGGCTCTCACAGTCGCGAGCCTCATCGCAGCTAGCATGCGGTTCGGCCGGGCGCTGAGCCGGATGCGCAGCCACACCTTCGCCCACGCTGATGGCGTGCGTCTGGTCGGCAGACCAATCGGAAGCGATGTCATCGTCATAGACGCGCCCACACCTGCGGCCTACTGTGTCGCAGGTCGGCCGCCGGCGATCGTTGTCACCACCGCAGCGTTGACCGCGCTCGACCAACGCCAACTCAACGCTGTCATTGCTCACGAACGTGCTCACCTCAAGGGGCGTCACGCATACCTCGTCGCCGCCGTGCGCGGGCTCACTACCGCTCTTCCCACCATCAGACTGTTCGCCGGTGCGGCGATGCACGTCAGTTCTCTACTGGAGATGTGCGCCGACGATGCCGCCGCCCGCGCCTATGGGCGCCGACCTCTCCTCGATGGGCTTTTGACTCTGTCCGGCGCGGGCACGCCGGCTCACGGTTTGGCTGCGGCAGGAATTGCCGTGCTGGCCCGCGCCCAGCGCCTGTCAGACCCGCCCGGCGGCCTCGCCCGAATCCGGTCCTGCTTCGCGCTCTGCGGTGCCGTTGTAGCGATGTCTGCGACACCGGCGACCATCGCGGTGCTATCTCTGTCGGGTGCTTTGATCTGCTTCGCGTAGGCAAGGAAAGCTCGCCGCTATATGGCAGATCCCCCCATCCGTCGCGAGAGCGACCGGTCTCCTGCACAGGGCGCGCGCTCGTGTGGCTGTGCCCACAGCAGTCGGGGCATCCAGCGGCGCCATTGCCGTGGCTCGCACGCGCTAGTCGTCCTCTGCGTCGGCGTGTAGTCGATGGCCGATCCCTAAGGTTGGGGAATCCGAGATTCGCGCCGGTGCGCCGTAATGGGGTGGTCTTAGTTGCCAGGTCCGAGCAGGATGCGGCTGAGTTCTGTTGTCGTCGTAATGCCGTCGTCGTAGCCACCTTCGTCGCCGAGGGCGTTCATGACCGCCAGCGTGTAACGCTGTTGGGGTCCGGCGAAGCCGACAGTGTTGACCACCCAGCCGCCTTCCTCCTGTGACCAACCGTTCTTGTTACCGGGACTCATCGCCGGTCCGGCTCCCCAAACTCCCCATTGTTGGCGGCCGTCGACGCGCTGCATCTCAGCGACCACCGCGGCTGCGTCGGGCCGGTCGAGGCCGGTGAGAACGAAGTTCATGAGAGCGTCGAAGTCGTCGGCGGTGCCTTTTTGAAATCCCCAGTCCGGGAAGACGTCCCCGAAGCCTGGTTGTGGCCGCACATTGTCCATGCCGTAGCGCGGGAAGTTGGTGTTGAATGCGTGGGTCGGTCCGCCGTACCGCGACCACAGGGTATCCGCGGCCTCGTTGTCGGAGTGGCGGAGCATGGCCGCCATGAGGCGACGGTCGGCGTCGGTGAGTCGCAGGGCGCCCACGCGCTCGCGGGCAAGCAAATCGGCGACCATCGCCAGTTTGATCGTCGACGCAGTCCAGATGGCAAAGCCGGCGTTGGCGTTGCGGAACTTCATTCCGGTCGCTCGGTCACGCAGCACATAGCCGACGGTTCCGGGGCGGCCGGCAAGGTATGTGTCTGCGGCGGCGATTCGCTGGCTCAAGCCGCAGTCAGCAGTGGACGGTTCACAGCCCGCGCGGGCCAGGGGTTGGGTTGAGCCAGTAGCGACCAGCAGAAGCAAGGTAACGGCCAAGACGGACGGAGCTCTCCTCGGACTCCTTGGCACAGTCTCGCTCCATCCGGGTTGTCGGGACACCTGGCTTGTCGGCCAACACCGCGCAGTTGTGACGACACTATGGACGACCAAGCGGCGGATGGTTCGGACGCACCGCAGCACCATAAGTTGTTAAGCAAGCGTTATTCGCGGCCTCCCGACGCGGTCGAGACGTCCAGCCGCCGAGATCACCGACCCCCCAACCAACCCTAGGTAACTACTGCTCTACTACATGGGTTAGTAGTAGAAGCATTTTCCGTCGTCACCGCCCCGGGGCGTGCGGTGGTTTGGTGTTGGTTGTGTGAAGATTCGCTCAAGACGCGGTATGACGCGGCCCGCGCGGCACGATACGAGGATGGATCGTTTACCCGGCCTCGCCCGAGCGGCGCTGACCTCGGCTATCGCGCGCTGGTGGTCGATGACGAGGCCGCCCCGGCCGACGTGGTCGCCAGTTATCTGCAGCGCGATCATTTCAAGGTGACGGTCTGCCACGGCGAGGCTGAGGCGTTGGCGGTGGCCCGCGAGGTCGACCCCGACGTGGTGGTGCTGGACCTGGGGTTGCCGCGTATCGACGGGCTGGAGGTGTGCCGGCAACTGCGGACATTCTCCGATGCCTTCGTGGTGATGCTGACCGCCCATGACACCGAGATCGACACCATCGTCGGGCTGTCGGTGGGGGCCGATGACTACCTCGCCAAACCGTTCAGCCCGGGCCGCTGTCGATCGAGGTGGCGAGCCGTCAGGTATTCCTCGACGAGGACCCGATCCCGTTGACCCGCAACGAATTCGACATCCTGGCCGTGTTGTCCTCGCGCCCCGGTGCGGTGTGGAGGAGCCGCCGGCTCATCGACCCGGTGTGGGGCGCCTGGGTGGGCAACGACTACCCGGTCGACGTCCACGTCGGGCACCTTCGCCGCAAACTCGGCGACGACCCCGCCACCGGGCGGTTCGTGTTCACCGTCCGCGGGGTGGGCTACCGGATGGGAACCAGGCGATGACGACGCGACCGGGAATGGGGATGCGCGGGCGGCTGCTGGCCGCCCAGACGCTGGTGCTGCTCGCCGGCGGGGTGACCACCGGGGTGGTCGCTTCGGTGGTCGGGCCGCCGCTGTTCCGCGAGCACCTGCGCCAGGCCGGGGTGGCGCACAACTCCAACGAGCAGTTCCATGCCGAGCAGGCCTACCAGCACGTCACCGCGCTGTCGATCGCGGTGGCGATCACCGTGGCCGCCGCGACCGCGTTCGTCGTCACCGCCCATCTGAGCCGGCGCCTGCACCGTTCCGTCGTCGAACTGTCGCAAGCGGCATCGGCGATCGCTGAGGGCCGCTACGACATCCGCGTCGCTTCGCCGCGACTGGGAGACGAATTCGACGACTTGGCCGGCGCGTTCAACCAGATGGCGCAGCGCCTCCAATCGGTGGAATCCACCCGACGCCGCATGTTCGGGGACCTGGCCCATGAGATCCGCACCCCGGTGGCCGTGCTCGAGGCCTACCTCGAAGCCGTCGAGGACGGGATCAAAACCCTTGACCCCCAGACAATTGCGATGCTGCGCGAGCAGACCGGTCGGCTGGTGCGCTTCTCCGTCGATGCCGCCTCCCTGGCCCACGCCGAGGAATCCCATACCGCGATCACTCCAGGATGGGTCGACACGGCCGAACTCCTCACCGCACTGTGGGCGGTGTTCGCCGACCGCTACGCCACCAAGAAGGTTGCCCTGCACACCCACGTCGGTGATATCGCACGGATCTGGGCCGACCGGCAACGGCTCACTCAGATAATGGGCAACCTGCTCGACAACGCCCTGCGGCACAGCCCCGCCGGCGGGGACGTCACTCTCACCGCTACCCGGCGCAGCCAGGAGATGGTTATCACCGTGACCGACGGTGGCGACGGGATCCCCGCAGAGCACCTGCCGCACGTCTTCGAACGATTTTATCGCGCCGACTCCGCCCGCGACCGCGGCCACGGCGGATCGGGTATCGGACTGGCGATCGCCAAAGCGTTGACCGAAGCCCACGGCGGCCACATCAGCGCGACCAGCCTCGGCCCCGGCCGGGGTGCCACCTTCACCGTGACGGTGCCGATTGCCCTCAGTGCGAGGGCGTGCCGACGTCGTAACCCGCGGCCGCCACCGCCTCGCGCACTGCACCGTCGGTCAGATCAGACGTGCTCGTCACGGTGACTGGTGAATCACTCCGGCACCACCTCAACCGCCCAGCCAGGGCAGGGCGGCGTCACCGCAAGCACGGCTGGGGAATACATTCGCCCCACATTTCTGACGTCGTCGAACGTGGAGAGCGGGCGGGCGTAAGACTGTGCGAGCTTCCTTTGGATCCGTACCCAGCCGGGCTGGATTCTGGCGAAGTCGTGCACTCCTTCTCGATGACCCGGCGCGACTGTGGACAATGGAGGTCGGCGGCGTCGTGGCGGAGCGCGTCTGCGGGGTTTCGTTCGTGATCAAGCGCTGCAGGGTGATACCGGTCGACCAGCAACGGACAGGGCAACTCGCCGTGACGCTGTTGGGCGCCGCTTACACGGTGAACAGGTTCTACATGCTTTTCGGAGGATGAGGTGGGTTACGTATGGGCCGTCTTACCGCGATAGCAGGAGCCAGGCATCTGCGGCGGCGTGCGCTACTGGTCGTGCACCTGGCGGTCCTGCTCGCCGTGGTGGTCGCGATGCCCAGTGCGTTGAGTTGCCCGCCGTTGCTGTGTGCCCATCGCGCCGAGTCGGCTCCTCTGGCCTCCCGCGCCGTGGTGCCGCCGGCTCCGGTCGAACTGTCAATGAGCCTTGCACCGAGTGCGCAGAACGTCGATCCGCTCGCACCGGTTACCGTCACCGCGACCGCAGGAAGTCTGCTGAGCGTGAGGATGGTCAACGACGCCGGCAAGCCCATCGAGGGAGTGACCACCCCGGACAACACCGTGTGGAAACCCACGGTGCCGCTCGGATACGGGCGCACCTACACCGTCACCGCCACCGGCCTGGGCGCCGACGACGTCACCCGGGCCCTGGTGTCGAGTTTCACCACGCTGGTGCCCGGCAATCAGGCCGCGGTGCGGTTGACCACCACCGGCAACCAGGATCTGGGCGAGGGTGGGACCTACGGCATCGGGACCGTCGTCGTCGCACGCTTCGATGAACCGATCCCTGACCGCGCCGCCGCCCAGCGCACCCTGCGGGTCACCACCAGCCCGCCCGTCGACGGCGCGTGGACCTGGGTCAATGACGCGACCGCGCACTGGCGGCCGCAGCACTACTACGCCCCGGGAACGACCGTCACGGTCGCGGCCAACATCTACGGCGTCCCCCTCGGTGGGGGGCTTTACGGGCAAGCCGACGCCGGCGTGACGTTCCGCATCGGCGACGCACACGTCTCGATCGCCAATGACATCACCAAACAGGTCAGCGTGTTCAGCAACGGAAGATTGGTGCGCACCATGCCGACGTCGATGGGCATGGGCGGCAGCGAGACCATCGGGGGTCGCACCATCAGCTTCTGGACCCAACCCGGGATCTACACCGTGATGGACAAGGCCAACCCCGTCGTCATGGATTCCTCCACCTACGGGCTGCCGATCAACTCCCGGCTGGGCTACAAACAAACCATCAACTGGGCCACCCGGATCAGCACCGACGGCATCTACCTTCACCAACTCGAGGACACCGTCTGGGCCCAGGGCAACACCAACCTCTCCCACGGATGTCTGAACCTCAGCGCCGACAACGCACGCTGGTTCTACGACTTCTCCCAGCCCGGCGACGTCGTCGAGGTCCGTAACACCGGCGGGGCGCCGCTGGAATTATGGCAGAACGGCGACTGGGGAGTGCCCTGGCCGCAGTGGCTGGCCGGCGGTGCAACCGACGCGACCACCCAACAGGCTCCGGCACTGTTCGTCGGCGACCCACCGCCACTTTCGCTCGGAAAGCAGGGAGCCGGTGGGCCAGCACCACGGTGACCGGCCGGCGAGTCGGCGCCCATGGCTGTTTGACCGCCGCCGTGATCGCGGTCGGCGCGGCCCTGGGCACCATAGCGGTGGCCACCGGCGCGCTACGGCTGGGAAAGCCCGCCGACTCTGCCCCCTCTGCCGACCAGTTAGCTCAACAGCGTTGCCAGTCCGACGTGCTCAAGCGGTTGGTCTCCCCGACACAGCCACGATCTCTGATGTCCACACCGAAACCAGCACTCTCGACATCAACGGTCGGGACTTCTTCCTCGCTGACCGCCAGCGAGCCGCTCAAGGGCGTCGACGTCTCGCGCGTATCAGCGTGCTGAACGTGTCCGGTATGGCCAACGCTCCCAGCGAAGTCGGCACCACGATCCAGGACGACTTCGACTGCCGCGCCTACTTCGTCGACGGCGCACTGGCCCACACCGTGGTCGTCTTCGACCGCGGCCACGGAGGTACGGCGCGACTCGCAGCAATGAGTCTCCGCCCAACAGCTCACAATCAAACTGCAAGCCGTGATCGACGCCCTCGGCGACCAGAACCCACCCGGCGAGGGATCAGAACAAGCGGACCTTCGCGGCAGGGGTAGGCACAGCCGCGATCCGATCGGGCAATTCCGCCGCGGCGAGCTACGCCGCGAGGCACCGGGTCCACCCGTCGACGTTCGGGTGTCGGCGGCGGCACCAGAGCCGGCGGCCGCCCAACGCACCAAAGCCGTCGCTGAAACCGGCTGGGCCCCGAACACCTGCTTCGGTATTGGCCCGGATCAGAGTTCGGGGACTTCGCCCGACGAGGCTTGATCAGCGGTTTCCCGCATGGGCGGCTTCACCACCATCGCGCAGTGCCGACAGCACTTTGTCGGGGTGGCGGGTGCTCACCAGCCAGTACGGCGTCGGGTCGTCGGGGTCGTCCAGGACGACCAACACCATCGGACCCACCCAGTTGCGGTGCAACACGTAGGCGGCCGGGTCGAGCTGACGGCCCAGGGCGGCGAACTTCGCCGAGCGCGGGACGGCTGCCGATCGCGTCATCACCGAGGCCGGCAGGTGGGCCGGCCCAGCCCACAGTTCGACCTCGGCGCCCGCGCCGATGACCTGCACCTCCATCCGCCCGAGCGACAGCAATACGCCGATGGCCGCCGGGGCCAGCATCGCGTAGGGCAGCCAGTCGGGAAGATTGCGGACGCCCATGTTCACCTCGGCGGCCAGCAGGGCCGACAAACCCAGGCCGATCGGCCACCACCACCACGGCACCCACAGCCGCTCCCGATACCGCACAGTTTGGGTGGCGACCTGCGAACCAGACACGCGACCCAAGGATAGTCTTTGCCCTCGTGCACAGCACTCTCGCGGTGAATCCGCGACAGCGTCGAGGCGGTGTCGAGGCGAGAGAGTTTCGAGAAGATCGCCCGGGCATCCCGTCACACGAGGTCTCGTCGGTGCTGAGCCGCACCCTCCCCTGCAGTACATCCGTGACGGCATCAGCGAGAAGTTGCCGTGCCGTTGCGATCAGTGACTGCTTCTTCATCGGGTTCCTAGGTCACCGGGTGTGATCGGCGTGCGAGTCCACGCTGGCAGTCACCCAAGGCTTGGGAGCCCACCTCGGTATCCCCACGCGGCGATGGCCACCCACGTTCTCAACAAATCCACCCGCCTGGTCGGCGGCCTTGGGTGTCGCGATGGTTGCAGCGGCGGGTCGGCCGGTCGCGGAGGCCTGACCTGGATTCTCGGCGCGTTCACCGCGGTCCTGTCGGTCTATGTAGTCACCGATGCCATCGCCGGCCGAGTCACTGCCGACCGCGTCCTCACCCACTCCGCTCGCCGCCGGGGGCTTATTCGCCTGGATCGTGTGGCGGCGGGGCCGCCCTGATTGGAATCATCCCGACCAGACTGTGATCGCGGACTCCGATGAGATCGTGCTGCCCGAGAAGGCTTCTCGGGGACGTCGACATGGACACCTGCGCCCCAGCGACGGCTGCGCAGCCTGAAAATGCCCGTCAGAGCATGACTGCGAACATGATGGCCATGCCGGCCGCCATGGCGAGTGGGCACAGTATGTCCACAGTCTTATGGGGGATGAGGAAATTGATCCTTCCTGATCTCGTTCTTGTCCATCCACCGCCGCGCCGATAGAACTACGGTCTATCTACGTATATAGTTGCTGCCGGCACGCATCCCCGCAAGCCCGCTACCCGGCATGGGGGCACGGCCCACTGCCCTGCCTCAGATCAGAGGTTCACTGATTTCTACGAAGGACTTGCTCGAATGGCACCTTTCACGCGCATTCTGCTGACGGCTTTCGCAGTCGTCGCCCTCGTTATCGGCGCGGGTGTCTACCTCTCGGCCCGAGATAGAGACGCCTCCGCCGGATCGCAAGTGCAGGTTGATGACGTGGGGCAACTGGTTCGCGACAACAGCCGCCGCCTCAACACAGTGCCGAACAGTGACGTCACCGTCGTCGAGTTCCTCGACTTCGAGTGTGAGGGGTGTCGGGCGGCCTTCCCGATGGTCGAGAAACTTCGATCCGAATACGGGGACCGCGTCAATTTCGTCGTCCGCTACTTCCCCATCCCGTCTCACTTCAACGCAGAGCGGGCTGCCCGCGCGGTCGAGGCGGCAGCCCAGCAGAGCAAGTTCGAGCCGATGTACAAGAAGATGTACGAGACACAGAGTCAATGGGGTGAGCAGCAGAAACCAGCCGATTCCATATTCCGCAGTTTTGCAAGTGAACTCGGTCTCGTCATGCCCGCCTTCGATGCGGCCTACAACGACCCCGCGACACTCGATCGCATCAACTTGGACGTCGCCGACGGTAAAGCGCTCGGCGTCCAGGGCACTCCGACCTTTTTCCTCGATGGACATCGCTTGGAATTCAAGAGCTACCAGGATGTGTCGGCGGCGATTCAACAAGCGTTGAGGGAATAGCGGCCGGCCATCGGCGACGGTGGTACGTCGGGTCGCCGTTGCATCTTCGCTTGGCACAACACTGATTCAGCTGTACGGCCCGTCGCAGAAAGCGCGCCCACTGTTCTGTAGCCGAGGTTGCTGGGGACGTTGCCATGTCGGCTGAAACCGCGTGGGGTGGCGTTGCCCCGACTACTGCGGAACTCGGTGTGGGAGAACCAGATTCCGCCGAATACCATCGACGCCTGCAACGGCAGGGCGTCTATTGAAAGCCTCTCGCTCTGATCGGTCACTTGGCGGGCAGATTGTTTGTCGAGTGTCTCCCGCAACATGGAGTCGAGTAAATTGGCAGCGAGTGCTTGAGCCCCTTCTGGATGCCCGTCCACCAACATGTCGATCACTTTCAGTGCAAGACCCCGGTACTCAATGACGTCGTCCTCGGAGGTAGTTTCGACGCCTCACGACACGCCGCGAACATCCGCTTCCATCGGCGTCCGAGAATGCGGCGCCGCTCTTGCTTTGACGCGGCAGCTATTAAGGCGTTGAGAACGTCCCGCGGCGGCACCCATGCGTGGGCGAGCACCTGATGCTCAACATCGATGTCAAGGTGTACTCCCTGGCTCAGCCCCGCACACGACCTTCGGCGCGGGGTCGTACCGAACCGTGTGCGTCTCGGTACGGATTGCCCCGGTAGCGATCTCGCGCAGTGTGCGGGTGTCGGTGATGGTGAACCCGGACGTTCCGCCGCTGGTGCTGCACTGCTGGCCAGCAGGAATGGTCACCGTGCTGGGGGTCGTCGCGTTGGTCCGTGAGCTCTGAGATGACGTCACCTCGAAGCGCTTGACCCCCGACAGTCGCACCGTGACCGAACTGGGCGTCCACTCGGTCTCGATCAACACCGCCGCCAGACCGTCGTTGCGGAACTTCAGGTCGATGTCGTCGCCGGACACAGTCGCCTCCCGACCCGCCGGGTAACGACTGATGTAGAAACTGTGCTCCTGGTGTTCGACGTCAACCATGCCGGCGAAGTACGCGGCATTGAACAACGTGGTGGCGACCTGCGAGACGCCACCGCCGACGCCGCGCGCCGGGCGGCCGTTCTCGATCACGCCCGCCTCGACGTAGCCGGCCGCGGTGCTGCGCGGGTTCGTCGCCGCGTTCAGGCTGAACGTCTCGCCCGGCCCGACCACCGCGCCGTCGATCTGCCCCGCTGCGCGCTTGATGTTCACCCCGGAGTCGGTGGCGAATCCGCTGGTTTGGAACTCGCCGATGACACCTGGGACGCCGAGTGCCTCTAGATCCGCAGTCGTGAATCGTGCCGGCTGGTCGGCGTACACGGCGGCGATCTCGCGATCACCGGTGCCGGTCAACGCGGATGGGAGATCCGCCAGCGTGGTCTCGTAGTCGATGCCCCGACCGTCCTGCGACGGCACCACCACCGCCGTCCCGGACGCGAAGTCGAGCGCCGCGTCGCGGCCCGGGATCTCCGAGGCGGCGAGCTGCGGTCGGAGCGCATCGGCGATGGCGGCGAGGTTGATCTCCGGTACGAGCGCACCGGCCTCGGCGCGGAAGGCCAGTGCCGCGGCGACGACCTCCGTGGTGATCGTGGCCCGTGCGCCGCCGTCGCCGACCACGGTGACCGGCGCCGACACCGCGGGTCGCGCGACCTGGTCGACTGCGGCGGCCACGTCATCGGCCGTCGTACTCGCAGGGAGTTCGACGACCGGCAGCGCCACAGCCTGACCCGTCGCCCAGTCACGCTTCAGCGTTGCGGCTGCGGCGTTCACGTCGAGCTTCTGGCCCGCACGCGGGTCGACCGGAACCGGCCTGCCGTCTACGAAGCCGACCGAGCCCTCGACCGGACTCCTGTCGACGGTCGGTGCGAGTTCTTTCAGCGCAGCGGTCAGCGCCTCGTCGTCAACCGTGGAGACCACGCCGACCTCCCGCTCGGTGAACAACGACGTGATGCGCGTGATCGGGTTGAGCGGCTGGGCACCGGTCTCCTGCGCCGTGCGCGCCCAGTCGACCATCAGCCCCACGTTCGTCGGGTCGATCTCACCGGGCGCTGACCCGACGGTGATGGCCACAGGTCGCGGGGCGCGCGGGGCGAGCTCAGCGCGCAGTCGCTGCTCGGCGTCGTCCACGTTCATGCCGCCGATCTGCACACCCGCCGCGGTCACCCCCCGAGGAACCGCTCCTGACGTCACAACAAGGTCGGCGAAGTAGATCAGCCCCAGCACCGCGGTGACCCCGGCGAGCCCCAGGAGTTGCCGCGAGCGACCATGCGCCCCGGGGCGGTCGGCGTCAGGCTTACCGGGCGTGCGCGAGTCAGCCCCGGCCCGCGACGGATCCGTCGCAGCTGGGGGGCCTGGTTGCTTCGCCACGCTATGCGCGCCGCCACCGCCTACTGAGACGTCAGTGGACTGCCGCTCGGGCAACACGCCGGTTCCTCCAGACCATCTCGGATTGCGGACCAACCGACTTCATGCTGGCGACGCCATCGTTTGACGGCGGCCGAGCACGCGCCACGTCAGTGTTTGGCCGACCGGTTCTGCAGACCGCTGAAATGACGACGTCCCAACCAGGAATGCGGATCGATGACGGGCCAGCCCAGTGTGCGGAGGGCGGCTCATTCGGGGGGCATGACTTTCCGTCGGTGCCGCCGTGACTGCCAGAACGCGATCACCGCGCCGAGAAGTAATCCGATGACCGCCGCGGTGATGACAGTTCCTTTGGTGTCCGATCCGAGGGGGCCGGAGGACGTGGGCGGGGCCGTGGCCGTTGGTGAGGCGCTTGTCGTTTGTGAGGCGGAATTTGTCAAGGTGTTTGAGTCCATGGGGTGTTAGGCGGCGGTCGCTGGGTCGTCCTGTTCGGTTGGTTTGGGCGGGTTGATCGCCGCGGTCTCGGGTAGGTCGATGATCTTGGGTGCATCCTCGCCGGTGAATCGGTGGGGGTGGCGCGTTCGGGCGTCGGCCAGGACGGCGCGGCGCGCGGTGTCTTTCTCCTCGGCGAGGCCGTAGAAGACATCGGCGGGGGTGTGCAGGCCGATGCCGCTGTGGCGGTGTTCATGGTTGTACCAGGCGACGAATTCGTCCATGAAATCGCGGGCGTGATGCAGGGAGTGGAACCGCGCCGGGAACCTCGGCGCGTACTTGAGGGTCTTGAACCACGACTCGCTGTAGGGGTTGTCGTTGGAAACCTTCGGGCGTGAATGTGACCGCGTAACACCCAATTCGGTGAGCAGCCCGGCCACGCTGTTGCTGGTCATCGAGGTTCCCCGGTCGGCGTGCACGACGTGCGGGATGCCGTAGGTGCCGAAGATCTGCTCCATCATCTCTTTGGCCAGCACCCCGCACTCGCGGGCGTGGACATGCACCCCGACGATGTAACGGGAGTAGATGTCGATCATCACGTAAGCGTCGTAGTAGATCCCCTTGGCCGGTCCGGCCAGCTTGGTGATGTCCCAGGAGTACACCTGCCGCGGGGCGGTGGCCACCAACTCCGGGCAGACCGCTTTACGGTGCCGGGCCAGCCGGCGGCGTTCCTTGACCTGCTTGTTCGCGTTGAGAATCCGGTACATCGTGGAGATCGAACACAGGTAGATGCCCTCATCGAGCAGGGTGGCCCACACCTGCATCGGGGCGGCGTCGACGAAGCGGGCGCTGTTCAACTCCTGCACGATCCGCTCACACTCCGCGGCGGTGAGCTTGTTGACCGGCACGGTCGGTACCGGGTCACGCGGTGTCGGTTTCGGCGCGGCCCGCCGGGTCGCGGTCGAGCGGTGCATCCCGGTCAACACCGCCGCCTCCCGGGTGGTGATGGTGTTGGTGCGCAACTCATTCCAGGCATCCATCAACGCCTGGTCGGCCTGCTGGGCGGCTCCGCGCTCTCGGAGAGACTCTCCAAGAGCGCGTGAGCTTTTCCCATTATTTGCAGCGCTACCTCGGTAGTGGCCAGCCGTTTGGTGGTCGTGTCCAACTCCCGACGCAGGCGGGCGATCTCGGCCTGCTCAGCGGTGAGCCTGCCCAGTTTCGCCCCTGCCGGCTTGCCCTCCAACACACCGGCGTCACGCTGTTTGCGCCACTCGCTGATCAGCGACGAATACAGGCCCTCCCGCCGAAGATAGCCGCCACCATCATTGGTCTGGCAAGCCTGCTCGTAGGCCACCAGGTGCGCCAGCTTCTCGGCCGGACTGAACGTCCGCCGCCGCTGCGGGCCACCAGCACGCGGATGCAGTGAATCCATACGCGCATTCTCCCCGGCCGAAGCCAGGCTGGAAATCGTCATCTTCGGGTCGATCCGTATCTCGCCCTGCAGGCGGGTTGCTATGAACCAGTGGACTCAACTCACCCTGACACGCA
>JAGQTQ010000074.1:0-508 GCA_020438905.1 Mycobacterium sp.
GCGCGCGGGTCCGGAAGCTCGGCGCTGGCGGGGCGGACGGCCGCGTCGCCGAGCCGGCGCCCGGGGCCCGGCCGTCACCGGGGTCCGGGGCGTCGGGGATCTGACCGCCGCCCGGCGGATCGGGGTCCTCGTCGGGTCCGGACACCTCGTCGGCGGCCGACATCGCCTCATCAAGCCGGGCGGGGTCGACCCCCGGGTCGTCGAACGGGTCCCGGCGCTGCCGATGCGGCAGCGCCAGTTCGGCGGCCACCCGAACATCTTCTGCGGCCACCTCGTCGGCCCCACGCCAGGCGGCGTGCGCCACCGCCGTGCGGGCCACCACCAGGTCGGCCCGCATCCCGTCGACGTCGAACGCGGCGCAGAGCGCCGCGATCCGGTTCAGCTCGGCATCCGGCAGGACCACCTGGTCGACCCGGTCCCGGGCGGCGGCGATCCGCCGGGCCAGGTCGCCGTCCGCAGCGGCGTGCCGTGCGGCGAAGGCGGCCGGGTCGGCCTCGTAGGTCAGCCG
>JAGQTQ010000074.1:571-2267 GCA_020438905.1 Mycobacterium sp.
GGGCGCAGCTCGCCCTCCTCCGGGTTCATCGTGCCGATCAGCACGAACCGGGACTCCCAGCTGTGCGACACCCCGTCGCGCTCGACGTAGACCCGGCCCATCGCGGCGGCGTCGAGCAGGATGTCGACCAGGTGGTCGGGCAGCAGGTTGACCTCGTCGACGTAAAGCACCCCGCCGTGGGCTCGTGCCAGCAGGCCCGGGGAGAACGCGTGCTCGCCGTCGCGCAGCACCTTCTGCAGGTCCAGGGATCCGACCACCCGGTCCTCGGTGGCGCCGACCGGCAGCTCCACCAGCCGTGCGCCGGGGTCGGCCTGGGCCAGGACGTCGGCCAAGGCACGCACCGCAGTCGATTTGGCGGTGCCCTTCTCCCCGCGGATCAGCACCCCGCCGATCTCCGGGCGCACCGCGCACAGCACCAGTGCCAGCCGCAGCCGGTCGTGTCCCACGATCGCGCTGAACGGATAGGACACCCTCACGCTCGCGCCCCCCGCACCATCGGGACGTGCGGGATACCGTCCTCGAGAAACTCCGCGCCGTCCTGGGTGAACCCGAGGCGGCCGTACATCTCGGCCAGGTAGGTCTGCGCGCTGATCCGGCAGGGCAGGTCGCCCACATCGGCCAGCGCGGCCCGCATCAGCCGGGCGGCGTGACCGTGACCGCGCTCAGCGGCCCGGGTGCACACCCGTCCGATACGGAACCCGGCGTCCTCGTGCAGCAGCCGCAGCGTCGCGATCACCTCGCCGCCCGGTTTCTGCAGCCAGAAGTGCCGGGTTTGCGGCTGCAGGTCGAGTCCGTCGAGTTCGAGATACGGGCAGGCCTGCTCGACGACGAAAACCTCGACCCGCAGCCGCAGCAGCGCGTAGAGCGTCGCCGCCTCCAGATCCCCCGCCCAACTCCGGTGCAGCGGAGGGGTCACACCGCGCCCGTGCGGCCGTCCAGGCCGAGCACCCTGGTCCCGTGGTCCCAGACCTCCTGGAACAGCCGCGGCTCGGTGGACAGCTTGGAGCCCAGCGAGGGCACCATCTCCTTGAGTTTGGGCTCCCAGCCCGGGTAGCGATCATCGAAGCAGCGCTGCATCACCTCGAGCATGGCCGGTACCGCGGTCGAGGCGCCCGGTGAGGCGCCGAGCAGCCCGGCGATCGAACCGTCGGCCGCCGCCAGCACGGTGGTGCCGAACTCGAGCACGCCGAGCTTCTTGGAGTCCCGGCGGATCACCTGCACGCGCTGGCCGGCGATATCGATTTCCCAGTCATTGCTCACCGCGGTGGGGGCGAACTTGCGCAACGTGTCGACGCGGTCCTCCGGTGACTGCAGCAGCTCTCCGATCAGGTACTTCAGCAGCGGCAGTTCGGTCAGCCCGACACCGATCATGGAGGCCAGGTTGTTCGGTTTCACCGACAGCGGTAGGTCGGTGACCTTGCCGTTCTTGAGGAACTTCGGCGACCAGCCCGCGAACGGCCCGAACAACAGCCAGTCCTTTCCGTTGATCACCCGGGTGTCCAGGTGCGGCATGGACATCGGCGGGGCGCCCATCGGCGGCAGCCCGTAGACCTTGGCGTGGTGGGCGCTGGTGAGGTCCGACTTGTTGGTGCGCAGCCACTCGCCGCTGACCGGGAAGCCACCGAAGCCCTTGACCTCGCTCATGCCCGACTTCTGCAACAGCGGCAGCGCCCCGCCGCCGGCGCCGACGAAGACG
>JAGQTQ010000075.1 GCA_020438905.1 Mycobacterium sp.
AAGAAGCGCTAGGCAGGGGAGTAGAGAATGCCACGCAGCCTGAAGAAGGGTCCGTTCGTCGACGACCATCTGCTCAAGAAGGTCGACGTCCAGAACGAGAAGAACACCAAGCAGGTCATCAAGACCTGGTCGCGGCGTTCGACCATCATCCCGGACTTCATCGGTCACACCTTCGCCGTCCATGACGGACGCAAGCATGTGCCGGTGTTCGTCACCGAGGCGATGGTCGGCCACAAGCTGGGCGAGTTCGCACCGACGCGGACGTTCAAAGGCCACATCAAAGACGACCGGAAGGCGAAGCGGCGGTGAGCACCGTAACCGAATATCCCTCTGCCACGGCCGTGGCGCGCTTCGTGCACGTCTCGGCGAGTAAAGCGCGCCGGGTGATCGACCTGGTCCGCGGCAAGTCCGTCGAGGAGGCCCTCGACATCCTGCGCTGGGCGCCCCAGGCGGCCAGCGAGCCGGTCGCCAAGGTGATCGCCAGTGCCGCGGCCAACGCCCAGAACAACAACGGTCTGGATCCGCGCACCCTGGTGGTGGCCACCGTCTACGCCGACGAAGGCCCGACCGCCAAGCGCATCCGCCCCCGCGCCCAGGGCCGTGCCTACCGGATCCGCAAGCGCACCAGCCACATCACCGTGATCGTGGAAAGCCGCCCGCCGCGCGGCGAGCGGGCCGGGCAGTCGACCCGCTCCCGGCGCGCCCAGGGCAGCAAGGCGGCCGCCGGTCGCGCCACCACGGCAAAGAAGGGAGGCTCGCAGTAGTGGGCCAGAAAATCAATCCCCACGGCTTCCGGCTGGGCATCACCACCGATTGGAAGTCCCGGTGGTACGCCGACAAGCAGTACGCCGACTACGTCAAGGAGGACGTGGCGATTCGTCGGCTGCTGGCCTCCGGGCTCGAGCGCGCCGGCATCGCCGACGTGGAGATCGAAAGGACCCGGGACAGGGTTCGCGTCGATATCCACACGGCGCGTCCGGGCATCGTGATCGGCCGCCGCGGCACCGAGGCCGACCGCATCCGGGCCGACCTGGAGAAGCTCACCGGCAAGCAGGTGCAGCTGAACATCCTCGAGGTCAAGAACCCGGAGTCGCAGGCGCAGCTGGTGGCCCAGGGTGTGGCCGAGCAGCTGAGCAACCGGGTGGCCTTCCGTCGCGCGATGCGCAAGGCCATCCAGTCGGCGATGCGTCAGCCGCACGTCAAGGGAATCCGGGTGCAGTGCTCCGGTCGCCTCGGCGGCGCGGAGATGAGCCGTTCGGAGTTCTACCGTGAAGGTCGGGTGCCGCTGCACACGCTGCGCGCCGACATCGACTACGGCCTGTACGAGGCCAAGACCACCTTCGGCCGGATCGGCGTGAAGGTGTGGATCTACAAGGGCGACGTCGTCGGCGGTAAGCGCGAGCTGACCGCTTCGGCCCCGGCCGGCGATCGGCCGCGGCGCGATCGTCCCTCGTCGGGCACCCGCCCGCGCCGCAGCGGATCGTCGGGAACCACCGCGACGAGCACCGAGGCCGGCCGGGCCGCCACCGGGGAGACCCCGGAACCCGCTCCCGCCGCCGAGAGCGGCACGCAGGATTCATAGGAGCTATAACCATGTTGATTCCCCGCAAGGTCAAGCACCGCAAGCAGCACCACCCCAAGCAGCGTGGTATTGCCAGCGGTGGCACCAGCGTGACATTCGGTGACTACGGCATCCAGGCCCTGGAGCACGCCTACATCACCAACCGGCAGATCGAGTCCGCACGTATCGCCATCAACCGCCATATCAAGCGTGGTGGCAAGGTGTGGATCAACATCTTCCCGGACCGTCCGCTGACCAAGAAGCCGGCCGAGACCCGTATGGGCTCGGGCAAGGGCTCACCGGAATGGTGGGTCGCCAACGTCAAACCCGGCCGGGTGCTCTTCGAACTGAGCTACCCGAACGAAGAGATCGCGCGCGCCGCACTGACCCGCGCAATCCACAAGCTGCCGATCAAGGCACGCATCGTGACCAGAGAGGAGCAGTTCTGATGGCAGTGGGCGTCAGCGCCGGCGAACTGCGCGAACTGACCGATGACGAGTTGACCACCAAGCTGCGTGAGTCCAAGGAAGAGCTGTTCAACCTGCGCTTCCAGATGGCGACCGGACAGCTGGCCAACAACCATCGGCTGCGCACCGTTCGTCAGGAGATCGCGCGCATCTATACCGTGCTGCGCGAACGTGAGTTGGGCCTGGCTTCCGGGCCCGCGGGTGAGGAGTCGTAATGGCCGAGACCGATACCGGAACCAAGGGGCCCAAGCACACCCCGGCCGCCGAGAAGCCGCGTGGTCGTCGCAAGACGGCGATCGGCTACGTGGTGAGCGACAAGATGGACAAGACCATCGTCGTCGAACTCGAGTCGCGTGTGCAGCACCCCAAGTACGGCAAGATCATCCGGACCACCAAGAAGGTCAAGGCGCACGACGAGAACGGCACCGCCGGCATCGGCGACCGCGTCTCGCTGATGGAGACCCGGCCGCTGTCGGCCACCAAGCGGTGGCGGCTGGTCGAGGTCCTCGAGCGGGCCAAGTAGGCCGCAACGCGGACAAGTCCGACGGAAACGCCCATCGCTTCGGCGATGGGCGTTTCGTTTTGTCCGGTTGTGCACTGTTTAGGGGGCTCACCGCAGGTCGATGAGTACCAGTGAGCAGTCGTCGTCGAAGCGGCCCTCGGCGGTGCGAGCCCGTAGGTGGTCGATGAGAGTGGCCAGCGACCACCCCGGGGATTCGGCCAGCCGGCCGATCAGACCCATGAAATCCTCCAGCGTCCCCTGCCGCCCGTCGGGCAGGGGGAGTTCGTAGGCGCCGTCGCTGTAGAGCAACAGCTGACTCGAGGGCGGTAACTCGGCGGTGCCGCAGTCGAATTCGGTGTCGTCGAACATTCCCACCGGTATGCCCGGGGTGCCGAGTTGTGCGACGTTGAACCGGCTGGAGTTCACGCTGAGCAGCAGGGCCGGCGGGTGCCCGGCGCTGGCGTAGCGCAGCGTCCGGTCCGAAGCCCGGTACACCCCGTACCAGAGGGTGAAGTAGTGGCCGCCCTGGCGATCCATCTGGAACATCGTGTTGAGTTCGCCCAGCAGGCGATCGGGGTCCAGAAGTGTTGCGGCGGGTAGGGTTCCGGAGCGCAGTAGGTTGTGGACCGAGATCGACACCATCGCCGACTCGATCCCGTGGCCGGAGACGTCGAGGACGTAGGTGATCAGGTGGTCGTCGTCGACCCACCGGTAGTCGAAACAGTCGCCGGCCAGTG
>JAGQTQ010000076.1 GCA_020438905.1 Mycobacterium sp.
CCCGCGCCGCCGTTGCCGCCGGCCCCGCCGACGCCTCCTGCGCCGCCGTTGCCTCCGGAGCCGAAGATGACGCTGCCGTTGCCACCGTGCCCCCCGGCACCGCCGCTGCCGCCGGTGGTGCCGTCGGCTCCCGATCCGCCGGCCAGGCTCGCACTGTCACCGGACACGCCGGTTCCGCCTGCGCCGCCCGTCCCACCCGCGCCGCCCACGCCGAACACCGAGAGCATGCCCACATTGCCGCCGTTACCGCCGTTGCCGCCGTTGCCCATCGCAGAGGCCGCCGCCGCTCCTGCGCCGCCGTTGCCTCCCGTGCCGGTGAACAGTCCGCCGGACCCGCCGTGGCCGCCGGCGCCCGCGTCGACGCCGAGTACACCCGCGCCCCCGTCGCCGCCACGGCCGAACCACCCGGCCGCGCCGCCGTTTCCGCCGTTGTAGCCGCTTCCGCCGTTGCCGAAGATCCCGCCGTTGCCGCCGGTGCAGGCGATGCCGCCGGTGCAGGTCTCGGCGGTCCAGGAATATCCGTTGCCGAACAGGATTCCGCCGTCGGGATGCTCGGCGGTCCCGTCACCGAACAACCAGATGTCACCGATGGCGATGGCGGATGCCGCCGACGCCGTCACCGCTTTCGAGGTGAGACCGGCCACCGCGGGGGCCGCCGTGGTCGCCGGGTCGACCGGGTCGCTGGTCGAGGCGGGGGAGGCGGTGATCCTCGCGCCCGGTCTACCGGACAGGTCCCGACGGACCAGTCCCAGCGCGGCCCACATCTGCGGGGACGATCCCGGGCCGTCCCCGTCGCCGCTGCCCAACTCGGCGCCAAATCCAAGCCAGGACAACAGTTTTGAGTTCCAGCCGGACATGGTATCGGCTGGCGTTGCGGCAGTCGGCACGGCTGCGGCGTGCACCGTCACCGGCGGCACAGAGACGGCGTCGGAGACCGTCGGCACGGTCATCAACGGGGTCGTCGCTCCGTCGTCGGCAACCGCCCCGGTACCGATCGAGGCTCTGGCTACCTCGGCCGGTGACACAGCCGAAGCGGGCGGCGGTGTCTGCTCACGAAGCACCTCGGTAGGAACCGCCAAGGCCGCGGAGTCCGAGCTGCGCTGTCGGGTCGACCTTGCCGCGGGGGAGCCCGCACGCCTCGGGCCCGATCCCGCAACGGTGTCGAGGGTGCCGGACCTCGGCGACGACCCGACTGCCGTGCCGTCGGGAGGATTCACCGCGGCCGCCCCCGGAGTTGTTCCTGCGCGACCGGCGCGGGGCCCGGCCTGTGCCCGTGTCGATGGTCCCGTCGCCGCTGAGGAGTCCGCCTGGGAGGCCGCACCCGCCGAACCCGTGGAGTCGGCGTAGGCCAGTCCTGGAAGCGAACCGATCCCGGCACCGATGCCGAGCGCCACCGCGAGGGCTCCGACGCGGCCCACGTTCCTGATGCCGGGGGATCCGGGGAAATTTGCTGTGCCGCCGACCGACTGCATCACCTGAAATCGCAGACCACTGGCCGGCGCGCGGTGGCGACCGCCCGCCGGGGCGCGGTGACGGCCCGACCGGGGTGAGCCGATGAGGGGCGGCGCGTCAGGGGCTGACGCCAGGGCACCGCCGGCGGTGCCGGCGGAAAAATCAGGATTCATTTGATTTTCTCCCCCACCGGGAACGGCATACAGAGCACTGCGAGGCATCGAACCACTTCCGGGGCCTTGGCGGCGCCGAAACGCCGACAATGACGCCTGTCCGGGCCGAGGTAGCGCCGTCTGGCTCAGAACCGGCTCGGGGTCCTCGGTCGGTGTGATATAACTCACGGCTAGCGTTTGCTGCGTCGAGGGCGAAGGCAGGGTTGGAGGGGGTCGTTTCTGCCGGTGGTTTGCCGTGGCGGAACACCGTGCCCCTCAGGTCATCACTGTCGGGTCTTTGCCGTTGGTGACGAGGTCGTGCCCGCACAAGGCTCGCCGCTCAGGTGGCCAACGGAGGTCGGTGATGTGCCCAGATAACGTCTCCCGTCGAGATCGCCGGGCTAAAGGCGCCAAGCACCGACGGGCGGCTGGGACGCTGCGGGTGACCCTTGACGGCACGGGTCGCTGGCACCTGGCGCCCGCGGCCCGTGCGACCAACTTCGTGGGACGTGTCGGAGCGTTGGCCATCGCTTTGGGCATCGGGGTTGTGATCGCGGAATTGCCGGCCGTCGCCGCGGCCGACCCTGGGTCGGGGAACGGGGCCGGATCGACGCACAGTTCGGGCTCGAGCGACTCTGCGGCCGGCGCATCAGGGCGGCGCGGCGGTGCGCGGTCCGGGGCCCAACGGCCCGCCGGTGGCCCTTCGGGTTCGGCGGATCCAGTGGCGAGCAGCCCGGGTGCGAGTGTCCGTTCCGGTGTGTCGGGCCCGGATCGGCGGACACGTGTGGTCCGGCCCCCGACCGAAGCGGCCATCGACGTACCCGACGGGGGTCTCCCGGTTGTCGGTGACGTCACGGCCCCCACGCCCTCCGTCGGCGCATCCGCCGCGGTCCGGAAGCCGGGAGCCGCCGGCGGCGCAAACCCGGTAGCGCCGCCGTCCGCTGAGTTTGCTGCCGGGGCGGGTGGCCAGGCCGGTTCGTCCGACGATGCGCGGTTGTTGGATGAGGCGCTGACCGACGACCCCGCTGCTGGCCCGGCGCGGGAAGAAGCGCCGTCGGTGGGAAGCGTCACCGAGGCGACCACTGCGATAGTGGCGGCAGCCGAACCGCCGGTGATGACGGCGGCGGAACCTAAAGGCGAGGTCTCCGGCTCGGATCCCCTCGCGGGTTCGGCCGGTGTCGATGATCCGCTGTCCGGCAACACGCCATTGGTCTGGGCTTCGCAGGCGCTGGTGGCAGCGTGGGCGAGCCGGCGGGAGTCGCGTGGCTCCGTGGCGGCGGCTTCTCCAGCGGCGGCGATCAGCACGGGGGAGCCGGTGGATTCGGCGGCCGCAGTTCCGGATGGCGCGCCGCACGAAGTGAATCTTCCTGAAAGTGACTTCCCTGCAACGGAATCCGCGTCGCCCGTAGCGGCCGACCCGATCGCCGCGTTCATTCGGTTCTTCGTCGGCGACGGCACTGCCGAGAACCCCGACGCCGGCATTCTGTACGGAAACGGCTACAGCTTCACCGGCTACGGCGGTGCCTGCACCTCGGGGGCCTGTGACGGCGGCAACGGCGGTCTGATCGGCAACGGCGGCGACGGTTTCAACGGCGGTAACGGCGGGGCGGCCGGATGGTTCGGCAACGGCGGCGCGGGCGGTGCCGGGGTCTCCGGCGTCAACGGGGGCGCCGGGGGCAACGGCGGCCGGGCCGGGTTGTTCTTCGGCGACGGCGGCAAGGGCGGTGACGGTGCCGCGGCGACCGGCCCGACCGGTGACGGTGGTGCGGGCGGTGCCGGCGGTCGCGCCGGGCTGATCGGCTCCGGTGGTGACGGTGGTTCCGGTGGTGACGGCGGCGGGGCGGGTGGTGACGGCGGTGCCGCCGGGTTGCTGTTCGGCAGCGCGGGAGCCGATGGGACAGGAGCCGATGGGGCCGGGGCGGCCGGGGCGGGCGTGCCACTGGCGGCCGCCGCGGCGCCGGATCCCTACGCCGGGAATGCGATCGCCTGGGCCGTCCAGCAGTTCGAGTCCCAGATCACCAGCGCCATCGAGTCTTTCGTGGCGGAATCCTCTCCCATCGTGTTGCCGTCGAACATCCTGTCGCTGATCGGGAACGTCGGCTACAACATCCTGCTCAATGTGGTGGTCGGCTACTGGCCGGGTGTCATCGCGGCCTTCAACGAACTCGTCTACGACCCCGCGTTCCTGCCGTTCGTCTCCGACGAGGTGGCAACGCTTCTGACCCCCGAGGGGGAAACTCCCACCGCGCTGAGCGAGACGATCGGCAACGCCGTCGCCTATCTCGTCGAGCAGACGCTCGGCAACCCCGTCATCCAGCAGGGAATCGCCTATTCGGTGTTGACCCAGATTCCGCCGTTCACGCTGGAGGGCACCATCGAATGGGTCAGCATCCTCATCGGGGAGGGGGGCATCAAAGAGGCGATCGCCTATCTGCTGAACAACGGCGTGCTGTCCGGACTCGAGGTCTTCTTCGGCAGCCCGGCGGTCCAGGTCCAGATCGGCGCCGCACTGGCCGGCACGGTCAACGTCGTGCTGGGCCAGATCACGCCGGACTTCGTCACCACGCCGCCGCCTGAAATGCCCGCCCTGGCAACGTATGCCGGCGAGTTGATCGCCACCGCGCTGTTGGGGGAGGGCAACCCCGGCATCCCGGAGGTCGCCGCGGTCGTCTCGGCCGATGTGGCCTACCTCCTGGCCGGTATCGCCAATCCGCTGAGCACCCTGATCGGGACCACCTACCAGCAGTTCATGCTCTATCCGGGGGTGGGCACCTACCTGGCGACGACGGTCATGAACACCTTGCTGGCCGCGCTGGACCAGCCGACCCTGCCGGTCGGTTCGATCGTCGTCCCGGTGGAGACCGTCGTCACCCAGGCGGTGAACTCGTTCCTCAGTAGCTCCGCGCTGTTCGGAGCTGTCGGTGATTTCATCGCCCAGTTGGCTACCGATCTGGTCGTCGACCCGACGGTCCAGGCCTTCGCGAGCCAGACGGTCGCCGACTTCGTCGCTACGACGCTGGGCGGCGATCCGCTGGCGGTGGCGGTCGGCGCGCAGGTCGGTGGCACGGTCGTCTCGCTGCTGACCAATTCGAACTTCACCGGCGCCGTGGTTTTCGCGTTGGTGTCGCTGGTCGAGGGCATGAACAACCCCAATGTGTCCGGCGCGATCGCGGCGGCGGCGGGTGCGATCGCCGGAAACCTGGTCGGCCCGGATCCGCAACCGCTGATCGAACAGATCCAGGCCGCCGTGGCGGAATTGATGCAGGAACCCGCCTTCCAGGACGTGCTGGTCGGCAATGTCACCTCGGTGGTGGGCACCCTGCTGAGCACCGAGGGATTCTGGACCGCGCTGGGTGCCGGTCTCTCCGGGTTGATCACCGGGCTTGCCGGTGACAACACCGTGCAGGTACAGGCCGCCGACGTGGTCGCCACCATGGTGGCCGACATGCTGCCCGGCAGTCCGATCGCCGCGTCGGTCGGTTCGGCGGTGGGCGACGCGGTCGAGCAGCTGCTGGCCAATTCCGCGTCGATCGCGGGGGTGGCCACACTGCTGGGGGCGGCGCTGCCGGAATTCTTCGGCCAGCCGGGGGTTCCCACCGTGCTGGCCAACGCGGCCGGCCAGTTGGCGCTCGCCGCCGCGACCGGCACCCTGGCCGACGTCCTGCCCCAGGTGATCGCGGAGCTGCAGGCCAATGACGACATTCTCAACGCCGTCGACGCGACCGTCGGCGACCTGGTCACCGCCCTGTTCAGCCCATCGATCCTGCAGGGCGCCAGCCTGGCCCTGTCCGGCCTGGTCGCCGATCTCATCGGCGATCCCACCATCCAGACCTACACCGACCAGCAGATCGCCGACACGGTCGCCGCCCTGCTGGGCGGTGGAGCGGCCGCGGTTCTGGTCGGTGACGCGGTCGGCAGTGCAGTGGTCCAGATACTGACCGTTCCCGCTCTGGGGACCGCCGTGACCGGAGTCGTGGACACGATCTTCGAGTTCTTCAGCCAGCCGGACGTGGTTCCGACGCTCGCCACCACGTTGGGCCAGTTCGCGTCGGCCGTCGTGTCCGGAGAGGAATTCGATGCGGCCCTGGCCGTCGCGGTGCTGGCTCTGCAAAGCAGCACGGCGATCCTGGGAGCCGTCCGGACGACCGCCACGGACGCGGTGCTGACGATTCTGGGGGATTCCCAGCTGTGGGGGGGCATCGGCCTCTCCCTGAACGACCTGATCACCGGACTGGGAGTGGACCCGGCCCTGCAACTTGCTGTGGCCCAGGAGGTTTCGGAGTTCGTCGCTTCGATGCTGGCGGGCAATCCGCTGGCCACGGCGATCGGCGACGCCGCCGGCAACGCGGTGGCAGGCTTCCTGGCCGCCCCCGGCGGGGTGCCGGAACTGGCCGCGCTGGCCGGCGGGCTGCTGCCGGATCTGTTCGACCAGCCCGGATTCAGCGCCGAGATCGCCGATGCGGTGGGTGCGGCGGCCGAAGCGCTGGCCTCCGGTCAGGACACCACCACTGTGATCGACGCGCTGATCGCCACGCTGCGGGCCAGCAGCGTGGTTCAGGACGGGCTGGACGGCTTCACCACCGATGCACTGACCACCTTGTTCGGGGACAACGCGGTCTGGACCGCAGCGGGTATCAGCGTTGCCGGGCTGATCACCGATCTGGGCACCAATGCGGAGGTGCAGCAGTACGCGGCCGCCACGGTGTCGGCGCTTGTGGTCTCGCTGCTCGGTGACATCCCGATCGCCCCGGTGGTCGGTGATGCGGTCGGCGCGGCGGTGGCCGGTTTCCTGGCCACCCCGGGCGCGGTGGCCAACCTGGGCGCGGTGATCGGCGGACTGGTACCGGATCTGTTCGCCCAGCCGGGCCTGGGGGCTGAGATCGCCGGTGCGGTCGGCACCGCGGTGTCGGCACTGGTGGCCGGTCAGGACACCACCACGGTGATCGACGCGCTGATCGCCACGCTGCGGGCCAGCAGCGTGGTTCAGGACGGTCTGGGCGACTTCACCGCCGACGCCCTGAGCGCGTTGCTCGGCGATATGACGCTGTGGACGGCGTTGGGGTCCAGCGTTTCCGGGCTGATCACCGATCTGGGCACCAATGCGGAGGTGCAGCAGTACGCGGCCGCCACGGTGTCGGCGTTTGTGGTCTCGCTGCTCGGTGATGTTCCGGTGGCCCCGGTGATCGGTGATGCGGTCGGTGCGGCGGTGGCCGGGCTGTTGGCGACCCCGGGTGTGGTGGCCAGCGTGGGAACGTTGATCGGAGGGCTGCTGCCGGACCTGTTCGGCCAGCCCGGCCTGGTCACGGAGGTCGCCGGCGCGGTCGGCGCCGCGGTGGCGGCGCTCGTGGCCGGTCAGGACACCACCGCCGTGATCGACGCGTTGATCGCTGAGTTGCGTGCCAGCAGCGTGTTCCAGCAGGGCGTCGGGGCGTTCGCCGGCGACGCCGTTGCGGGGTTGCTCGGTGACTGGGTGTTGTGGACCGCGCTGGGGGATCAGATCACCGATTTGATCGTCACGCTGGGCACTGATCCTGAGGTGCAGCAGTACGCGGCCGAGACGGTGTCGGCGTTTGTGGCCTCGTTGGTTGGTGATGTCCCGGTGGCCCCGGTGATCGGTGATGCGGTCGGTGCGGCGGTGGCCGGGCTGTTGGCGACCCCGGGTGTGGTGGCCAGCGTGGGGGCGTTGATCGGTGGGTTGTTGCCGGATCTGTTGGGCCAGCCGGGATTCGGCGCCGCAATCGCGGTGGCGGTGGGCACCGCGGTGTCGTCTTTGGTGGCCGGTCAGGACACCACGGTGGTGATCGATGCCTTGATCGCGGAGTTGCGGGCCAGTGTTGCGATCCAGGACGGTCTGGGCGCCGTCACCACCGACGCGTTGAGCGGATTGCTCGGCGACATGACGCTGTGGACCGCGCTCGGAACTCAGATCACGGACTTGATCGTCACGCTGGGCACTGATTCTGAGGTGCAGCGGTACGCGGCCGAGACGGTATCGGCGCTCGTGGTCAGCCTGCTCGGTGATGTCCCCGTCGCGCCGGTGATCGGTGATGCGGTCGGTGCGGCGGTGGCCGGGTTGTTGGCGACCCCGGGTGTGGTGGCCAGCGTGGGGGCGTTGATCGGTGGGTTGTTGCCGGATGTGTTGGGCCAGCCGGGATTCGGTGCCGCGATCGCGGTGGCGGTGGGCACCGCGGTGTCGTCTTTGGTGGCGGGTCAGGACACCACGGTGGTGTTCGATGCGTTGATCGCGGAGTTGCGGGCCAGTGTTGCGATTCAGGACGGTCTGGGTGCCGTCACCACCGACGCGTTGAGCGGGCTGCTCGGGGATATGACGTTGTGGACGGCGTTGGGCGAGCAGATCGACGTGTTGATCACGACGTTGGGTGCTGACGCCGAGGTGCAGCAGTATGCGGCGGTGACGGTGTCGGCGTTTGTGGCCTCGTTGCTTGGTGATGTTCCGGTGGCTTCGGTGGTCGGTGATGCGGTGGGTGCGGCGGTGGCGGGGTTGTTGGCGACTCCGGGTGT
>JAGQTQ010000077.1:0-36568 GCA_020438905.1 Mycobacterium sp.
TCGGGGTCTTTTGCGTCTGCTCGCCCTGGGAAGTGACGCGGGGGACGGCCACCGTCAGACGAACGGGTTGTCGCCGGCGGCGACCGCGCCGCCGAGTGCCATCAGCGTCACCGCCGAGGCATGCAACCGCTCTCCCGCCTCCCGGGTGGCCCGGCCGGCCAGATACCGCGCCCAGGTGCCCTCGATGACGACGCCGAGCTTGAGGCAGGCCAGCGCCAGGTACCAGTCCTGACGTTCGACGCTCCGGCCGCCGGCCCGCCGGTAGGCCTCCAGCAGTTCGGTGCGCGATGCCAGCCCGCCCAGTTCGGCCAGGTATCCGGCCGAGCCCAGCGGATTCGGCGGGACGGGCCAGCACACCAGCATCCAGCCCAGGTCCAGCAGTGGGTCCCCGATGGTGCACATCTCCCAGTCGACGAATGCGGCGACCTCGGGCACCTCGCGGCGCAGCATGGTGTTGTTGAGGTGGATGTCGCCGTGGACGATGCCCGGTTGGTAGCCGGACGGCACCTCCGCCTCCAGCCAGTCGGCCAGGTCGTCCACTCCGGGCAGTGAGTCGAACGCGTAGCCGTCCTGGGACCGGTAGGCGGCGACCGCTCTTCGCCATTGCGGCACTTGACGTTCCAGGAACGAGCCGGGTCGCTTCCAGTCCGCCAGTGGGCTGCCCTGCCAGGGCGCCTGCCCCAGACGCGCGACGTCGGCGGCATAGTTCAACCCGACCTGATGGCGCAAGGACGGGTCGCGGACGTAGGCCTCGGTGATCTCGTTGCCCGGGTTGAACCCGTCGACCTCGTCCATGAGGTAGAACACGACGCCGAGGACGTCGGGATCCTCGCAGGCCGCGACCAGGCGCGGGTGCGGCACCGGGCCGCCGGCCAGCGTGCGCAGCACCGCTATCTCGCGCAGCATGGTGCGGTCGCTGTTGGGCCGCGGGTGCGGCGGCGGGCGGCGCAGAACCAGCCGACGTCCGTCGATCCGAAGTCGCACGACGACGTTCTGCGACCCGCCGGCCAAGGGCACGACGTCGGTGACCTCCGACCCGATGCCCTGGGCGCGGACCCAGCCGGTCAAGGCCGCCACGGAACGCTCGTCGAGGGTTCCGGTGACGCCGGGCACCATGGGCTCGGCCAAGTCAGCAGATCCGCGGAAGTTGTTCGCCCAGTTCGCGTTCCACCACCCGGGTGGTCCCGAACGGGGTCCGGACCACCACCATTCCCGGGTGTTCGCCGACGGCCCGGCCGATGATCGCCGCGTCGGCCCCTTCCGGCCTCGAACGCATCGCCGCCAGCACCGCCTCGCTGTGCGCGGGGTCGACGAAAGCGACCATCTTGCCCTCGTTGGCCACCTGCATCGGGTCCAGGCCGAGGAATCCGCACGCCGAGGCCACCGTCTCGGGAATCGGGACGGCCGCCTCGTCGAGTTCGACTCCGACACCAGCGGTGCGGGCGATCTCGACGGTGGCGGCGATCAGCCCGCCGCGGGTTGGATCACGCAGGGCATGAACGACATTCGGTTCGCCCGAAGCGCCGAGCATGGCAGCCACCAACCGGTGTAGCGGGGCACTGTCGGTGGTGACGGTGGTGCCGAAGTCGATTCCCTCCCGCACGCTCATGATCGCCACACCGTGCTCGCCGATGTTGCCCGAGACGATGACGTGATCGCCGGGCCTGGCCAGTTCCGGCCCGATTCGCACCCCCTCGGGGATCACACCCAGCCCGGCGGTGTTGATGAACAGACCGTCAGCGCCGCCCCGGCCCACGACTTTGGTGTCACCGGTCACGATTCCGACACCCGCCTCGGTGGCGGCCCTGCCCATCGCGTGGGCGATCGCGCCGAGCACCTCGAGTTCCAGGCCCTCCTCCAGGATGAACCCGGCGGTCAGACCCAGGGGTTGCGCGCCGCTGCAGGCCAGATCGTTGACTGTCCCGTTGACCGCCAGATCGCCGATCGTGCCACCGGGGAAGAACAGTGGGTTGACGACGTAGGAGTCGGTGGTCAGCGCGATCCGCCCGCCGGGGTTCTCCAGGACGGCGGAGTCGCGCGAGGGACCGCCGGCGGTGCCGAAGGCGGGCAGGAAGAGGTTCTCGATGAGTTCCTCGGAGAGGATTCCGCCGCCGCCGTGTCCCAGGACTATGCGTTTGGTCTCGCGCAGCGGCAGCGGGCACACCCACTCGGCGGGGTTCGGCAGACCCTCAGACACGCGACCCGGACTCCAGCCGCCGGAACTGGTAGTACGCCGCGCACGCCCCCTCGCTGGACACCATGGTGGCGCCCAACGGTGTTCGCGGCGTGCACGTCGTGCCGAAGGCCGGGCACTGGTTGGGCTTGATCAGTCCCTGTAGCACCTCCCCGGCGTGGCACTGCTCGGACTCCTGGACCCGCAGGTCGCCGACGCCGAACTTCACCGCGGCGTCGAACTCGGCGTAGCGCGGCGAGAGCGTCCAGCCCGACTGGGGAATCATGCCGATCCCCCGCCACTGGCGGTCGGTGACGACGAAAACCTCACCGAGGGCCCGCTGGGCGACGACGTTGCCGGCGTCGCACACCGCGCGCGGGTAGGCGTTGCGCAACTCGGCGCTGCCCGACTCCAGCAGCCCGACCACCTGCCGCACCCCTTCCAACAGGTCCAGCGGCTCGAAACCGGTGACCACGATCGGCACCCCGAAGGCGTCCACCAGCGGCTGGTACTCGGAGGTTCCCATCACGCTGCAGACGTGGCCGGCCGCAAGGAAACCCTGCACCCGGTTGGTCGGCGAACTCAGGATCGCCGTCATCGCGGGCGGCACCAGCACGTGGGAGACCAGCATCGAGAAGTTGGTCAGGCCCAGCCGCTGGGCGTGCAGCACCGACATCGCGTTGGCCGGCGCGGTGGTCTCGAATCCGACGCCGAAGAACACCACCTGCTTGTCGGGGTTGTCGGCGGCGATGCGGGTGGCGTCCAGCGGCGAGTAGACGACGCGGACGTCGCCGCCGCGGGCGCGCACGCTGAACAGGTCCCGGGAGCTGCCCGGAACGCGCAGCATGTCGCCGAATGAGCAGAAGATGACGTCGTCGCGGGCCGCGATCTCCAAGGCCCGGTCGATCATCTCCAGCGGTGTCACGCAGACCGGACAGCCCGGGCCGTGAATGAACTCCACGGCGCCGTCGAGCAGTTGGTCGATGCCGTTGCGGATGATCGAGTGGGTCTGGCCGCCGCAGACCTCCATGACCGTCCAGGTGCGGGTGGCGCTGCGCCGGATGGAGTCGACCAGCGCCTTGGCGGCGGCGGGGTCGCGGAACTCGTCGAGGTACTTCATGCGGTTCCCAGCTCCTCCTCGAGGATTCCGAGATCGGCGAACATCCGCAAGGTCTCGTTGGCCGAGGCCTCGTCGAGGCGGGTGATCGCGAACCCCGCGTGCACGATGGTGTACTCGCCGGGTTCGATGTCCGGCAGGTAGGCCAGGCATACGGTCTTGGTGGTCCCGCCGAAGTCGACGGTCGACATTCGGGTGCCGGCCTCGTCCCAGATCTCGATCACCTTGCCGGGGATTCCGAGGCACATAGGCCGTTCCTTTCCGGTTGCGCGGTACTCGACCCTGCTGAACTCACTGTGGCTGAACCCATTGTCCTCGCCCGGAGCGCTGCGGCAATGGCGGATTGCCCGAGCGCCAGCCCGCCGTCGTTACACGGAACGATACGGTGGGTCAGCACCTCGTAGCCGCTGTTGGTCAGATGTTCCCGAAGACCCTGCAACAGCACACGATTGGCGAATACCCCGCCGGTCAAACCGATCACCCCGACCCCGGCCGGATCGGCACACCGGGCCGCGGCGCGCGCGCTCGCCCGGATCACCGCTTGATGGAAACCGGCTGCGAGATCGGCCGGGTCGGCCCCGGCGCGCAACCCGGCGACGATGCCGGCGATCACCGGCGCCGGGTCGATCACCGCACCGTCGACGGCGAAATCCAGATCGGCGGGGCGGCCGCCTCGAGCCAGGTTCTCCAACTCGACGCCCGCCTGGCCTTCATAGCTGACCTGCTGACAGACCCCCAAGAGACTGGCGACCGCGTCGAACAATCGGCCCATGCTGGTCGTCGGCACACAGCCGACGCCGCGCGGGATCTGCTGGGCCAGCACCCGCAGCCCGTCGGCGCCGACCGCGGCGACCGGCGGCAGGTCCGGGGCCCACTCGACACCGGCGCGGAACAGCAGGTCCAGGGCGATGCGCGCGGGCTGACGCAGCGCGCCCTCCGCCCCGGGAAGTGCGAACTCGGCCAGGTGTCCGGCCCTGCCGAACTCGGCGGGGTCCTCCCCCAGCATCAGCAGCTCACCGCCCCAGATGGTGCCGTCGGTGCCGTAGCCGGTGCCGTCGTAGGTCAGCGCGACCATCGGTGTACCCAGCCGCCGGTGATCGGCGAGCAGCGACACGGCGTGGGCGTGGTGGTGCTGGATCGCCAGCACCGGGCGTCCGCCCGCATATCGGCGCGCCCAGGCGGCGGTGGCGTAGCCGGGGTGCAGATCGCAGGCGATGACATCGGGGCGTTGACCGGTCATGAACGCCAGATGCTCCAGGGCCGACTCGAAGCACACCTGGGTCCGGGGATCGGCCATGTCGCCGAGATGCGGGGACAGGTGGGCGTTGCGGCGCCCGTCGGGTCCCGCGCCTCCCAGCAGGCAGAAGGTGGTCTTGAGGTCGCCGCCGGTGGCCAGCACGACCTCGGCCCCGGGCACGTCGACCGTCGCCGGAAGCGGGGCGTAGCCGCGGGAGCGACGCAGCGGAAGCTGCCCGCCGAGATCGTCGATGGTCACCACCGAGTCCTCGCAGGGCACCGCGATCGGCCGGTCGTGGGTGAGCACGGCATCGGCCAGACCCTCGATCCAATCGAGGTCACGGTCGCGGAACACGATCGGTGAACCACCGCGGTTGGCCGATGTCATCACCAGCGGCACGGGCCCCAACCGGTCGAACAGCAGGTGGTGCACCGGCGAGTAGGCCAGCATCAACCCCAGGTCACCGAGGCCCGGCGCCACCGCGTCGCCGAGCGCCCCGTTGCGGCGCCGGACCAGGACGATCGGTGCGGCCGATGACGTCAGCGCCGCCGCGGCGGGCGGGTCGATTTCTGCGATCGCGCCGGCAGCGGCCAGATCGGCGACCATCACCGCGAACGGTTTGGCCGGCCGGTTCTTGCGGGCCCGCAACGTGGCCACCACGGCGGTGTCGTCGGCGCGGCAGGCCAGGTGGTAGCCGCCGATGCCCTTGACCGCGACGATACGGCCCGCCAGCAAGGCGGCGGCGGCCGCGCCGATCGGGTCTCCGGCGCCGGGGACGGCTCCGTCGGTGCCACGCCAGGACAGCTGCGGCCCGCAGTCGGGACAGGCGATGGTCTGTGCGTGATAGCGGCGGTCGGCGGGATCGCGGTACTCGACCGCGCAGGCCGCGCACATGCCGAACCCCGCCATCGTGGTGGCCGGCCGGTCATAGGGCAGGTCGGTGATGACGGTGTAGCGCGGCCCGCAGTTGGTGCAGGTGATGAACGGGTGCCGGTAACGGCGATCCGCCGGGTCGCGCATCTCGCGCAGGCAGTCACCGCAGGCGGCGATGTCAGGGGGCACCAGGGTGCGTGCGCCGTCGTGGGCCCGACTGCCGACGATCTCGAAGCCGACCGCCCCGCACGGAGCCATCGGCGTGACCGTCAGGGTGTCGATCCGGGCCATCGGGGGTGGGCTGTCTTGCAGCGCCGAGATCGCGGCCTCGACGTCGTCGGCCGCCCCCTCCAGTTCGCAGTGCACCGAGCCGGCGTCGTTGTAAACCCAGCCGCTCACGCCGAACCCGGTGGCGATCCGCGCGACGGCCGGGCGGAATCCCACCCCCTGGACCACACCGGTGATGTCCAGACGAACCCGAACGGTCACCTGGTCAACGGTAGTCGTAGGGTGCAGACGATGCATGAGTTGTCGCTGTGCCAGGCGATCGCCGGGGTGGTCAAACCCCACGCCGCCGGCCGGCGCGTCGACGTGGTGCGGGTGCGGCTAGGGGCGCTGCGTCAGGTGGTCCCGGAGACCTTGTCGTTCTGCTGGACCCTGGTGCGCGATCATCACGACATGCCGGAGGCCGAGTTGGAGTTGGAACTCGTCGCCGCCGCGGTAGCGTGCCGCCCCTGCGGCCGGGAGTCCGACATCGAGTCGCGCTTCTCGGTGTGCTGCCCGAATTGCGGAAGCGCCGACGTGTCGGTGGTGCGCGGCGAAGAGTTCCTGGTGACATCTGTCGACGTCTCCGAAAGGGTCTGAGCATGGGTCGATTCCACCGCCACGAGGACGGCACCGAACACGAGCACGAGCACGGGGACCACGACCATGAGCACGGGGACCACAGCGGCTATCGCACGGGTTCGCAGCGCATCGAGGTTCTCGAGGCCATTTTCGCCGAGAACGACAACCTGGCCGAGGTCAACCGGAGTGCCTTCGAGGCCAACGGAATTCGCGCACTGAACCTGATGAGCTCACCGGGCTCGGGCAAGACGACGATCCTGTCGGCCACCTTGGACGAACTGGCCGGGCAGTTCGCCGTCGGCGTGATCGAAGGCGATATCGCCACCGATCTCGACGCCGCCAAGCTGGCCGGCCGCGGCGCGCAGATCTCGTTGCTGAACACCAGCGAGGGCTTCGGCGGCGAGTGTCACCTCGACGCCCCGATGGTAGGCAGGGCGCTGTCCGGCCTGGACCTGCCCGCCCTGGACCTGGTGATCATCGAGAACGTCGGAAACCTGGTCTGCCCGGCCGAGTTCGACGTCGGCGAACACGCCAAGGCGATGGTGTACTCGGTCACCGAGGGTGAGGACAAGCCGCTGAAGTATCCGGTGATGTTCCGCTCGGTGGACGTCGTCCTGCTCAACAAGATCGACCTGGTGCCCCATCTCGACGCCGATGTCGACACCTACGCCGCGCGGGTCCGTCAGGTCAATCCCACCGCGACCATCCTGCCGGTCAGCGCCCGCACCGGCGTCGGTATGGACGCGTGGTTCGACTGGCTGCGGACCTTCGCTTCGGCGCCCTGAGGCTCAGGGCACCGAGCCTCAGGAAGTTGAGCCCGACCGCCCTGCGCAGACCTTCCGCGGCCCCTCGTCGTCGGGTGTGAAGCGGACGGCGATGACGCACACGTCATCGGCGCGCGGCCTCGGCGCCAGCCGATCCTGAAGAATCGAGCAGTACGTGCCGATCCCGACGTCCGGGCTCCACCCGGCGATGATGCGCTCCGCGGAGCAAATGCCGGCCTCGATGTCCGCGCCTCGGCGTTCGACCAGGCCGTCGGTGTACATGACCAGGATGTCGCCCGACTCGATAGCCACCGTCTCATCGGTGTAGACGGCCCCGGGTAGCGGTCCGAGAACCGGGCCGTGGGCATCGGCGAGCCGGCTCACCCCACCGGTCGCCGAACGGCGCAACAACGGCGGCGGATGGCCTGCCGAGCAGTAGCGCAGCGACCGCTCGTCGGGGGCGTAGATGGCCACCACCATGGTCGCGAACTTGCCGTGACTGGCATCGTGGGTGAACCCGTTGAGCTCGGCCATCAGCTGGGCGGGTTCCATGCCCTGGTGGGCCAGCGCCCGGCCCGCGCTGCGCAGCTGGGCCATGTCCTCCACCGCGGGCATGCCATGACCGACGACGTCCCCGACGGCCAGGAAGGTCCGGTTCCCCGGCAGCGCCATGAGGTCGTACCAGTCGCCTCCCAGCCCCTGTTCGACGTCGGCCGGCTCGTAGGTGACGCAGACGTCCAGCCCGGAGATCTCAGCGGGGGTGGCCGGCAGAACCGCCGACTGCAGGATCGTCGCTCGGGCCCGCTCGTCGGCATAGACCTGTGCCCGCACCAGCGCCTGGCTGACCATATTGGCCACCGCGGCGACGTAGTAGAGCTGCTCGGCGTCCAACGGCTGGGGATCGGTCCAGACCAGCAGCATTACGCCGACCGGCCTTCCGGCCGAGGACAGCGGCCAGCCCACTGTCGACTCGGCGCCGCTGAGCTGCGCCCAATGCACCTTGTCGGGGTAGATCTGCGCGTACTCCGCACTGGTCGGGATGATGATCGGCTGCCCGCCGCGCACCACGTCGGTGGCCACCGTGCGCTCACTCAACGACATGCTGTCGCCGAACTTCTCCAGCACCACACGCGGATATCCCGACACCCACTCGAGGGTGCGTGCGTCGGGACCGACCGCTCCCAGGCTCAGCGCCTGCACGCCGACCTCGGCGATGACCTCTTCCTCCAGCGCCCGGCCGATGTCCTGAGGAGTGAGCGCCGCAGACAGTTTGCGGGCCAGTCGCGACAGCGTCTCCAGCCTGATCCGCTCCCGCCGCTCGGCCTCGTGTTCCTCCACCTCGCTCTCCCGCGCGCGGGACTCCTGAGCGATGACCATCGTCACCACAACGATGGTCGCGATGAACACCTGGGTGAGTGCCACCCGGGTCGTCAGCGACACATCGATGTTGGCGAACAGTCCGCGGCCCCGGGTGGCCGTGACGTTGACCAGGAAGGCCACCACCGCGCCCGCCAGAGCGGCTCCGAGCATGTCGAGCCGCAGCGCCGCCCAACCCAGCACCGGCAGAATCAGCAGAGCCAGCGGGGCCGCGGTCCAGAATCCGGCGAACGAGACGGCCATCGCGACCGCGATGACCGCGACGGTCTCCCACGGCCGTTGCCGCACGAAGTGCGACTGAGTGGCCCACAACAGGATCGGAGCCGCCACCACCAGAACGCCGAGCGCATCGCCGGCCCACCAGTTGAGCACCAGGCTCAGCCACGGCGATCCCGCGTCGATCGTCACCGCTTTGAGCGAGCCGCCGATCAGGCAGCCCGACAGTGGACCGAGTATCGCCGCGCCCATCACAAAGGCGACGAAATCACGACGCTTGCCCAGATCCGGCCGGCCGCCGCACCAGGCCAGCACCAGCGAGGCCCCGACGACCGGCTCAATGGTGTTGGCCAGCGCAAAGCCCACTGAAGCCAGCGGCGGGGTCTGGAAGAGAATGTCGACGAGTGTTTCGGCGGCGAAGATGCCGGCGACCACCGCCGACCACAGCCTGCGGCGGCTGAGGATCATGGCCGCGACGGTCACCCCGGCGGGCGGGTAGAAAAACGCCGGGCCGGCCTCCGAGCCGAAAACCTGCCAGGCCAGCAGCGAACCGCCCGCAAATGCCACGAGGACGATGACGAAGAGCCGGATCCAGTCACCCAGACCAGATCGACGTCCAGCGGTGTTCGGGTCGGCTGCCTCCGCTGCCGCCGGATGGCTCGTAGGCGGCCCTGGCGGGCTCATGTCCGAAGCCTATCGTGTGCCGGCAGCGCTCAGCTGAAACGGACGACGACAAGGCAGAGGTCATCATCGTGCGGTGACGGTGCAACGTCGTCGGCCAGGGACTCGCAGTCCAGCAGCGCTTCCGGCGGCCAGTCGGCGATCACCCGCTCCAGATGCGCGATACCTGCTTCGACGTGCTCGTCGTGGTGTTCCACCAGGCCGTCGGTGTACATCACCAGGACGTCCCCCGGAGCGACTACGAGGGTGTCCGCGCAGTATTCGGCGTCTTCGAATGGCCCCAGGACGGGTCCGCCGGCGCCGCAGAGGCGCACCACCTCACCGGTTGCGGCTCTCCTCAGCAACGCGGGTGGGTGGCCGGCCGAGCTGTAGGACAGCGAGCCTTCGGTGGGATCGAAAACCGCCACCAGACTGGTGGCGAACTCGCCTCGAATCTGCGGACCCGCGAACCGGTTGAGCTCAGCCAACACCCGATCCGCACTGAGACCCTGGTGGGAGTAGGCGTTTCCGGTGCTGCGCAACTGCGCCATATCCTCCACCGCCGTCAGTCCGTGGCCGATCACGTCACCGACCGATAGATAGGTTCGCCCGTCGGGCAGGGACATGACGCTGTACCAGTCGCCGCCGAGCCCGTTGGCGTCGTCGGCCGGTCGGTAGAGCGCCCGAAGATCCAGTCCGGGGGCGTCGACCGGAAGTACCGGATGCGCCGCGGTGTGCAGCACCATCGCCCGCGCGTGCTCGTCGGCGTAGGACTTCGCCCGGGACAGTGCCTGACCGGCGATGGTGGCCACCGTCGACAGATAGGCCTGTTGGGCGTCGTTCAGCGGTTGCGGCGTCGTCCAGGCCAGCGAGAAGGCGCCCAGGGTTTTCGAGCCGGCGGTCAGCGGCCAGCCGACCACAGTGTTGATCCCGTTGACCCGAAGCCGGCGGGCGGCACCGCCGTAGCGGCGCTCGTAGTCCTCGATCGTCGGAACCAGAACCGGCTCGCCGTCACGGGCCGCATCCCCCGCGACCGAACGATCGGCGAGGGCGGACCGCTCGCCCAATTCGGCGATGAACTGCTGCGGGTACCCCGCAACGGCCAGCCACTCGAGTTCCTCGCCGTCGGCGGTCAACAGGCCGACTTTGATACCGGCAGCACCGAGGTCGGCGACCAACTCGGTCTCCAGCACCCGCCCGACATCACGTGGGGTCAGCGCCGAGGACAGCTGCAGGGTGAGCCGGGCGAGCGACTGAAGGCGGCGGCGTTCGGCCCGCTCGAGCGCCTTCTCCCGGGCGGCCTTCCGACGCGCCGAGGCCTCCTGCGCGATCAGCATGGCCAGCAACACGTTGACCCCGATGAGCATCTGGGTCAGGGCCAGCCTGCCGCCCCTGGACACCCCCAGGTCGTCGAACAGGCTGAATCCGGACGCCGCTCGCAGGTTGGCCGCGAACGCGATCCCCGCCCCGGCCAGAGCGGCACCGAGCACATCGAGGCGCAGGGCCGCCCATGCCAGCACCGGCAGAATCAGCAATGACGGCTGCAACCCGGTCCAGATCGCCAGCCACGCCATCCCGGCGGCGGTGCCCAGGATCGCCAAGGCCTCCACCGGGCGTTGCCTGAGCACGCCGAACTGCTTGGGCCACAACAGTATCGGAGCTCCCACCACCAGTGCACCGATACCGTCGCTGGCGAACCAACGCAGGGTGGCACCCGGCCACCACACACCCAGATGCCAGGCGACGGTCGCCCCGCCGATGAGCCCACCCAGCAACGGGCCGGCCAGGCACGAACCGGCGACGAAGAGGAATAGGTCCCGGCGTCGGCGCAGGTCCGGTGTTCGCTTGCCACCGGCGAGCACCAGTGCCGCCCCAAACAACGGCTCCAGCGAATTGGCCAGCACGTAACCGACGATCGCCTGCGGGGCCAGTCCCGTGAACAGATCGACCGCCGTCTCGGCCAGAACCACGGCGGCGATCACCGCCGGCCAGCGGCGGCGGGGGCTGATCAGCAGCGCCGCCGCGCTGACGCCGGCCGGCGGATACAAGGCCGGACCGAGTTCGGAACCTCCGAAGGCGACCGCCGAGACCAGTGCGCCGGCCGCGTAGGCGAGGAACACGGCCAGAAACAGGCCGGCGGCCGGCAAGCCCGGACGCGACACGGCACGCTCGGTCATCGAAAGTCGCATCAGTCACCTGCTTGTACGGCGAAGATCGCCTCCGCAAACCGGACTACCGGGCCCCGCCGGCGGCGCAGCCGCGACTCCGGGGAGGGGTTCACCTGCGTCACCACGCCCGGCGCTCGCCGGAAAACCCGCTCGGCTTCAGGCCCCTGGGCGCTCGGAGTGGCGTGGACCGTCGCCCGCTCGGGCCGGACCGTTACCGTGCGCGAGCCGCGCACGGCGTTCTTGACGGGTGTCACTTGTTCACCCTAGGACCAGCGCCGGACCAACCGGCCCCGCGGTCACGTGGATTTCCGCACCGCAACGGCGTGTCGCGTGAGAAACGACACGCCCGGGTACGGCAGAGCTATTTGATCAGGGGATCCCGGGGCATGCCGAGGATGCGCTCGGCGATCTGATTGCGCGCCACCTCCGAGGTGCCACCGGCGATGGCCATCCCGCGGGCTCCCATCGCCGCCCGGGCCGCCAGCGCACCCTCGCCGCCCTCCAGGGCTAGCTCGGGTCCGAGCAGTGCCGTCGCGATGGCGCCCTGCTCGCCGAAGTGCTCGGCGAGTTTGAGTTTGGTGATGTTGCCTTCCGGCCCCGGCCCGGCACCGGCGATACTGCGCGCGGCCCGGCGCAGGTTGAGCAACCTCAGCGCATGGTCGTCGGCGAGGAACCGCCCGACCCGCTCGACCGCCCCGGCCACCCGGCTGCCGTGGGTCTTGGCCAGCTGCACCAGCCAGGCCGACGCGGGGGCGATACCGCCTGCCCCGCCGCCGATACTCACCCGCTCGTTTCCCAGCGTGGCCCGGGCCACGGTCCAGCCGGCATTGGGTTCGCCCACCACGTCCTCGTCGGGAACGAAAACGTCGTTGAAGAAGACCTCGTTGAACTCCTTGCCGCCGGTGATCTGGCGCAGCGGACGCACCTGCACCCCAGGCGCCTTCATGTCGACGATCACCATCGTGATGCCGGCGTGTTTGGGAACCTCGAAGTCGGTGCGCACCGTCGCCAGTCCGCGCCGCGCGTAGTGCGCGCCACTGGTCCAGACCTTCTGACCGGTGATCCGCCAGCCGCCCTCGACCCTGGTGGCCCGGGTCTTGACCGCCGCGGCGTCCGAGCCCGCGGAGGGCTCGGAGAACAGCTGGCACCAGATTTCGTCTTTCCGAAGAGCCCTCTCCACGAAGCGCTCGATCTGCGAAGGCGTGCCGTGCTGGATGAGGGTGAGAATCACCCACCCGGTGATCCCGTAGTCGGGCCGCTTGACCCCGGCGGCGTCGAACTCCTCTTCGATCAGCAGTTGTTCGACCGCCCCCGCCGCACGTCCCCACGGCCTGGGCCAGTGCGGCATGACGTAGCCGGTCGCGATGAGCTCGTCGAGTTGGGCCTCGGCGTCGAGTTCGGCGATCCTCCGCGCCTCGGCCCGGATCTCGCTCCGCAACGCCTCGGCCTCCGGCGGAAGATCCAGACTGTTTGCCCTGGCCACGCCCCGCGCGGTCAGCCCGAACACATCGGCGGCGGGCCCGTCGCCACCGAAGATCCCGTTGACGGTCAACGCCCGGCGCAGGTGCAGGTGTGCATCGTGCTCCCAGGTGAACCCGATGCCGCCATGCACCTGGATGTTGAGTTCGGCGTTACGGACGTAGGCAGGGAAGGCCAGCGCCGCCGCGGCCGCCGCGGCCAACTGAAACCCCGATTCCTCGCCCCCGGCGGAGTCCCCGGCCGCCCGGGCAGCGTCCCAGACACAGGCCAGCGCCGACTCCGCGGCCACCAGCATGTTGGCGCAATGGTGCTTGACCGCCTGAAACGTGGCGATGGTGCGGCCGAACTGCTCGCGGACCTTGGCGTACTCGACGGCGGACTCGACACAGTCCGCGGCCCCGCCCACGGCCTCGGCGGCGAAGAGGGTGCGAGCGCGCGCCAGGGCTGCCTCCCGCGCCCCGGGCAGCAGGTTGCCGCCGATCACGACGTCGGAGAGTCGGACCCTGCCGGACCGCCGGGTCCGGTCGAGACTGCCGGGCAGCTGTACCGAGACACCCCCGGCGCCGCGCTCGACCAACAGCATGTCCTCGCCGACCGCCAGTAGAAACACCTCCGCGAGGCAGGCGCCCGCCACGATGCCCGCGTCCCCGGAGGCACACCCGTCGACGACCTCGAGATCACCGCCGAAACCGACTGCGGCGCTGAGTGTTCCGTCGATCAGGCCGGGAAGCAGCCGGGCCTTCTGTTCCTCGGTGCCCACCGCCGACAGCACCGCGGAGACCACCGTCGTGGGCACGAACGGCCCGGGGGCCACGGCGTGCCCGAGCTCCTCGATGACCACCACCAGTTCGGGCAGCCCGAACCCCGAGCCGCCATAGGCCTCGTCGACATGCAGCCCGAGCCAGCCGAGCGCAGCCATTTCCCGCCAGAACGGCGGGCGGCTCTCCTCGCCGGCGTCCAACGCCGCCCGGGCCGCGCTCCGAGCCTTCTGCCCGGTCAGGAATGAGCGCGCGACCGCGCCGAGTTCGCGGTGATCGTCGGTCAGTGCGATGGGCATATTGCCTCCTCGGCGGGAATCCGCTGACAGCGGCGAGGTTACCGCGCTAATCCAGCGCGGTGATCAACTCGCCGACGGTGTGGTGGGCCTCCAGGGGATGCCGAAGCCGCCCTTTGTCATTGACGCGGTACAGGTTGCGCCGGCCCTGCTTGGTCTTGATCAGATAGCCGCCGTCGGTGAGATCGGCCAGGATCACCTGCACGGCCCGTTCGGTGATCCCGATCCGCAATCCCAGCTCTCGCGCGGTCAGCGCCTCGCCGCGGGCCAGGCACAGCAGGACATGGGCGTGGTTGGTGAGAAACGTCCATGCGCGCGCGGGCGGCTCGACCATAGATCGCTCAGCCATAGGTCGTTCAGGCATAGAACGTTTGTATCACTGTTGCCGGTGATACGAAAGGATTCATTCGCGTAAAGGGATTCGCAACTACAGCCGTGCGAACTCCTCCTTACCGCGTTCGAACTCGGCCAGCATCGCCGGGGTCAGGGTGGGTCTGATCTCGCCGATCGCCGTCAGATAGTCCTCGGTGACGGCAGATTCGCCGCGGCCGTGGCGCATCTCCCGTTCGAAGGCGGCCTGCGCCCCCTTGCGCGCCGCGAACTCGATATCGGCGGGTGTGAACAACTCCGATGCGGTGACCAGGCGCTCGATGTCGACGTGGGCGTTGGCAGCGCCCAGATAGCGTTTCCACACCGCGTTCCGCGCCGGCTGGTCGGGCGGGCCGACCGGGATGACGTAGTCGAAACGGCCCGGCCGCAGAAACGCCGAGTCCAGGGAGTGCACGGCGTTGGTCGCACACACCAGCAGCCGGCTGTCGTGCTGACGGAATGCCGGGATCAGTTTGAGAAGCTCGTTGGTCACGCCGAGTTCGGCGGTCGAGGCGCCCGCTCGCGCGGTGGCGATCTCCTCCACCTCGTCGATGAACAACACCAGTTCGTCGAGTTCGGCGAGGTCGGCGAAGGCCTCCCGCAGCGACGCCGCCAGACCGCCGGTGCCGCTGGCCGCCAGCCGAGACGGGAACAGTTCGACGAAGGGCCATCCCAGCCGGGAGGCGATCGCCTTGGCGAAGCTGGTCTTGCCGGTTCCGGGGGGACCGAACAGGATCACCGCCTTGGGCGGCCTGACTCCGTAGCGTTCGGCGACCTCGGGATGACCAAGTGGGTCCACGATGCGCCGTTCGATGATCTGCTTCTCGCTCTCCATACCGGCCAAATCACCCCATAGACCGGGCGGAAGCATGAGGCCACCCAGTTCCTCGAGCAGGTTGGCCTGGTCCGGGCCGAGGTGCTCGAACATCTCGTAATACACCAGGCCGCCCCGGCGGAGATACCCCGAGTTCTCCAGTGCGGCCACGCCGGTGGCCGTCTCGGGTGTCATCGCGCAGATCCGCCGCACTCCATGGGAGCGAAGCCGCCGCTCCAGGTCGGCCAACAGCGCCGAGCCGATACCGCGATTGCGCCACCGCGCCCCGATCGCCAGCAGCAGAATCCATGCCCGCTCGCCCTGGGTCTGGGCCACCGCCATGCCCACCACCTCGTCGCCCACTTCGGCCACCACCGCCGGCTCACCGGCACGGGCGGCCGCTATAACCTCCGCCACGCTGAACACCGGTTCACCCGAACCGGGAACCCGGCTCTGGTCCCATACCTGAATGGCCTGGTCCAAGTCTTCGTCGTGGTAATCACGCAGCCGCCACACCGGCATCGGCGCACCTCCTCGGAATCTTCCCGATCAGCATGCCGGGATCAGGTGCGCGCACACCGGCGAACGGCCGATTCCACGGGCCGCGGAACGACGAGAGACCCGGCCCCTGAGGCAGGGACCGGGCCTCTCCGGGTCACATCCGGGGGCGGGAGAACTTTTCCCGCCGGGGCTTGTTTTCCCGGGACCCGCGGTTCTCAAACATCCGGGGCTTCTCCCCCTGGCCGAGAGGCCACCGGCACCGACCCGCTACGGTTTCTGACAACAGTCGTATGCAGATGGGAGGGCCGGGGATGGACCTGATGTGGTCGGCGCAGGATCTCGCGTTCCGCGACGAGGTCAGGGCCTTTCTGGACGAGAAGCTCACCCCGGACCTGCGCAGCGCCGGGCGGCTGATGACCAGCGTCTACGCCGACCACGAGGCGTCCATGGCATGGCAGGCGATCCTGCACGAGCGGGGCTGGGCGGCACCGGCGTGGCCGGTCGACCACGGTGGCTGCGATTGGACCTTGACCCAGCACTACATCTTCAGCAGGGAGTCCACCCTGGCCGGGGCGCCGGCGCTGTCGCCGATGGGCATCCGAATGGTCGCCCACGCGATCATCGCCTTCGGCACCTCCGAGCAGAAGCAATACTTCCTGCCGCGGATACTCACCGGCGAGGTGTTCTTCTGCCAGGGATACTCCGAACCGGAGGCCGGTTCGGATCTGGCCGCACTGTCGATGGCCGCGATCCCCGACGGGGACGATCTGGTCTGCACCGGAAGCAAGATCTGGACCACTCACGCGCTGGAGGCCAACTGGATCTTCGCCCTGGTCCGCACCACCCGCTCGGCGCGCAGGCAACAGGGCATCACCTTCCTGCTCATCGACATGACCTCGCCGGGTATCGAGATCCAGCCACTGGTGATGACCTCCGGTGAGGAGATCCAGACCCAGATCTTCTTCGACTCCGTGCGGGTGCCGAGGTCGAACGTGATCGGCACCATCGACGACGGCTGGACGGTGGCCAAATATCTGCTGGAATTCGAACGGGGAGGCGGCGCGGCGGCACCGGCCCTGCAGGTGATGGCCGAATCCATCGCCACTGAGGCGGCGCTCCAGCCCGGCCCGTACGGCGGCACGCTGCTCGATGATCCGGCGTTCTCGGCCAAACTGGCCGACGTCCGCATCCGCACCGAGGTGCTGGAGATCCTGGAGTACCGAGTGCTGACGAGTGTGGCCGAAGGCCGCAATCCAGGGGCGGCGTCGTCGATGCTGAAGATCCTGTCCACCGAGCTGAGCCAGACCATCACCGAGCTGGCGATGGAGGCGGCCGGTCCCCGTGGCCGGGCCTACCAGCCGCACGCCACCCGGCCCGGCGGCCCGGTGGCCGACTTCACCGCCCCCGCCGATGGCTACGTCAGCGGCGAGGCGTGGCAGGCGGTGGCGCCGCTGCGGTACTTCAACGACCGGGCCGGTTCGATCTACGCCGGCAGCAACGAGATTCAGCGCAACATCCTGGCCAAAGCGACCCTGGGGCTCTAAAGCGACATGGACTTCAATCTTTCCGCCGAACAAGAGCTGCTGCGCGACGGCCTGGGGCGTTTCCTGGACGCGCGGTACGACCTTGAGAACAGCCGGGCGGCGGCCAAGACCGGTTGCGGCTGGCAGCCGGAGATCTGGCGCAGGTTCGCCGATGAACTCGGCATCCTGGGTGCGGTGTTGCCGGAATCGGCCGGTGGCAGCGGCGGCGGCCCGGTCGAGGCCATGGTGATCGCCGAGGAGCTGGGTCGGGCGCTGGTGATCGAACCGTTCGTCGACACCGTGGTGGTGGCCGGCGGGCTGTTGGCCCGCGCCGGCGGGCAGGCCGCATCGTCGGTGCTGGACCGGATCGGCGACGGATCGGCCATCGTCGCGCTGGCGGCCGGCGAGGGCACGCAGGACTGGGAGCGGCTGTCCACCACTGCGGTCCGCGACGGCGACGAGTGGGTCCTCGCCGGCTCCGAGGCCGTCGTGATGTCGGCGCCGCTGGCCACCCACCTGCTGATCGCTGCGCGCACGGACGACGCGATCGCGCTGTTCGTGACCGAGTTCGACGCCTGCTCTCCCCCGGCCGGCCTGCGTGTGCACGGATACCGCACCGTCGACGATCGGCGTGCCGCCGATCTCGTCCTGGACGGCGTCCGGCTGCCGGGGCACGCGCTGATCGCCGCCGACGCGCGGGAGTCGCTGGACCGGGCCCGCGACGAGGGAGCCGCCGCAGTGTGCGCCGAAGCGGTCGGGGGTATGCGCAAGGTCCTGGCCGACACCGTGGACTACGGCAAGCAACGCCAGCAGTTCGGCACTCCGATCGGCAGTTTCCAGGTGCTCCAGCACCGGATGGTGGATATGTACATGGAACTCGAACAGGCCGTCTCCGCGGTGTACCTGGCGGTGCTCAACCTCGAGTCCGATCCGATGTCACGCGCCCGGGCGGTGTCGGCGGCCAAGGTCACCGTCGGCCGCGCGGCGCGGTTCATCGGCCAGCAGGCCGTGCAACTGCACGGAGGAATGGGCATGACCGAGGAACTGGCCATCGGGCACTACTTCAAGCGGCTCACCGCACTGCAGTACGAATTCGGCTCCACCGATGCCCACCGGACCCGCTACGCGAGGCTTACCCGGTAGCGGAGCGCCGCGCGGATTTGGTCACGGCCCAGAAGAACAGCACCATCGCTGCGACGATCACAAACAGCGGCACCGCGGCCAGGAGTTGTCTCACGTGGGCAAACTAGCAGCGGCATATCGGTGGAACCCGAAGATCACCCTCGCACGTTGAAGGGCCGTAACCGAAGGAGGGTTGTCATGCTGGACAAGGTCGTCGATGTGTTCGGCCAGTTGGTGCAAGCCGGGGGCACGGTCGTGGGGATCCGCAACGGCACCGAGGAACCACCGTTCACCGTCGAGCGCCGACTCGGCGATGTCGAGATCCGCCGGTACGGGTCCCGGATCGCAGCGGAGACCACCGTCGACGCCGACGAGGAAGGCGCCCGCAACGAGGGTTTCCGCCGGTTGGCGCGCTACATATTCGGCGGCAATACCGGCAAGGCCAAAATTGCGATGACCGCGCCGGTGGCCCAGCAGCAGGGCGAGAAGATCGCCATGACCGCCCCGGTCGCCGCCCAGCGCGATGCGGCCGATCATTGGGTGATCCGCTTCTTCATGCCCGCCGATCGCACGCTGGACTCATTGCCCACACCCGATGACGACCGGGTGAAGCTGGTTGACGTGGCTCCCGAGCGGGTGGCGGTTCTCGGCTTCTCCGGAATACCCAGCCCTACCTCGGTCGCCGCGCGCACCACAGAACTGCTGACGACGCTGCGCGCCAACTCCCTGGATCCCGCGGGCGACCCGGTGGCGTGGTTCTACGACCCGCCGTGGACGATTCCGTTCCGGCGCCGCAACGAGGTGGCGGTCAGCCTCGGGTCCGAGTAGACGTCATTCAGGAACCCGGCGCCGCGGGCTCAGGTGACGCCGCGGGCTCCGGCGGCAGGACCTCGGCAGCGGGAGCAGTGACGGGTTCGGGGATCTCCGGAGCCCTCTGCTGCGGTGTCATCCCCTTGGGCACGCTGTCCAGTGGGCGCTGCGCGATGAGCAGCAGAGCGTCGCTCATCGTCACGTCCTCAGATCGCACCGCCTGCCAGATCTCACGCAGATAGCCCAGCCGGCGGTGTTCCGGCTCGGTCTGGGTGGTCCCGGGCGGCAGGTTGTCCGGACTCGGCAGATGCGGCACCCCTTCTGGCGCCGCCGGGGCCGCACCGGCCGTCGGGGCCGCCTCGGAGACCGAGGCCGAGGCGGACACCAGCGCAGACTCGGACACGGCCGCCGGTGCGGGCTCGTCCGGAGCGGCCGGATCGGCAGCCGCGACGGGAACACTCAGCGCTCCCAGTGCCAAGAACAGCGTCGTCAAGAACGGCGCGCTGACGGCCACACGGACCGATGCTCGAGCGACCAACGTCCCACCTCCGAGCCGATGAAGTCCTACACGGCGTGTATCCGATGATGCACCCGATTCGTTACACCCGCCACTGGAGCCACGCCGGGGGGATCCTGCGGGCATAGGGTGTGCCTGACTGCCGCCCCGCTGTCGACAGCGCGGGACGGGCCCGGTTAGGAATCCCATCAGAGGAGGGATGCGGATCTCATGGACTCTCGATCAGGTGGCCCCACCCCCGGGATCGACGACCACGAAGAGCCCCGCCAGGCGGCCGGCTGGTTCCGGTTCCACTTCGCCGATCAGCGGTGGGAGTGGTCTCCGGAGGTCGAGGCCTTGCACGGCTACCGGCCCGGGACCGTCGTACCGAACACCGAACTGGTGTTGTCGCACAAGCATCCCGACGATCGGCGCCACGTCGCGGCCATGCTGGAGGAGATCCGGCTGCGCCGTCGGGCGTTCAGCACCCGTCATCGCATCGTCGACACCGCCGGCCGGATTCGTCACGTCATCGTCGTTGCCGACACCATGACGGGCCCGGCCGGCGGTGTCGTCGGCACGCACGGGTTCTACGTCGACGTGACACCCTCGGAGGACCTTGACCGGGAACGGTTCAGCGCCGCGATCGCCGAGATCGCCGAGAACCGGGCCGTCATCGAACAGGCAAAGGGCATGTTGATGGCTGTCTACGGCATCGACGCCGATGCGGCGTTCGGCCTGCTGCGCTGGCGCTCTCAGGAGTCCAACGTCAAGTTGCGACTGCTGGCCGAACAGGTGGTCCGCGATTTCGTCGCCGTCGCGCAGGACGGGCAGACACCCGACCGCTCGGCCTACGACAACCTGCTGCTGACGGCGGACCGACGAATCCACGGCGAGGCGTGAACGTTCCGCGGTACCGCTACGAGGCCGAACACCTGGATTTGGGCCGCCCGATCGGCGGCCGGTAGGGAATGTGGACAATGCAGGGATGCGACATCTGCTGGCCGCGACGGCCTTCACCGGAGCCCTGGCCTGGCTGGCACTCAGCCCGGACGTGAACGCCGATCCCGGCGCAGGCGTGCCCCCGGTCAGCCCGCAGGCCCAGGCCGCCGGACTCCTCGACGTGCGGACGGTGGTTCCCGACGCGATCGTGGATCTCCGGTACGCGACCCCGAACAACTTCGTCGGCGTCGCGCTGTACCCACCCGATGCCCGCTGCATGGTGCACGAATCGCTGGCGCCGGGGCTGGCGACCGCGGCGGCCGAACTGCGCGCCAAGGGGCTGACCCTGGTGTTCTGGGACTGCTACCGACCGCACGAGGTGCAGGTGCGGATGTTCGAGGAGGTGCCCGACCCGAGGTGGGTCGCCCGGCCCTCCGAGTACGCCCGCAGCCACGAGTCCGGCCGTTCGGTGGACGTGACCATGGCCTCCGGCGGCGTCCTGGTGGACATGGGCACCGATTTCGACGATTTCTCGGCGGCCGCCAACGCCTATGCCACCGATGGGGTCGACTCCCGGCAGCAGGCCAACCGCGCGGTGTTGCGCAACGCCATGGCCAAGGGCGGGCTGGCCCCCTATACGGCCGAGTGGTGGCATTTCGACGGGCCGGGCGCCGGACAGCCCCGCCCGATTCTCGAGGTTCCGATCAGCTGACCTCGATCGCCCTGACCTCGATCACCCTGACCTCGATCACCGAGTGAGGACTCACGCAGACAAAGTGCGGGTAGCCATCTGCGTGGTTCCTCACTCAACGCCCGGGCACCGACTCAGCGCCCGGGCACTGACCTCAGGCCTGGGCGGCCGCGACCGGCGCCTCGACGCGAGACACCGCGCTGAACCGCAGCGCCGGGTCGTCGACCGGTCCCTTGCGCAGCCGCGCGCGGTCGGCGGGGACGTTCATCTCCACTGTCCAGGGCCCGCTGGTGCCCTGCTGGGGGAACAACTCGACCGCTCGCAGGATGTAGCCCGCGGAGAAGTCCAGCATCGGCTTGGTCTGGATGCTCGGGTCGTCGAACACCGGGGTGACGGTGGTGTAGCCGTGCTGGTCCATGTACGCCATCAACCGGCACAGGTGCTCGCACACCAGGTCCACCTTGAGCGTCCACGAGGAGTTGGTATAGCCGAACGCGAACGCGAAGTTCGGGATGCCCGACACCATGAAGCTCTTGTAGACCACGGCATGATGCGGATCCTGGACCTCACCGTCGACCGAAATCTGAATTCCCCCCAGCGGCAACAGTTTCAGTCCGGTGGCCGTGACGATGATGTCGGCCGGCAACTCCCGCCCCGACTCCAGCAGGATTCCGGTCTTGGTGAACCGGACGATCTTGTCGGTGACCACCGAGGCCGTCCCCTTGGAGATGGCTTTGAACAGGTCGTTGTCCGGCACCGCGCAAAGCCGCTGGTCCCACGGCTTGTAGGAGGGGTTGAAATGGGTGTCGATGTCATACCCCTTGGGCAGGGCCATTTCGTTGAAGTGCCGGATGATCCGGCGCGCGATCTTGGGCTGGTTCTGGCCCAGGTTGTAGATGAACCGCTGCCGGCCCATGTTGAGCCGACGGGTGATCTTGTAGGCCGTCTTCTCGGGCAACACTTTGCGCAGCCCGTTGGCGACCGGATCCTTGCGCGGTAGCGGCATCACGTAGGTCGGCGAGCGCTGCAACATGGTGATGTGCGCGGTGTCCTCCGCCATCGCCGGGATGAGCGTGACGGCGGTTGCGCCACTGCCGATGACGACGACATTCTTGCCCTTGTAATCCAGATCCTCCGGCCAGAACTGCGGATGCACGATCTGGCCCTCGAAGTCCTCCTGGCCCTCGAAGTGCGGGGTGTGTCCGGAGGCGTAGTCGTAGTAGCCGGTCGCGCCGAAGAGCCAGTTGCACGTGACCTCCCACTGCCGGCCGTCACCCTCCAGGGTCACCGACCACTGCGCCGTCTCGGTATTGAAGTCGGCGCGGATCACCTTGTGCCCGAAATAGATCCGCTCGGCCAGGCCGCCTTCCTCGACCACCTCGTGGATGTAGTCGAGGATCTCGTGCGCGTCGGCGATGGCGTTGTCTGAGGTCCAAGGCTTGAACTCGTAGCCGAAGGTGTGCAGGTCGGAATCCGACCGGATACCCGGATAGCGGAACAGATCCCAGGTGCCGCCGACGGCCCCGCGGGCGTCGACGATGGCGAAGCTGTGCTCCGGCAGCATCGTGACGAGGTAATGCCCGAGGCCGATCCCGGAGATACCGGCACCGACGACGAGCACGTCGACATGCCCGCTCAGCGGGTGGGTGGGGCTGGCCTGGTTGAGCGAAGCGACGGACATGGGCACTCCCGGATGGACGTTGGCGGATAGGCGCTGAGACGATGACGCGAATCTGTAACGTGAACAATGTTATATTTTTCTCGACAGCTGTCAAGGAATCCGCCGAGTCGAAGTGGGAGGGCAGGCCCGGAATGACCGTCACCGGTGTTCAGCGGCGCGAACCGATGCAGGAGCGCAGCCGCAAGACGGTGACGCGGATTCTCGACGCCGCCGCCGCGATCGCCGACGAGCAGGGGGTCGACGCCGCGACCACCCGCGCGATCGCCGACCGGGCCGGCGTCTCGGCCCCCTCGCTCTACCGTTTCTTCGCCGACCGCGAGGCGATCCTGGATGAACTGCTCGAACAGCACTGCGCCGCCCTCGACGCCAGATGCGTGGAGGCCGAGCGGACCTGGGAGATCGATTCCGTCGCCGACCTGCTCGACCACGAGATCGACCTGCACGTGCACTACTACCGCCGCTACCCGAGTTCGGCGCGGTTGTGGATGGGCGGACGCACCTCCCCCACCGTCACCCGGCATGTGCGGGCACGGATGAAGACACTGGCCGATCGCCTGCACGCGATCCTGGTCGACGCCGGTCTCATACCGCCCGAGACCGACCCGCGCGCCATGCTGGTGGCCGTGGAGATGGCCGACCGCGTGCTGGAGTTGTCGTTCCGGGACAGCACCGGCGCCGACGCCGACTTCGACGAGGACGTCCTGGCCATCGGCCGGCGAGCGCTCAACGCTTTCGGCCGAGACCTTTCCGGGGACCTTTCCCGGCACGCCCCCAGCTGACCGGCATCAGCACCACACCCGGGGTGGCGTCGGCCAGCCGCTCGAAAGCGTCGACGAAGCCGTCGACGATCATCTCGTGGTCGGGCACGAGCTCTGCGTCGCAGGCGATTCCGACCATGACCCGGCCGTTGTAGCTGGAGATGGTGAAACTCATCGGCTGGTCCCCGGAGACCGGCGCCCAGCCGACGATGCCCTCCACCTGGCTGCCGGCAAGGTATACCGGCGCCGGCGGGCCGGGAACGTTGGTCAGCGTGCCCAGCGTCCGGTTGGCGAACAGATCCACCGATGCCTCGTAGAGCCCGCGACTGAACCCGGCGATGGTCTCCTGAAACCGGAACGCCAGCGCCGCCTCGTGGCCGTGCTTGATCCGGTCCATCCGCCGCTTGGCCGCCGCGAGCACCTTGATCGGGTCGGGCTCATCGGTCGGCAGCTCCAACTGCACCAGCGCGAAGTCGTTGCCGAGGGTGTCCGGCAGCGACAGATCCAGCGGCTTCAGGTTCACCGGCACCATGAAGGTCACCGAGGAGCACAACGCGTCGTGGGCCCGCAGGTAGTCGTGCAACGCCCCGGCGACGCAGGCGACCAGAACATCGTTGACGGTGCAGCGGTTGGCCCTGGCCAGGGCCTTGATGGCCGCCAGCGGCAGCGCTTCGGACCACGCCACGCTCTTCTTCTCACCGGCGGTCCCGGTCCAGACGGTCGCGTCGTTGCGGGTGCCCAGCAGGAGCTTGCGGACGGTGTCGACGTCGCCGGGCACCGCGGAGAAGACGTCCACCAGCGCCCCGCCGCCGGGAACCGCGACCCGAACCGTCCCGGCCAGGTCCGCGGCGATGGCGCGAGAGGCGGTCAGCAGCGTGGCACCTGCCCCCACCGGGTTGCGTAGCACGAAACGGCCCAGCCGGCCCGCGCGTTCGAGCAGTTCCGGCGCGCCGTTGACCCGGCCGACCGCACCGGTCGCGGTCCGCGCGACCTCTGCCGCACCGGTCCGCACCCGTTGCGCCAGCGGCTGCCCCGGGGGGTGGGGGCGAGCCGCGGACGGGATGACCGCCGGGGCGAGGATCGGGCCGCCCTCGGGGGTCGAGTCGAACAGACTCATCGCCAGTTGAACCATCCGGATGCCGTCGGCGATGGCGTGGTGGCTGCGCAGGATCATCGCGCTGCCCTCGCCGAAGCGTCGGATCCAAATCGACTGCCACAGCGGACGATCGCGGTCGAGCATGTCGTTGCGGTGGGCGGCGACGAGCTCCTGCAGCGCGTGCGGGTCGTCCGGATTGTGCAGCGACACCAGCGACACGTGGTTGTCGAAATTGAAGTCCGGATCGGGCTCCCACCACCAGTCCCCGTCCTCATCCTGAACGGCCCGGCTCTTGAACACCGGGTAGCGGTCCAGCAGCCGCTCCTCGACCACCTCGCGCAGCGCTCCGAAGTCCAGTGGCTCGGAGGTCCAGATGACCGAATCGACCACCATCAGGTTGTTGGGGCGGTCCATCTCCAGCCAGAGGGCGTCCTGCACTCCGAGTCGACGTCGCTCGCCCACCGCCACCTCCGACCGAAAGGAATGAGAAGCCCCCAGTCTGCCTCATTCGTCCCGACCGGCGAGCCGCCGCCCCGATCTTCCACACAGCAAACGATCGGACCGGCATACTGACGACGCCGAAACCTAAGGACGGTTATGTCACGAGCTTCCCTCACCCGCCTTCTCGCCGGTCTCGGCGTCGCGATCGCTCTGCTCGGCGCCGCCCCGCCAGCGAACGCCTGTAGCCGGGTCACCTGGCTGGGCCCGGACAACATGGTGATCACCGGCCGTTCGATGGATTGGCCGTACTCCTTTAACTCCCACCTCTACGCCATGCCGGCCGGATCCACCCAGGACGGCGCCGGCGGGGTGAACTCGCTGACCTGGACCCGAAAATACGGCGCGATCGAGGTGGCCGGCACCACCGACCCCCACGGGCCGATCGACGGCGTCTTCGACGGCATGAACACCGCCGGACTGGTGGCCAACCTGCTGTATCTGGGCGAGTCCGACTTCGGGCCGGCACCGTCCGACGACCGGCCGCGACTGTCCTTCGCCGCCTGGGTCGACTATGTGCTGAGCAGCTTCGCCACCGTCAACGAGGTGGTGGACGCCTTCACCGACCCCTCGATCTACCTCGTCCCGATCAACTTCGGTCCGGGCGGGGCGGCCAAGCCGACCGTGCACCTGTCGGTCAGCGACGCATCCGGTGACTCCGCCATCATCGAGTACCTCGACGGCAAGCCCGTCATCCACCACGGCCGGCAATACCAGGTGATGACGAACAGCCCGACCTACGACGAGCAACTGACGCTCAACGCGCAGTGGGAGAACGTCGACCGCAACAAGGACCTACCCGGTTCGATCCAGTCCGCCGACCGTTTCGTGCGCGCCTCCTACTACTTGAGCAAGCTGCCCCAGACCACCGACGAGCGCCAGGCGGTCGCCGGGGTGTTCAGCGTGATGCGCAACGTGTCGGTCCCGTGGGGCGTGGGAGACCCGAACCACCCGAACCTGTCCCCCACCTACTGGCGATCGGTGGCCGACTCGACGACCAAGGTCTATTACTTCGAGTCCGCGCTGAGCCCCAACATCGTCTGGGTCAATCTGAACAAGATCAATCTCGGCCCCGGTTCGGGTATCCGGGCGGTGGCCGTCGAGGACAACTACTCGATCATCGGCAATATCGACAACGCCCTGGCGCCGGCGGCACCGATCAACTACCTGGCGGCGCCGACCTGAACGCTCAGCCGATTTCGAAGTGCTGGTAGTCGATCGGATTGCGCCACGCCCCGCCCCACCGCCAGCCCCGGTCGGTGAAGGCGAGCACCGCCGGATCGCCGGCATTCAACAGGGCGGGATCGGGCAGGGTGCGGTCCAGGTACCGGCCCGCGGTCGCCGGCTCCAGATTCCCAGCGCCATCGATGTAGGGGTTGAGCAGCGGATTGATGTCGATTGCCCGGCCATAGGCGTGCAGTGACCATTTGTCGCTGCCGGGCAGCGGCCGGCAGTTGAACGCCGAGGTGTTGTTGTCGCGCATCGACAACTCGTCCTCGGCGTGGCGGTAGTTCTCGACGGTCTGCATCTTCTCGATCGGATAGCGCTGCTCGGCGAGCAGGCCGAAGATCTCGATGACGTCCTCGACAAGTTCGAGATGAACCACCAGGGCGCCGCGGCGCAGGTTCCCGTCCGAGCCCACGTGGTTCAGTTCCACCCGACGCAACAGCTCCGGCGCGACCGGACATCCGGGACGCCAGCTGGCGCCCAGGTCCGCGGCGGTCACCGTCTTGACCACGGGACCCGGGGCCAAGAAAGGCCGCGGCGCGGCAACCGAACGCATGAACTCCGGCAATCGCCCGGGGTCGCCGGCCGGCGCCGACGGCACCGGTGCGCCGCACCCGGCGGTACAGACGGCGACCATCGCCGACACCGACCAGCCCCACATCGCCGCCCTCATCACAGTCGATCCCACCACACGGCGGGACCGATACCGCTTCAGGCCGCGGCGCGGCGATGACCTTGTCTCGACGGCGAACCGGACCGGTCGCGCCCGGGGTTGCCTCTGTCGGCATACGAGGCAGCCGACGATCCGTTGATCCCCACCCGCGCGCGAGTCCCGCCGGGCTCGGCGGGCGCACCCGCGGCGGCCGTCGGGACCGGAGGGTCGTTGCGCACGTATCCGGCGTCGACCATCGCCTTGAGCGGCTCCTCCAAGGCGGCAACCATCGGCTCCGGAACGCCGATATCGCGCAGCGGCTGCACCAGCGGCAGACGCGGCGTCGGGATCAGGTAGACCGTCGTGGTTCCGCCCAGGCTGTTGGTGCTGGTGGTGATGTTCGCCGGGGGCACGGTCGACAGATCCAGGCCGCCGGGGATCAATTCGTAACCGCCGTGGACGTAGGCGGTGCCGAGCAGGGCGTTGGCCAGGCTCACCAGGTTCCAGGGCCGGTCCGGAAAGTCCGCCCAGCCGTCGTACTCGCCGTTGACCACCACGGTGTCGTATGGCGTCTCAGGAGGCGCGAACGGAGTCAGATCCAGCAGCGGAACCTTGAACGGCAGCGACCGCAGGATGCCCTGCGGCCCGGTCGGGTCACCGAGGGTGACGAACTCCAGCCTGCCTGGAGCCGGGCGCAGCTCGGCCGGCAGTGTCATCAGGGCCTGTTTGACGTAGCCCACCGCGATGGCGCCCTGGCTGAACCCCGCCGCGACGAGGTTGCCGACACCGTTCTGCACAGCGTCCAGCAGGCCGGCGGCCGCGACCGCCACCGAGGCGTCCATTCCCAGAACCGACGCCGGGTAGTCGATCCGGGTGACGGCGTCGCCGGAGAAGTAGCCGGGAAGCAGCTGCTCGGGATAGGGCGGCGGATGGAAGGTGCGAGTTCCGCTGACGGTGAAGGCGGTCGTGGCGATCGCCGGCGCGGCGAGGATGACGGCGGCCGCGACGGCCGTCGACAGAACCGCTCCCACGACCCGCCGGATCGGCATGGTCCGAGTATCCGCCCCCGACCGGCCGATCGGGGGCGAATCGACAGCTCAGGCCAGCAGCGGGTCGATCACCGAGCGCGGCACCAACACCTGGGTGGCGCCGGCCGCCGCGGGCAGCAGGCCGCCCTGGCTGAAGAAGAAGATCACGCCGTCGTTGGTGATCGCGAAATTCTGGTAGTTGGCCGGATCGAGTCCAGCGGCGGGCGAGATGGCGACGGGATGACCGGTCTGCTTCTCCAAACCGGCCTGCACCGCGGGAAAGACGACGGCCAGCGGGTCGGTCTCGGGCTGCCAGAGGGTCTCGTAGGTGACCAGCTTGCGATAGGCCTGATCCCACACGAACGACTTGAACGACGTCTGCGACTGTCCGGCGCCGACGTTCTGCTCGACCCTGAGCACCACCGACAACTGCCCGCGCGGCGGCACGAACGAGTTGTAGGTAGCCGCTGTGATGTCCAGCGTGTACGGAGCGGTGCGCGGAGCCGAGGACTTCGCCACGTTCAGGAAATCGTCGCGGGTCTGCGAGACGAACTTGCTCACCGACTTCATGTCCGGGAAATCGCTGGGAAAGCTGATGTCGACGATGTAGCCGGGATCGGTGAGCGCGATCTGGCACACGGATCCGGTGTCGACACCCTTGATGTCGGTGCAATAGTTCTTCGGCTTGGCCTCGGCGACGGCCGGGGCCGCTAGGACCGCGGCGGCGGCCATCACTGCGACTGCGCGTGCGAGAAACACGCCGACAACCTACCGATTCCCCGGATGCGATGCGAACCGTTCCCGTACGGGTGGAAATCTCAGCTGCCGCCGGAACCGTTCACCCGCCCCTACCGGTCCCCTTCGACTTCGCGACGAACTCCTGCTCGGGACGCCCCGTGGTGCCGTACCGCAGACCGACCTTGACCTCGTTGCCGGTGGCCAGCCCTGCCAGGTAACGCTGGGCGGTCGCCCGCGACACCCCGATCTCGGCGGCCACCTCGGCCGCCGACATCGGGCCGTCGGCGTCCTCGAGGGCCCGAAGCACGAGTTCCTTGGTGGGCGAGGGCGCTACGACGGGTGTCTGCCGAGCCGAGACACGGGGACGCAACGCGTCCAGGGCGGCGTCGATGTCGCCGGGCCCGAGGTTGCTTCCGGACAGGATCCGCCGGTAGCGCGAGTAGCCGGACAGTCGCGCGGCCAGTTCGGCGGGGGCGAAGGGTTTGACCAGATAACCGAACGCTCCCGCCGCGACGGCTGCACGAATCGTCTCGGCCTCCGTAGCCGCGCTCAGCACGATCTTGTCGTAGAGCATCTCCCTGATGAGGTCGATGCCGGAGCCGTCCGGCAGGTAGACGTCGACGAGTGCGAGGTCGACGGGGCCGGCCTCGCGAGCGGCGGCCATGGTGTTGACGGTGGCGGCCACCGTGAAGCCGGGCAGCGCCTCGACGATACCGGCGTGCATGTTGGCGACCCGGAAGTCGTCCTCGACGACCAGCACCGTCAGTTCGGTGTCGCTCACTGCGCCTCCTCCGCCATCACGCCCGGCAGCCTGGCGATGAACTCCGCGCCACACAACTCCGCGCCCGGGCTTCCCGGGCTCGACAGCCGGACGTCCCCGCCCAGGGCCCGGGCGATCTGGCGGGACAAAGCCAGGCCGATCCCCCTCCCACCGGGCAGATCGGAGTCCGGTTTGGTCGATGTGCCTTCGACGAAGACCTGGTCGACGAAATGCGCCGCCACACCGTGCCCGCTGTCGCCGACGGTGATGTGCAGGGTCGAATCCTCTTGCAGCAGTTCGACATCCACCACCTTCGTTTCGCCCTCGCCGGCCCGCACGGCGTCGATTGCGTTGTCGAGCAGGTTACCGAGCACGGTGGTGACGTCCACCGGGAAGGCGACCCAGCCCGGCGCCCAGCTGTTCTCACCGATGCGCAGCCTCGCCCCGGCCTCTCTGGCCACCGCCGCCTTGGCGGCCAGGAACGCCTGCAGGAACGGGTCGCGGATGGTGTCGATACCCGGCAGCGCCGTGCCCAACGGCCCCGAGCCGAGCAGCTCCTGAAGGTAGCGGGTGGCCTCGTCGGTGTGCCCGCTGTGCAACAGGCCGTTGAGCAGATGCAGCCGATTGGCGAACTCGTGGCGCTGCGCGCGCAGCACGGTGGTCATCAACTTGACGGCGTCGAGTTGGCGGGTCAGCAGTTCGACGTCGGTGCGGTCCCGCACGATCAGCACCGTCCCCAGTTCGCGCCCTTCCCTGGACACCGGCCGCGCCGAAACCACCAGAACATGCTCCCCGACGGTCGCGACCGTCGGCGCGGATTCGCAGGATCGAAGAACATCCAGCACCCGCGGAGTCAGCCCGATCTGGTCGATGGGATGGCCGATGGCGGACTCGATCTGGAGGAGCCGGCTGGCTTCGTCGTTGACGAAGGTGGTGTTGCCCTTGGTGTCGGCGGCCAGCACGCCCTCACCGATGCCGTGCAGCACCGCCTCCTGGGTGCGCACCAATTCGGTCATCTCGGGCGGCTGCAGATCCAGCGTCTGCTCCCGCCAGCGCCGCGCCGGCAGAACGCACAACACCACCCCGAGGAGCAGGGCGGGGCCACCGGTGATGGCAGCCCCACGTTGGTTGCTGCGCAGCAGCTCGTAGACCGACGACGTCGACATTCCGACGCTGACCTGCCCGACCACCCGGTCGGAATCCGGCGCCAGCACCGGAACCTTCGCCCGGATCGAGGGCCCGAGGGTGCCGGTCTGCTGAACCACCTCTTCGGCGCCGCTCAGCGCGGACGGGTCGGTGCTGACCCGCTTGTCCAGTTCCTCGACGTTGGGATGGGACAGCCGGATACCGCGGTCATCGGTGATCACCACGAACAGGGCACCGGTACCGAGCCGAACCTGGTCCGCGACCTTCTGCAACGGACCACCCGCCAGCTCGGCGGCCGACGGCGTGCCGACGGCGTCGTAGTGGGCGACCTCGTCGCGCACCGCGGGGGCGGCGGCGAGGACTCGGGCGATGTCGAGCGAACGATGCCCGTACTCGTCGATCAACCGGTTGTGGAGCACCACTCCGGCGAGCGCGAACGCGACCCCCAGAGTGAGGGCGACCACCGCAAGCTGCAGCAGCAGAATCTGCGTTGCCAGCCGCACATCGATGCGGTGCTTGCTTGCCACACCGGAAGCTTAGCCGCCTGACTAAGCAGAATGAGCAAAAGCACCGTCGGCAACCTCGTCGAGCCAGCCGGACGCGGCATCGATGAAGGCCGAACGCAGCACCCCGAGGTAGTCGTGCACCGAGTGCCGGCCCTCCGGGGTGTCCGGGAAGGAGACCGTGACGATGGTCTGATCGGCGTTGCGGGTGACCCACATGTTGAAGCCGCCGTGGGACAGCTCGTCGATGTAGAGGCCGAACCGGTTGGCGTTGGCGTCATAGAGCCGCCGGAAGTCGAACAGCGACACCATCATCGACGGCCGCCCCGGCGGGGTCACGCCCAACTCGTCCTCCGAGGCCAGATCCAGCGCGCGCTCGAACGGGACGCCCGACAGGTGGCGGTTGGCGTCGAAGGATTTCTGCGCCGCCCGGGCCATCTGGCCGAAGTCCCCGTCCTCGATAGGGATCGAGACCGGGAAGACGCTGGCGTACCAGCCGGCGCTGAGCGCCTGCGCCTCACCGATCCGGGTGTCCGAGGGGCTGAAAGTGTGGAAGGTTTCGGTTCCGGTGATCGAGTGGTCGGCAATGGCCGCACACGCCATGACACCGCCGCTGAACCGCGCGCCCGCGGCGCGGCAGGCGGTGTCGAACGCCTCGGTCTGCTGCGCGTTGAGCAGTTCCACGGTGATGACCCGGCCGGCACTGGTGGACGAGGTGTCACCCAGGTCCAACGGGAAGCCCGGCCAGTCTCCGTCGACGTCGGCGGCGAAGTCGGCCCAGTCCCTGATCGGCCTGGAGTCCATGGTCATGGCCTCCACCTGCATGCCCTGCCGCGCGGTGAAGTCGCGGTAGCCGGCGGTCTGCGGCAACGGGTTGGGCAGTTCGTGGACCAGAGCCTGATAGGTCAGGTGGATGTCGCGGTAGATCAGCACGCCCGAGGATCCGTCGCTGTGCAGGTGGTCGATGCTGGCGTAGACGGTGAAGTGGTCCGCCTTCTGCACGACACCGAAGGTGAAGCAATCCCATTCCAGGGTGCCCGGGGTCGCGGTCACCACGTGGTTGCGGATCTCGTCCTCGTCCATGAATCCCAGAGCGGTGGGAACGAACTCGATGAGCTCGGGGTCCTCGACGGACCGCCGGGTGATGATCTCGGCATCGTCGCCCTCGACATCGAAGGCGCTGTGGTAGGTGTCGTGGCGACGGAGGTGGGTGTTGATCGCCTCGGTCATCGCGGCGATGTCGCACCAGCCCTCGACCTCCCATGCCGCCATGATCAACCGCGGGACATCGCGACCCAGCGTCCTGGCGAAATGCGCCGTGCGCAGGTGCTGCGCCTGCTGGAAACTGGGCGCAAGCAGATCTTGCTCGGCCCGCGCCATGATCTGGCGGCTGGCGGTGGACGCCGACCACGTAGTCACCGGCCCACGCCCCGGCTGCCAGGACGAGATTGAACCGATGGCGACCATTTCCGAACTCCTTAAGCTCAGGCTGAAATTGCGTTCCCGATGACCGTAGGAGAACCAAAACCGCATGTCGCGGTTGTGCGCGCTACCCGCGAAGTGCACGATATGCCGGCTTTTGCGCATTCTGCGCACCGAACCGGGATTGCTCCGGCAGCCTGCACCGCCGCTCCGGGTTTGACTTCGCCGGTTTGGTCAATCCCTACCGCAGGAGTACGTCGAAAGTAACCCCCAGGTAATCGATGGGTCTTACAGTTCGGTTGTCGGCATCTGAGCACCCAGGTCGGGCGTCTTGGCCATGGCTGACATGTCCGGGAGGTCGGTATGTTCATCGGGCGCCAGGCCCTGGCCGACGTTCATGCGGCCTTGGAAGACTGCTGGAAGTCGAACAGTCAAGTGCCCGAACGCGTGCGGATCGAACTCGACATCGCGGTGGGCGAGATCGTTGCCAACATCGTCGAGCACGCATCCCGGGGCGAGACGGTTCTGGTGCAGATGTCGATCGAAGTGCTCTCCGATCAGATCAACATCGACCTGACCGACGACGGCATCGAGTGCGAGGTCAACCCCGACCGCGCGCACATGCCCGACGAACTCGCCCACCGCGGACGGGGTATCGCCATGGCGCGCGCCGTACTGAGCAGATTGTCCTACCAGCGCTCGGGTGCCCAAAACCACTGGCGACTGGCCAGTCGTTCCTTCGCGTAGAGATCTGCGGAGCACCTGTGCAATGCAGGCGCCTTCAGGGACTTCGTCTGCCCGAACGCGGGAATGCAACCTGAAGCCCCGCTCAGGGCCGTTTTCCCCCGCGCCGGCTAGTCGGTTGGGCGGAAATATGGTTCAACGGTGCCGCTGAGCTTGATGACCATGGGGTTTCCACGACGGTCCCTGGCGGTGGGAACTTCAACACGCACCCAGCCCTCTGCCACGTCGTACTCGTGAACATTGTTCTTCTCGACGCCGTTGAAGCGAATACCCACGTCGCGGCTGAGCACCTCTTCGCTGTAGAACGGGCTGCGCGGATCGATGGAGAGGTGGTTCGGCGGAACGTCTGCGATCTGATCCTCGGACATGATGACTTTCGTTGAGTGCTGCGTCGTGAGTCGGACGACTCAGAACCTACGCGAACTCGACCAGCGCGACCACCAGACATCAGCGGCAATTTCCTTGGTGGAGCCGCGGGGACTCGAACCCCTGACCCCAGAGTGCCAGAAACGGGCATAGCCCCTGAACAGGCAGTTCAGGCTCATTCTTGGGCTGAAGTTGGTGTCATAGAGGTCGTAACTGTCGTCAGGGTTGTCGTCAAAATTGTCGTCGATCTTCAGGCGGCGGGGTGATCGCCTTGGTCAAGCTTCTCAGCGATCCAGACCTTGATGAGCGACTGCCGAGTGACGCCGAGTCTGGTTGCCTCACGGTCGAGTTCGGTGATCATCCACGCCGGGAAATCCACATTCACACGCCGGTGTTCCTCACCGGGGCGCCGCGCCCGAGCGGTATCCAGAGCGGCCGCCATGTCCTCGCCGGCATCGAATCGCTCCTCGAATTCCTTAGCCTTCATAAATCGTCACCTCGTTCTCTCGAGAGGGGCGTACCGAGATGATTCGCCGTGTTCATCCCGATACGTCACCACCGCCGACCAAACCCGGCCGCCGATCCGGCCGATCACCATCCACCGAGGCTCATCCGTCGTCCGCGCCGGAACTTCGATGCGATGCGTATCCCGACACAAGGTCTGCGCCTCGGTGAAGTCGATACCGTGCTTGAGCAGGTTTGCCTCACTCTTGGCGGGGTCAAACTCGAACTCAGGCATGTATAAAAATCATACCTAAACTACTCATTTCGCGCCGACGGTCCTCAAACTTCAGTGTGGTGACACCACATTGCGGGCAGCGGTCCCACAACGCCGTCAAAACTGTCGTCAAACGCCCCCACCGGCCCGCACCCAGCAAAAAACCCGAGGCCTCACGGCCTCGGGTTTTTGATTGTGGAGCTAAGGGGACTCGAACCCCTGACCCCCACACTGCCAGGAACAGGCATGACCGCTGAACAGGCAGTTCAGGCCCATTTTCGGCTGCAGTTGGTGTCGTTGGGGTAGTAACTGTCGTCAGGGTTGTCGTCAAAATTGTCGTCGGTCCAGGCATGGAATCACCGGCGCGACAGCCCTTCGACCGGCTCCCCACAAAGGGGAACCTACCTCTGCGCTCCCCACCGCAGCATGATGTATTGATGGTTACAAACAGCGGTTATGATGATTAATATCTGTCGTAGCGACTTTTTGTAAGGAGGTATGCATCATGCTGTTCGAGCCGCCGGAACTGGACGCTCGCGAGCACGAGGTCATCTCCGAAATCGACGAACTTCGCCAACGACTGCGTTCCCGCCTCTACGAACCGCGCCGCTGGACGGGCTCCCTGCGCCGCGTGCAATTCGCCCGCGCAGTCCAGGGCTCCAACAGCATCGAGGGCTATGAAGCCAAACTCGACGATGCGCTCGCCATCGAGATGGGCGAAGAGGCGCTGGATGCGAGCGAAGAGACCGCCTTGGCTATCAAGGGCTACCGCGATGCGATGACCTATGTCCTCCAACTTGCCGAGGAGCCCCGGTTCCGTTTCGAAGAGCAGCTCATCAAGAGCCTTCACTTCATGATGACGAACTACGACCTGAAGAGCCGCCCCGGCCGCTGGCGCGCGGGCCCCATCTACGTCCAGAAGGAAGAGACCGGAGAGATCGTCTACGAGGGCGTCGACGTGGATTCTGTCGATGCCCTCTTGCATGAACTCGTCACCTACCTGGAATCCGATGGCGACATCCCCATCGTCGCCAAAGCCGCGATGGCTCACCTCAACCTCGTATTGATCCATCCCTTCCGAGACGGAAACGGCCGGATGGCGCGCTGCCTCCAAACCCTGGTGCTCGCCAGGGAAGGAATCGTTTCCCCGGTCTTCTCCAGCATCGAGGAATATCTCGGCCAGGACACACGCTCGTACTACGACGTGCTCGCCGAGGTCGGAGCCGGCTCATGGCAACCAACCAGAGATACGCGGCCCTGGATTCGCTACGTGCTCACCGCTCATCTGCGCCAAGCGAAAACCGTTCTGCGCCGGACCAAAGAGATCGAGACGGTGTATCTCGAATTCGAACGCCTCGTCGCCCGTTACCGACTACCGGAGCGAACACTCGAAGCCCTCTTCGACGCCACCTCCGGGCTCAGAGTCCGGCGGGCCGTCTACCGCGCGATCCTCGAAAACCAAAGCGATGATCCGGTCAGTGAACAGACCGCAACCCGCGACCTGCAGAGCCTCACCAATCATGGGCTCCTCGTCGCTCACGGCGAACGCCGCGGACGCTATTACACGGCAGGCCCCGAACTCGCCGCCATCCGTGAGCGCGTTATCAAGAACCGCGATCCCCGCGACGACTCCGACCCTTTCGCCGTTCCGGCGTCGGATTCATCCCAAGAAGGCCTGTCCTAGATTTCCCGGCCCACCCCGCTTGCAGCTTTCACTTCCACCTCCAAGTTCCTCCGGGTCTGAATCAGACAAATAGCAGCACTTGAAGCGGTCAATCAGCCTTGCCAGAACGTGAGTCGGCACGCGTATCTCTGCAGCGTTGGAGGTACGGCGCGTGGTCGTTCGCAAGCTACACACCCCATGTGCACCACACCAGAATGTGGTGGTCAGTCGTTGTCGTCAAACTGTCGTCAAACCGCCCGGGCCGCCTCCACCCAGCAAAAAACCCGAGGCCTTCAGCCTCGGGTTTTTCTCTGTGGAGCTAAGGGGACTCGAACC
>JAGQTQ010000077.1:36601-39800 GCA_020438905.1 Mycobacterium sp.
ACCAGCTGCGCCATAGCCCCAAGCGGAGTCGAAACTACACCACCGCCGCGTCCGCCTCCAAACCAGCTCAGGGCAACTCGCCGGCGGCCTCCGGCCCCAGTGCCCGAACGGGGGTGTGCGGGAGCGGAGAACGGTCACGGGTCTCCGGCGCGAAGGCCCACCCCACCGCCGCGACCAGCAACATCGCCCCGCTGATCGCAAACGCCCAACCGAAGGACAGCTGCTGGGCGATCACCCCCACCCCCAGTGAGCCGACGATGGACCCGAAGTCCGACATCATCTGGAACGTGGCGATCGCCGTGCCCCCGCGGGCCTTGCCGATGATGTCGGCGACGGCGGCCTGCTGCGGGGAGTTGTAGACCCCCGAAGCGGCGCCGGCGACCACCGCCAGGGTCAGGAACATCGGCAGGGTGTCGGTCAGGCCCAGCACCGCCGTGGACACCCCCGACAGCGCCAGGCCCACGACGAGCAGCGGCTTGCGCCCGATCCGGTCGGAGATCCGCCCGCTGTACATCACCACCGCCACGTTGCCGGCCGCAAACGCGGTCAGCGCCAGCCCGGCCACCCCGGCGGGATGCCCGAGCACCTCGGCGACGAACAACGGCACCAGGGCGAAGCGCAGGCCGAACAGCGACCACCCGGTCGCGAAGTTGGACAACAGCGCCGAGCGGTAAGCGCGGTGTCGCAAGGCCACCCGCACGGTCACCGTGAGTTCGTCTGGGTCGGCCGGTGCCGCCAGCGGGGAGTTGCGCAGACTGACCAGCACCACCGCCGCCGCGATCAGCAGCAGCCCGCCGTAGATGACGAACGGGGCGCTGAGCCCCAGTCCGGCGGTCATCGCACCCACCACCGGCCCGGCGACCGACCCGACCAGAAAGGCCCCGGAGAACAGCCCGGCGACCCGGCCGCGGGCGTCGTGCGGGCTCATCCGGATCATCAGGCCCAGCGCCGAGACGAAGAACATCGTCGACCCGACCCCGCCGAGCGCGCGGAACATCAGCAACTGCCAGTAGCTCTGGGCGACGGCACACGCCGCGGTGGACAGCGCGACGATCAGCACACCGCTGACGTAGACCTTGCGCTCCCCCATCCGCTGCACCAGAAGCCCGGTCGGCGGCGCGGCCAGCAGGCGCATCACCGCGAACGCGGTGATCACGAACGTCGCCGCGCTGATACTCACCCCGAAGTGCCGGGCCAGCTGGGGCAGCACCGGGGCCACCACGCCGTAGCCCAGCGCGATGACCGCGTTGGCGCCGATCAGCGACCACACCTCCCGGGGCAGACGCGCCTGGCCCGCCTCCTCGGTCACCGAACTCACGATATGACTGTAGTAGGACGGCACCTAACGCTGTTCTAGCAGGGTAAAACCGCAGTTCGCTGACCTGCGAAAACCGCCCGTTATCCGTGAGTTCCTACGTCACCGCCACGCCCCCTGCCGGGCTAGTCCGGCAAGGTCCGACAACAGGACAGGAGCCCACCATGAACCACACCACCCCAACCACCTGGCACGATCTGGCCGACCAGCTCACCGCCGACCAGCGCGCCCGGCTGGCCGCCGCCGACGATATGCCGCCCGCCGAGCTTCTGGCGATGGCCCGGCACTGGATCGACTTCGCCAAGCTGCAAACCGATCTGGCCGCGGTCCCGGCACCGGAGGGCGCCGTCCGGTGCTCGTCGTGGTTCCGCGACGGGGACCAGCCGACCCGTGCGGCCTACAAGCAGCGCTGGATTTTCGGCGGCGGCTCGGTCGAGGTGTCCTGCGACCAGACCGCCGACGGCGCTACCGGGCCGTGGCGGGCCGAGGTGGCCGTCGACCAGGGGCTCGTCGACATGAACGCGGCGCAGGCCCGCCAACTGGCCGCCGCCCTCACCGCCGCCGCCGACGCCATGGACGGTGCCCGGTGAGCGCCGCCGACTTCCGCATCCGCAAGACCACCCGCGGGTTCATCATCAGCCAGCGGGTCGGCAACGGCTGGGAACGGCTGGCCGACGTGCACCCCACCCGCGAGGCGGCCCGGGCGTTCATCACGGCGGCCATCGACCGCAGCTAGCCCACCGACCGCACAGCGGCCCGCTCCGAGATTCGGGGCGGGCCGCTGTGCGTTGCTGCTGGCGTGGCCCGCGCCCTACTCGTCGTCGGCTGAATCCCGCGCCGGCGGCACTTCGCCTCTTGCGCGCGCGAACTGTTCAGCCACACGACGGCGATGCCTGTAGAGCGCGTTGTCCTCATCACGAACAACTTGGACGTATTCGGTCATGGCAATACCCTTCTCGGTTCCCTACGGTCACGATTCCCGTGCCTGCCGAGCCATGCCATGCCGTGAACCGAGCGGAAACAGCTCGGTAGCAGAGACGGTAGCAGCAGCCTGCGACAGGCCACAATGGCGACATGGTGATGATGCTGCCCACCCGCAATGAGGACCGCCTGGCGGTCGAGGTGTTCACCCGCTGCCAGGCCGCAGGCCGACCCGTCGACCTGCCCGCCGTCGAGGCACTGCTCGGCGAACTACTCGCCCACCAGCCCGGGTGTCGGTGCGGGCTGTGCGACGCCGCAGCCCGGGTGCGCCCGGCGCGGGTGCTCGCGGTGGCCCGGTCATGGGCCGGCGGGATCGCGGCCAGCCGCCGGCGAGCGGCCCGCTAGCCGTCACCGCTGTCACGCTGAGCTGTCACGGGACTCAGGTCGGTCCCAGGATGCAAATAGCCATGGGGGCGCGGGGTGGCGGTTCGTCTCGCACGCTTCGAGCGACCCCTCACCCCCGGGGGTGGCGGCGGCGGCGGTGCCTGAAAGGGGTCGAAACCAACACCGCCGCCGCGCCGTCGCCGCGCGCCCGCTAGGGCGATCCGATACCCAGCGCGCGGCGAGCTGGTGGGGCTACGCCGCCGTCGGGACGTTGAGCATGGCGAACGCCGAATCAATCAGGCTGTCGGCGCCGTAGCGGCCCCACAGCCATGCGCCGCGCTGGCCGGTGGGCCGGCGGTTGGCCCCGACGACATGCGGGATGAGCTCGATCTGGGAGCCGACCCGCATCGTGACGACATACTGGCTGAAGTCGCCGTAGATCGCGAGGTAATTGGCCTCGGTGGCCGCCGCGTTGACGGCGCTGTCCATCACGGAGTTCTCGTAGACGTTGCGGCCGAGCAGGGTCGGCGGGCTGGTCTGCAAGCTCGGGAACATCAACGCGCCGTTGGTGGTCTCGAA
>JAGQTQ010000077.1:39948-40681 GCA_020438905.1 Mycobacterium sp.
GCGCGGTCACGATGCCGGTGGGCTGACCCGACCCGCTGCCGGTGGTGAGGGCCGTGGCCAGCAGCTGTTCGGCGGCGTCGGCCAGCACAGTGCCGAGCTGGGTGACCAGCGCGTTGGCGTCGCCTTCCAGTTCCACCGAGAAGGGCGTGAACGCCGACAGCTTGTAGGCGGGGATCTGCGGTGCGGCCAGGGCCGGGGAGGCGTCGGCGGCCTCGGCGGCCTCGGCCAGCCATTCGGCGGTAGTGCCGGCGGAGCTGACACCGTTCCACACGTCGGAGGTGGTGGGGATGACCCGGGCGATGTTCAGCAGCGGCACGGTGGATCCGCCGTTGGTCAGCCGGATGGTCAAGTCCGCCTCCAGCGGAACCAGATAGCCACCGGCGTTGTCCGTCAGGGACATGGCCCGTTCGGACTGGAGAGCGGCCACGGAGCGCCAGGCGGCGGCCTCCGGTTCGGTCCAATTAAGGTGCCCGTGGTCGGGGTCGACGGCGCGCTTGGCGAACGCCGAGCGGTAGTGCGCCGAGCCGGTTTCGGTGGCCCACCGGGCCGCCCACGAGCGGGAGCGGGCCGGGCCGTGCTCGACCAGCGCCTCGACCGTCTCGGCGGCCGTCGCGGGCAGGGTGCCAGCGGAGACGTGACGCTCCAGGGTGCGCAGCGCCGAATCGCGGTGCTGGTCGCGGGGGTCGCGGTCGAGGTCGGCGGGCCGCTCGTGGCCGGGCAGGGGGCGGTTCTC
>JAGQTQ010000078.1 GCA_020438905.1 Mycobacterium sp.
GCCACCACCCGGCGCAACCGCGCCGGGCCCGCGCCTCGGTGCGCGCCGGCCACCGCGGGCAGCGAGTCCACCAGTCCGACCGCCATCAGCGGCCGCAGCTGGGCCAGCGGCCGGCGTCGGTCGAGCACCTCGAGCACCCGGCGCAACGCCGCGTCGGCGAACAGCGCCGCGGCCCGGGTCGCGGTGTCCTCCGGCGCGCTATCCGGCGCGGACCCCACGGCCGCCGGGCGTCGGCGGCGTGGCCCTTGTCCGGTGGCCGGCGGCTGGACCGGCGGCCCGCCGAAGGCCGGAGGCTCGTAGTCCGCTATCGGGACGACGCTCGGCAGCGGTGGAACGGCATTGGCGGACATGGACACCCCCGGAAGCGAAGAGGCAGCCAGGATGGCACAGCGCAGCCCTATCCGGTATTCACCTGCCGCGGCACATGGATGTTGGCTGTCACGCCGAGGTGGTCCGAACCGGGAACCGGCACCGTCTGCACATCCGTAGCCGTGCTGTTGAGGGTGAGGATGTGGTCGATGCCGATCAACGCGGGTATCGACCGTTCGGCTGGGAAGGTACGTACCATTCCCGCTCCCGCCTGTTCAGCGGCGTTCTTGAAGCCGCCGCTGAGCAGCTTCCGGAACGGCTTCATGTCGAAGCTGGCGTTGAAGTCACCGGCGACGATCGCGGCGCCCGGGCCGGCGACCGCAGCCAGGTCGGCCAGAGTGTCCGGGAATGCCGTGATGTCCCGCCTCCATTCGTCGAGCGGTTGCGGAAACGGACCCGCCAGGTGTGCCACGAGGACGGTCACCGGCGCGGACACCCCGGGCACCCGCAGCGACGCGGTGACGACACCGAGCTGATAGCCGGGATCGCGGCGAGATCGCTCGATGGGAAAACGGCTCCAGATCCCGACCCCAGCGGCATGGGGTCGGGCGTCGATGGCCCGGTAGGGAAAAGCGGACTCGAGCCCGCTGAGGTTCGAAGCCAGTTCCGGGGAGAGCTCCTGGAGAACGAAGACGTCTGCGCGGTCGCGGGCCAGTTCGGCGAGGGGACCCGGCTCGGCGAGACCTTCGCGGACGTTGGCGGTCAGCACCCGGATGGCGACGGCATCCGGATCGGGCCTCCCCGATGCGACGAACAGCGGCAGCTGCAGAGCCCCGGCGACCGCGGCGGGCAGGAGCGCGATCGCCGCGAGCCGCGGGGATACGCCGATCAACAGCGTGGCCGCCAGAACGCTCGCGCCGATTGTCAGGTACACCGAGAGTGCTGCTGCGATCAGAACGACGTGGTTGATCACCGGAACGAATCGGGCCCCGAGTGAGACGAACGCGAGGATGGTTGCGAGCCAGGCGAGGAGGCAGAGCACGGTGCGGAGCATGATTCGGGCAGATTTTAGCCGGACATCTTCGGCAGGCAGTCGCTCATGCCGAGCATATGGGTGTGCCCGGCGCTCAACGCGCACGCCGTAAGCGGGTGCTGATCGAATTTCGAATCTGGGTGAATGCGGCGGCCAGGGTGGGCAGTGGGTCGTCCACGGCGAGCCACGCTGCCCTGGGGCGGCCCGCGCCGCCCATTCCGCTGAGTGGATGGGTTCGAGTTGACAGCAGGTTCGCCAGGTCCCAGGGCTCGACGATGAATCGCTCGCCGTCGATTTGGGATCCGGCGGGAACGGGCCGACCGGACAAGTCGAGGTGCATTGCCCGCACCACGTCGATCCCGGCGTCGTTTTCAAAGATCCGGAACTGTGCGCCGACGCGGGGGTTGAAGTCCAACAGGTTGTACTGGCCCGTGCGCCGGTCATACCGCCAGTCGATGTCGAATACGCCGCGGTATCCCACTCGGCTGCAGAAGGTTTCGCTCAAGGTCGCCAACTCGGGATTGGCCGCCGTGAAGGCCGCGGCGGTGGCACCGCCCCGAGCGGGCCAGGTTCTCACCTTTCGGCCGGTGAAGACGATCGGCTCGCGGCCGGCTCTGTCGCAGTAGCCGTGAGTGAACCAATCCTCGCAGTCCTCATCGGGCAGATAGGCCTGCAGAACGACTCTGAAGGGCTCGACCCAGTTCCGCGCCATTTCGCGCAGGGCCTCGCGGGTGTCCACCAGGGTGGTGTTCTCGACATTTTGGGACTGGCCGCGCAGCGCGACGCTTTTGACGATCACCGGCATCGTCACCTTCTCGCCGTGCTCGTCGAGCTGTTCCATCGTGTCGATGGCGACCGTCGCCGGTGTGGCGATGCCGTTTCGCCGGCAGAGCGCGTCGAGGCTGTGCTTGTCGGCCAGCCGAGCGGGCAGGTCCGAGTCGACATCCGGCAAGATGAACCAGGGGGCCAGCTCAACTCGGTGCCGGGCGACGAACACCGCCATCTCATCGGATGTGCAGACGATCAGTGATCGTCTACCCTGCCGGCGACCGAAGTCCACGAGGCGGTCGAGCAAGTCGGGGTATCCCTCGCCGAGTTGCGGTCGCCACAGAATCCTTCCGCGGACGTATCGGGATTTCGCGACGGGTGAGTGGGGGTCACCGACCACCGCGTAGACGGGTACACCGGCTCGGCCCAAGCTGCGAAACACCCCTAGACAGCCATGTTGCAGTGGAAACCGGGAAGCCCAGAGGACGAGGGCGGGAACCTTGGTATCCAAGTTCGGGGCCGGCAGGGACCGGTCGAACCTGAGCGCAAATCGGCGGATTTTTCCGGGCACTAGAAAGCCAGCCAATTGTGAATCAGCTGATACTCGATTCCGCCCATACCGGTCTTGAACGGTTCGGTTGCTCCCGCGCGCATTCCGCCAAGGTCGAATGACCGGTACCCGCGGCGTCGCAATTCCAGCGCGGTCTCCCAGAACAGGAAGTTGTTGACGTTGCCTTTCCTGCCGGCGTCGGAGACCCAGCCGATGTAATAGTCGGCGGCCCTGCCGAAGGTGAATGCGACCAAACCTGCCACCGATTCGCCGTCCAGAGCGGCTCGAAAAACCAGAAAGTCGTGTGGAGCAGCGTCATACAACGCCCTGACCAACGCCGGCTCCGGGGCGGTGAAGCCCTTGTCCCTCATGTTCTGGGTGTGGCGCTCGATCATCCACTCCGCATCCTCCCTGGAGGAGGAAACAGTCATCGTTGGGTTGCTCCGTCTGCCTGCCCTGAGTTGGTTGCGCCACTTCGACTTCAGCGTTTGGAACATGGTTTCTTCATCGACACTCAAGTCGACTCGGGTGGAGCGGTAGCCTCCGACATTGCGTGGTCGAAATCCGGCCTGGGTCAACATCGCTGAATTGCGCGGTTCGTCGAGGAGTGGAGGCACCAGGATGAGGACCAGACCGAAATAGCGTCGGGCTGTGCGCAGTGCGCTGTAGACCTCGTGCATTCTCTCGGTGCTGGGTTCGTGGCCGAGGAACAACGGGCCTCGGTCTGCCAAACCCGCCCAGCGAACACCTCCGAGCGGCTTCTCGAGAAGCTGGCAGATGGCGACTGTCGAACCATCGCGTTCGAAGGCCAGCCGTCTCGGTCGCCACCCTCCGGCATCCAGAGGGCGCCTGCGGAGCCGCCAATCGACAGCAGCATGAACAGCGTCCCCGTATGCCCAGGATTGAGACATGTGAGGCTGCTCTACCTCCGAGAACAGGTTTTCCCACTCGTCTCGATCGGAAACCGTCCTAATGACGATCATGGATTTGACCCGGACTCATCAGGCGGCGGGGCGTCGAGCCACGAGATAGAAGTAAAGCGCATCGGTGGAATCCCGACCGGTGATGTCGACACCATCGGATGTGATGACCTTTTCGAGCTCAAGGCCTGCGGCTGCCACTTCTTGTTTCGCCCTCGCCAGGGTGCTGAAATGCAGTATCAGCCGCCAACCAGAGCCTGGAGCGGGCAGCTGCGCCCACCCTTGGCCGCATCTACTCAATTTCTGAGTGCGGCGCCGGAGCATGATGTGCAGCGGAAGCTGGATGCCAAGCCGGAGCGTGCGGAACCACCAGAGCACAATGCCCTCGGTGCCCTTCGCCGACGGGCGCTGCGGCGGGGTCCACGGCTTCCTACCGGGGTGCGGGCTATCCAGATTGAGCGTCGAGTAGACGAGAAACCCCCCCGGGGCCGTTACCCGGGCCATATTGGCGAGCGCGGCCGGACGTGAATCATGGTCGAGGCTGTCGAGGCCGTTGTAGGAGAACAACACCAGTTTTTTGGAGCCGTCGTCGAACTCGTGGAGATCAAGCACATCCCCGACTCGTAGATCGCTGCCCGGAAACGCCATCTTGGCTTGCTCAACCATGACGGGCACGTAGTCGATCCCCACGTAGTCATCGGTCAGCAGACGCAACAGTGAAGTAGTGCGGCCCGTTCCCACCCCAACGTCGAGAACCGCCTCGCCGCGAACCTCCGGCGCAATCGACATCAAGACGCGTATCTCGCCCCTGTCGTTCCAGCCCTGGAAGGCGTCATAATCCGCAACGAATCTATCCAAGCTGTAAGTGTCGGCGTTGGAACGATCGATATTCGGGGAAACCTCACCCACCTGTAACAGCCTCCTGGCACTGGGCTCTCAACCGCCGCTTCGTAGATAGACCAGACTAACGCCGAGCGGTGGAGTTCAGTCGGCCAGTTGGCCGGCCCCGGCCGGGATGTCGACGGTGTCGGTGGATCATTCGGCGGGATCACGGCGTGAACAACAGTACAATCTGGCGATTCGGTGTTCCGACGTGAGCTTTAGCCGACCAGATGATCAGACAGCTGAGGAGAGTCGAGGCTGATGGTCGATGACGTCGTGAATCGGTCATCCGGCAGGTCCGGACACCGCCGGGGCCCCGCACGTCGCCGGCCGATTACGGGGTTGTTGACCTGGCAGATCTGTGCCCTGGCCGGTCAAGTCATGGCAGTCGTTCTGGCCAGGCGCGATCTCCGGCCCATTGCCGAACTGATGTCCAACGTCAGCCTGGCGGTTGCCTATGGCAGCGCCCTGTGGGTGCTCACCGCACTTCACCTTGACAGGAGGACGCGTAACGCGGCGGTGGTGTGTCTGGGGCTCACACCGACACTGATGTGGCGGGAAAGCAATCCCCCGCTGTTCACGGGCTTCGACGAGCAACTGCACATGCGGACCCTCGGCGACATTCTGTCCTCACATGGCCTGTTCCAGGCAAACCCGTTGCTGGAGGTGAGTCCCCGCTATCCCGGTCTGGAGGCGACGACCGCACTGTTGCACCAGTTCGGTATCCCCACGATGGGGGCGGCCTACGTCGTCATTCTCATTTCCCGCCTGGTCCTGGTGACGGTTCTCTGCGATGCGGTCGAGCGGTCGACCGAAAGTATGCGCGCGGGCGGACTGGCGGTTGCGGTCTATGCGATCTCGCCGCAGTTCGTGTTCTTCAATTCCCAATACGCCTATCAGACGATGGCGATTCCGCTGGCTTTAGCGGCCCTGAACCTGATCGTCCGGGCTCGCTTCACCGACAAGCCGCTGCCGCTGCTCGGCGGCGCCACGGTGTGTCTCTTGGCCCTGGCGGTGACCCACCACGTGACAAGCTTCCTCACCGCCATCTTCCTGTTCTTGTGGATGCTCGCCGAACGGGGCCGGATGAAGCTGTGGGTCGCCTACGGAGCCTGTGCGGCAATCGCGTCGACGATCATCTGGGCGATCGTTCAGCGCCGGATGCTGACCGCCTACCTGAAGCCGATCTTCGATGACGTCGCCGCACAGTTTCGTGGCGGCGAACGCCGGGAGTTGTTCAAGGACTCGGCGGGAACGGCGGCGCGTTCGTTGGATCAGTACCTGCTGATCTACTACGCGGCGATCCTGAGTCTTCTGGTGGCGGCATTGCTGCTGCTGTACTACCGGTGGTGGCGCAGGGGCGAACACTATCGCGGGGGACTTCATCTCATCGCGGTGGCGATCGCGGGGAGCATCCCGGTTCTCCTGGCTGCACGCGTGCTGCCCAAAGGCGGTGAGTTGTTCGATCGTTCGAGCAGCTTCTTGTTCATCGCCCTGAGTTACCTGTTCGCCAGCTACGCCATCAGGCTGTGGTGGCGCGATGACCAACCGGTCTACAGTGGCCGCGAGCATCGGCGTATCGAGATCGTGCGCGGTGTTGGTATCGGGTTGGCCGCCTTGGCATTCCTGGGCGGTTACGTGCTGGGTAGCGGACCGAGCTGGCAGCGACTGCCGGGAAGCTATCTGGTTGCGGCCGACGCGCGGTCGATGGATGCCGAGACCTTGGCCGCCGTGGAATGGGCGCGCAACGAATTACCGGCCGGCAGCCGTATCGGAGCCGACGGGGTCAGTTCCGCGCTTTTTGCGTCGCAGGCAGGTGTCTGGCCGGTGATGAAAGCAGCCGGGGTTGATGTGCCCGCTCTGTTCGTCGCCAAGGGCTGGGGTACCGAGCAGACCAATATCGCTGCCGCTATGCAGGTGCGGTTTCTGTATGTCGACGACCGGTTGGCCGACGAACTACCGCACTACGGCTCGTATTTCTTCAGTGGTGAGACCGGTGAAGGCCAACAACTGACGGAGCGTCAGCTGAATAAATTCGATCGGGTGCCCGGCATCGAGCTGATTTATCGGCACGGGCCGATATCCATCTACGACCTCGGTGACCTAGGGATTCCGGAGTTGCGCAGCGGGTGGTTCCAACCCACGCCGGACGTCGGCCTGTCGACCCAGCTTGCCGTCGGGTTGTCCGTCGGACTGCTGCTTGCCTATGTGGTGCGCAGCCAACTGGGGCGCAGAGTCAGACAGAATTGGGCCGAACTGCGCTCGGCGTGGGGAGTCCCTCTCACCATGGCGATCGTTTTCGCCGGCTCCTGTCTCGTATCGATCCTGCTCCTGCTCACCGGCGTGTGGCTGACTCCGCTGACAGTGCTGACCGTGCTCGTCGTTCTGGTCCTCACCAACCCTTGGTCGATCGTCTCGTCGATTCGCCGCGCCGGACACGCTTTTTCGCGGCGCCAGGTCCGGTCAGCCATAGGCTTTGCCGCCGCATTGGCGATCATCGGTTCGGTCGCGATTTGGGATGCCGCCGGCGAAGACTACTTTGAGGTTCATCAGATCCTTGAGGACCCTGCAGCAGTCCACATCTCACCGGATGATCCCGACGAGTGAATGCCGAGGAGGATCAGTCGATCATGGTCGTCAAACCAGGTGATAGCCCTTCGGAGAATGCTGTTCTGCCCACCTGTTCCGTCGTCATCTGCTGTTACACCGAACAACGGTGGGATGACACTCTGCGTGCGGTCAAATCGGTTCAGGTTCAGCAACCGGCTCCGCGAGAGGTGATCGTCGTTGTGGACCACAATCCGGATCTGCACGTGCGCCTGGCCGCCGCGCTCCCGGGCGTCACGGTGGTGGCAAACCACCATGAGCAGGGCCTTTCGGGTGCACGGAACACGGGGGCGGAAATGGCGTCCGCCGACGTGGTGGCCTTTCTCGATGACGACGCCGCCGCCCGGCCGGGCTGGCTGGCCCGACTGGCGATGAACTACGCCGACCGAAACGTCCTCGGCGTCGGTGGCCGAATCGAGCCGGATTGGGGGGCGGGGCGGCCGCGGTGGTTTCCGCCGGAGTTCGACTGGGTCGTCGGTTGTGACTACGCCGGTCAGCGCACCGGGGTTGTCCGCAATCTGATCGGTGCCAACGCATCGTTTCGGCGGGATTTGTTCGACAATGACGGATTCGTCTCCGGGATCGGCCGGTCCGTCAGCGTCCGGCGGCCGGTCGGGGGCGAGGAGACCGAGTTCTGCATCCGCTCAGCGCAGGCGCGCCCGGGCGGGTTCTTTGTGCACGACAGGGCTGCTGAGGTCATCCATCGAGTTCCCGCCGACCGGCAGACCTTCGCCTATTTCCGGACACGGTGTTACTCCGAAGGGCTGTCCAAGGCTCTGGTGACCAACCGTGTTGGGACCGAAGCCGGTCTGGCATCGGAGTGGAGCTACACAACACACACCCTTCCGCTGGGGGTACTGCACGGGATCGGTCGCGTGTTGAGGGGGGACGTCACCGGGCTGCTGACAGCGGCGGCGATCGTCGCCGGACTGGTCTACACCACAGCGGGTTACGTGGTCGGCTCGGTGTCGGGAGCCTGGGCGCGCCGGCGAGGTGCGCGGTGAGTCCTGCCCTGCGGATCGCGATGGTTACCGCGCGCGCATTGCCGTTCGTGGGTGGCATTGAAACCCACGTTCATGAGGTGTCACGAAGGCTCGCCGATTACGGCCTGGACGTGACTGTGCTGACCACCGACGTCACCGGTGAACTGCCCGGATCCGAGACGATGTCGGGCTATCGGGTCATGCGCTGGCCGGCCTACCCGCGGTCTCGGGATTATTACCTCGCACCAGGGCTGATCCGGCATCTGCTCGACGCTCAGGGTGCCTACGATGTCGTGCACGTTCAGGGAATCCACACCCTGGTCGCCCCGGCGGCACTGGCGGCTGCCCGCCGAACCGGAACCCCGGCCGTGCTGACTTTCCACACCGGCGGTAGTTCCTCAGCACTCCGGGAGGCGTTGCGGCCCTTGCAGTTCAAGCTGATCGGGCCCTTGCTGAGGTCTGCCGTTGCATTGGTTGCGGTGTGTGAGTACGAACGCCGGCTGTTCGCGCGAACGCTCGGAATTCCGGCGGAGGCCATTCGTCTGATCCGCAACGGGTCCGAGCCGCTGCCGGTTGACCCGTCTGCGCCCGGTATCAGCGGAAGCCCGCTGCTGGTTTCGGTAGGCCGACTCGAGGAATACAAAGGGCACCATCGTGTGATTGCTGCCATGCCGCACATTCTCGAGTCGGCGCCGGATGCGACGCTGGCTGTCATCGGTAGCGGACCCTTTGCGGCCCAGCTGCGGGAGATGACCGCGGAGCTCGGGATCACCGACCACGTGGTGTTCCGTAGTTTCGGCCCCGAAGAGCGGGGGAGCATGGGCAAGGTGGTCTCCGAGGCTGACGTGATGTGCCTGCTCAGCGAATATGAAGCGCACCCGGTCGCTGTGGTGGAGGCGCTCGGTACCGGGACCCCAGCGCTGGTCGCCGAAACCTCGGGGCTGACCGAACTGGGCGAAGAGGGGTTGGCCACGACCATTCCCATCGATGCCGCCGCCGACGAGATCGCCGCTGCGGTGCTCAGGATTGCCAAGTCGCCACGAACACCGCCTCCGGTCTTGCCCACCTGGGATGGCTGTGCCCGCCAACTCCAGGAGCTCTACCAGGAGGTGGCGCGGTGAAGATCCTGCAACTGGCCCAGTTCCTGCCACCGGTCGCCGGCGGCGAGGAACGCCACGTCTGGAATCTGGCCCGCGCCTTGGCCGCACGCTCCCATGAGGTGACGCTGTTTGGCTTCGCGACGGATGGGGCTCCCGCGGGTACGAGCGTGATCGACGGCGTCCGGGTGGTCAGGGTGCGCAGCGCCGCGTCGCGGCTGCCCGCGCTCTACAGCGACCTATCGCGCCCACATGCCTTGCCGCTGCCCGACCCGGAGGTCAGCCGAGCGATAGCCCGCGAGTTCGCCGTCGGCCGCTACGACATCGCGCACGCACACAATTGGATCGTCAACAGCGCGCTGCGTCCCGCCGCGAAAGCTGCTGTACCGCTGGTGATGACACTTCACGACTACAGCCACGTCTGCGCGACCAAGCGCTTGATGGAGCATGGGCGCAACCAGTGTCCGGGGCCGGGTCTGCGCCGCTGTCTGTCGTGCGCTTCGGGGCATTACGGCCCGCTCAACGGCACCGTCACGGTAGCCGCCAACGCAGCCGCCGCTTATCGGCGCGCCAGGCGACTCAGTGAGGTGGCGGCCGTGAGCAGCGCGGTGGCAGACGCCGTCGCAATTCCCCCCGACCATTGGCTTCACCGCGCGGGACTTTCGGCGCGTGTCATCCCGAACTTCATCCCCGACGACGTCGTTGTCCATGAGATCGCCCCCACCCAACCGGGTGCTCCATTTCTGTTTGCCGGAGATCTGAGCGCCGACAAGGGTGTTCCAGTTCTTCTCGACGCCTATCGGCGACTCGAGGCTGCACCGGAGCTCATCCTGGCCGGCCGCATCCCGGGGCCGGAGGAATGGCGGTTTCCACCCGGGGCGCGCTGGGTGGGACAGCTTCCCCATGAAGACGTGGTTGGGCTGTTCCGGTCCGCCCGCGCGGTGGTGGTTCCGTCCGTGTGGTCCGATCCCTGTCCCACCGTAGTGCTCGAGGCGATGGCTGCGGGCCGGCCGGTGGTCGGGTCGGCCTCAGGCGGGATCGTGGACATGGTGGTAGACGGCCAGACTGGTTTGCTGGTGCCGCCAGGGGATGCCATCGCATTGGCCGAGGCGTTGGCCACAGTGCTGCGGCAGCCGGAGAGCGCCCGAGCCTTCGGCGTGGCCGGGCGTGACCGTGCCCGTAAGTTCACCGTGAACGCGGTTGTTCCCCGCATTGAACAGATGTATGCCGAGGCCATCGAGTCAGGGGCCGGTGGGTGGCCGCGGTAGAGCCGGATGACGCGGGCGTCGGCAATGGCGGTGTGCGCCGCGGCAGCCTGCGTTTCTTGCTGCAGAGTACGGCCAGCCTGGCCACCAGCACGGTGGTGACCGCTGGAATCGGTTTCATCTACTGGGCTGTGGCGGCGCGGTCATTTCCGGCCGTCGCGGTCGGCGAATCCTCCACAGCCATCTCTGCCGTGAGCCTGCTGGGGCCCTTGTCGATCTTCGGCCTCGGGACTTTGATGATGGTGCGGCTTCCTACCTTGAAACAAGGCCGCAGCGCGCTGGTGTCGACCGCCACCCTCGCCGCCGGTTTCAATGCCGCGCTGATATCACTGCTGTGCGCGCTGTTCCTTCCCACGTCCTTCCTGGGTATTCCGGGTGTCGGGCACGGACTGCTCGCGACCGTTGTTTTCGTGGCGCTCGTGGTATCGCAGGCTATCTGTCTCGTCGTGGACCAGGCATTTCTGGCGGTTGCCGGCAGCGGAATCCAGTTGAGCCGCAATCTGATCCAATCGACGGCCAAGCTTGTACTACTCGGCGTCTTCGCCGCGACAATCGCTCGGTTCGGTTCGCTTGCAATCGTTCTCAGCTGGTTGCTTGCCAACGTGATTTCCATCGCCGCGGTGGTCGGCACACTGGTCCGCCGGTACCGGGTGTCCTTGCGCCGCGCACTTCCACGGCTTTCGGCGCTACGCGGGATGGAGTTCGCGGCGGCCAAGCACCACGGCCTGAACACCTCGCTGTTCGTGCCTTACTTCGCGATGCCCATAGTCGCCAATGTCATGCTTGGCTCTGAGCAGGCTGCCTACCTGTACGCAACCTGGTCGTTGGCCGGATTCGTATTCTTCTTGCCGATGGCGCTGGCGTGGGGGTTATTCGCCTCTGGAGCCCGGGATTCCAGAACCTTCGTCACGGAGTTCCGGTTCACGCTGCGGTTCGCGCTAGCGATCTGCCTGGCCGCGGTCGTCGCAATTGCCCTATTCGGTGGGCTCGTCTTGGGGATCTTCGGGCCGGCGTATGCGGAGAACGGACGCGTCGTACTTGTTGTGCTTGCTGTGGGCGGACTCGGCGCAGTCATCAGAGATCATCACGTCACACTTGCGCGGGTCACCGAAAACGAGGGCCGTGAATCGGTTCTGATAGCCCTTCTCGGAATCGCCGAGATTGCCGGGGCGGCCATCGGTGCGCACCTGGGTGGACTCATCGGTCTGAGCCTGGGCTGGCTCGCGGCCGTCGGAGTGGAGGTTCTGGTGTGCGGACCGCTGGTATGGAGGACCTACCAGGGTCGGGTTTCTGTTCCTGCCAAAAGGATGATCGCCCCGGACGCCGGTGGGGCAGAGCAGTGAGTAAGAAATCGCGTAGTGCGCGAACAATTGTTGCGGTGATGATGCAGGCGATACTCGTGTTCGCACTGAGCGGCTGTCGAATCGGTGAAGCAGCCGACGGTCCGCTCGTCGTCGGCGCCTTCACCGAGGATTTCAACGGGTCGGCCGGGTCGCTTCCGAACCCGGAGCACTGGGCCATCGACACCGGACCTTCGGCAGTGCACGGCTGGGAACGAGGAAGCCTTCAGACCTATACAGACTCCCCTGAGAACATCCAGTTGGACGGCCGCGGCAACCTGGTGATCACCGCCCGCAAGGGTGCAGATGGTTTCACTTCCGGCCGGGCGGTGACGCGGGGGAAGCTGGAGTTCGGATTCGGAACCATCTCCGCGAGGATCAAGTTTCCAACCGGACAGGGCATCTGGCCGGCGTTCTGGATGTTGGGATCCAACATCGACGAGGTCGGTTGGCCGGAGTGCGGCGAGATCGACATCATGGAACTCATCAATCAGGCCGACCGCTACCACGTGGCTGTCCACGCCCCCGGCGGCGATGCCGAGGCCAAGGGACCGATTGTCGACCTTTCCAGAGAGTTCCACGAGTACTGGGTGACTCGAACCGAGAACAGCATCGCCATCGGGGTCGACGGTGATGTGCTGAAAGTATTCACTCCGGCGGATCTGCCGCCGGATTCGCCATGGGTATTCCGAGATCCGATGTTCGTCTTGCTCAATGTCGCTGTGGGCGGCACGTGGCCGGGACCCCCGGACGAATCGACGGTGTTCCCGGCCGCGATGATCATCGATTGGCTACGGTTCGTGCCGCTGGGTTGAACCCCCGTTAAATTGAGGCAGACACCTCTGTTTCTGGTCGACTGACGGTGTTTCTGGAGGACTGGCGGCTGAAGCGAGGGTGGAAATGCGTCGTTTGGTAGCGATGGCCACGGTGGTCGCGGCCCTGCTGTGGACTTCACCGGTGACCTCAGCCGACCCCGATCCCGTCGGTGGCGCGGGTGAGGGAACGCGGGTTCTGGCGCTGCCCGATATGGGAGTGTCGGGCACGATCGCGTTCACCGTGAACCGTTCCAATGCCAGCAAGTCGGTAAGTTTCCCCGTCTTGCGGGGTCTGATTCCCGAGGAGTTGCGAGCCCGGATCGAACTGCCGGTGTTCCTGCGGTTCGGCACGATAACCGTAAGCCAGGATGGCCGCCAGATCAGCCGGGTGGGGTTGCCGCTTCAGGGTGACGGCGACCTGGCGATTCCGCTGCGCGGCGTCGAGGTTTCCGGTGAATGGATCACCCTCAATCTGGCTCTGACGGCGATCCCGGCCTGGGAATACTGCTGGGAGGACTACGCGCCCGTGCGGCTGACGAACGCCGCGGTCGTCTTTTCCGGTTCCGAAGTACCTCCGAGCACGGTCGCCGATTTTCTTCCGCCGGTGCTCCGGCAGGTGACCATAGGTCTCCCGGCCAATCCCTCGCCGGCGGAGTCCAGGGCAGCGGTGCAAGTCGCTGCTGCTGTCGCCCAGCACAACGGACAGAAGCCCGATGTCGTGTTGAGCCGGCTTCCCCAGGGCGCGACGGAATTCAGCGCTCCGTCCGCGCCACTGGAGCGGCAGATCATCATCAAAGAAGGCGCTGGCAAGGGGCTCTCGCTGCGGGGCGGCGGTGTTCCCGGACTCCTGATCTCGGGAACCGGCGACGAACTGTTCGAGCAGGCGCGATTGCTCAGCGACGAATCGCTGCGCCTCGCCGAAAGCAAGACCGTAGTCACCGGGCCGCTGTTCGATCCGGAGGTCGCGAGCGACAACACCACCTTCGCGGACCTGGATCAGAGCTCTCTTTCGGATGAGTCGCTGTGGCCGAAGGTCAATATTCAGATAGATCAGACCCGTTTCGGGCACCCGCTGGCCGACGTTCGGGTCCATCTGGTCGGTTCCTACACGCCGTTGCCCGAGAATTTCGGCGGTGAAGTGACCGTTACCGCTGGCGGGGAGGTCCTCGAGCGGTGGGCGGCAACCGGCGACGGCATAATCGACCGATCCTTGGACATTCCTAATCGTCTGCTCCGGCGCTCGATCAATCTGGAAGTGGCGGTGCGTGCCACCGGCAACCCTGGACACTGCGGGGATCATTTGCCGATCGGGTTGAACATTGACGGCAGTTCGTCGGTTCAGGTCGGCACTGCCACCCCGCCGGTGCCGCAGGGCTTCCAGTCCTTGCCCCAGGCGCTCATGCCCAGTGTCGAGTTCGGTATCGGACCCGATGCCTTCGCGGATACCGCCCGCGCGGCCCAGATCGCGGTGGGCCTTCAACGGCTCAGCGCTGTTCCGTTGATAACCGATGTGAAGACCATCCGCGAAGCCATCGACGGTGGCGGCTCGGCGATTCTGATCGCACCGGAGGGCTGGGCCGAGCCCTCCTTGCCGCTGCCGTTCGAGGTCGATGGCGGCAAAATCACCGTTTCGGGCCTGGGCCCCGAAGGGGAACCCGTGACGATGGAGCTAGAGCCCGAGACGAAATTCGGCTCCCTGCAGACCGTCTTCGACGGAAAGCGCACGCTGATGATCGCCACGTCGAACGGCGCTCCCTGGCAGCTGGACTCATTGCTGGACTGGCTGGACGGGTCGGGACGCTGGTCCGGCCTCAACGGTCGGGCGATCATCTCGGCCCCGGATGGTCCGCCGGTGACCGTACCGAACAATCCGATCGCCGATTCCGCACAGGCGAGTTCGGCGACGCAGGGTGACCAGGAGGGCTGGTTTTGGTGGGCTGCCGGCGTGATCGCGGCAATCGCCGCCGTCGGGGCTGTGCTGATTTTGCTCCGTGCGCGTCGGGCACCGGTGGATTCCGGAGAGGAGTAGCTGACCAAGTGGTGTTTTCACGGCCGCGGCGACGCGGTTACCGTGGCATCGTGATCGAGGAGGCATGGCAAGGGTGGTAGCACGGCTGTCGCCCCCGGACGCGGCGTTCTACCAGCGGGAGAACACCGCCACCCCGATGTACGTGGGTTCGCTGTCGATCCTGCGCCGGCCCCGCGGCGGGCTGAGCTACGAGACGTTGCTGGAGACCGTGGAGCGGCGGCTGCCGCAGATCCCGCGGTACCGGCAGAAGGTGCGGGAGTTGACCCTGGGCATCGCCCGCCCGGTGTGGATCGACGACCCCGAATTCGACATCACCTACCACGTACGCCGCTCGGCGCTGCCGTCACCGGGCAGCGACGCCCAGTTGTACGAACTGGTCTCCCGGCTGGCCGGCCGGCCGCTGGACCGGACTCGGCCGCTGTGGGAGATGTACCTTATCGAGGGCCTGGAGCGGAACCGGCTCGCCCTGTTCATCAAATCGCATCAAGCTCTGATCAACGGCATGGCGGCGCTGGAGATCGGCCACGTGATCGCCGACCGGACCCGCCGGCCCGCCGATGTCGGCGAGGACATCTGGCTGCCGTCCGGGGCGCCGTCGAACGCCAAGCTGATCGTCGACGCCGTCGGGGACTGGCTGGCCCGTCCTGGCCAGGAGCTGCAGGCGTGGCGCTCGGCGGTCGTCGACATCGCCACCAACAACGGCGAACTGGCCCGCACCGTCCGCCGGGCCGGGCAGGTGATCGGCCGGCTGACCCGCCGCAGCGCGCCGGACAGCCCGCTGAACACCAAGGTCTCGCGGCACCGCCGGTTCACCGTGGCCTCGGCGCCGCTGGCCGACTTCCGCCGGTTGCGGGTCCGCTACGACTGCGACGTCAACGACGTCGTGCTCGCGGTGATCACCGGCGCGCTGCGCAACTGGCTGCTGTCGCGGGGCGAGCCGGTGACCTCCAGCATGACGGTGCGGGCGATGGCGCCCACCTCGGTGTACCCCGACGACGACGTCCCGACCGGGCCCGGGCAGGCGATCAGCGAGGTGGCGCCCTTCCTCATCGACCTTCCGGTGGGCGAGAGCAACCCGGTGGTGCGGTTGTCCCAGATCGCGCACGCCACCGAGTCCTACTCCACGGTGGCCAGCCTGGTGGAGGCCCGGACGATCGTCACCCTGTCCGGTTTCCCCCCGCCGACCCTGCACGCCATGGGCACCCGGGTGGCCACCCAGTACCCGCCGCGGCAGTTCAACCTGCTGATCACCAACGTGCCGGGCCCGCAGACGCAGATGTACGTGGCCGGGGCCAAACTGCTGGAGGCCTATGCCGTTCCGCCGTTGCTGCACGACCAGGTACTCGCCGTCGGCGTGACCTCCTACTGCGGGATGCTGTACTTCGGCATCAACGCCGACCGCGACGCCATGAGCGATGTCGAGGTGTTCGCCGAACTGTTGGGCGAATCACTCGAGGAGTTCATCGAGGGGGTCCAGTAGCGGCTCGCGTCGTACGATGCGCCGATGGCGAAGGACAAGAACCACCCCGCCCACCACGACGGGGCCCCCCACCACAAGGGCCACCGTCACCACAAGGAACCCAAGGTTCCCAACGACGTCTACGAGGCTGAACTGTTCCGGTTGCAGACCGAACTGGTCAAGCTTCAGGAATGGGTCAGGGCCACCGGCGCGCGGGTCGTCGTCATCTTCGAGGGTCGTGACGCCGCCGGTAAGGGCGGCACCATCAAGCGGATGACGGAGTACCTCAGCCCCCGGACCGCCCGCATCGCCGCGCTGCCCGCGCCCACCGAGCGGGAGAAGGGGCAGTGGTACTTCCAGCGCTATATCGAACACCTGCCGACCAAGGGTGAGATCGTGATCTTCGACCGGTCCTGGTACAACCGGGCCGGGGTCGAGCGGGTGATGGGATTCTGCACCCCGCAGGAGGAGGCGCTGTTTCTGCGGCAGTGCCCGATCTTCGAGCAGATGCTGATCGACGACGGAATCCTGTTGCGCAAGTACTGGTTCTCGGTCTCCGAGCAGGAACAACTCAAACGGTTCACCTCACGGCTCAACGACCCGCTGCGGCGCTGGAAGCTCTCGCCGATGGACATGGAGTCGATCTACCGGTGGGAGGACTACTCGCGGGCCAAGGACGACATGATGGTGCACACCGACACCCCGGTGAGCCCCTGGTACGTGGTGGAGTCCAACATCAAGAAGCACGCCCGGCTCAACATGCTCTCGCACCTGCTGTCCAGCATCGACTACGAAGAGGTGGAGCCGGAGACCGTCGAGCTGCCCAAGCGGCCGCAGACCGGCAACTACCGGCGCCCCCCGCGCGAGCTCACCACCTATGTGCCGGACTTCGCGGCCACGCTGATGGGGGACAAAGAAGGCCCCCGTTAGTCTGACCCGATGCGGGTGTACATCCCGGCGACGCTGCCGATGCTCTCCGAACTCGTCGCCGACGGCTACCTGCAGCCGCGGGGAGGCACCGCCTTCGCCGTCACGCCCGCCCTGCGCGAGGCCTATGCCGAGGGCGACGACGAGGAACTCGCCGAGGTCGCGATGGGCGAGGCCGCGCTGGCGTCGCTGCGGCTGCTCTCCGGTGAACCCGACGACGGCCCCCCGCTGCGCCGGGCGGTCGTGGTGGCCGAGGCGCCCGACACCAATGTCACCCTGCGCTCCGATCTCGACGACTCGGTGGTGCGGGTCAGCGGGCGGTTGAGCATGGATCAGGTGGTAGCGGTCTACGTCGACAACGCCGACGCCGAACCGGCGGTGCGGGCCGCCATCGCGGTGATCGACGCCGCCGACCTCGGCGACGAGGACGCCGAATTGACCGTCGGCGACGCCCTGGACCACGACCTGGCCTGGTACGCCACCCAGGAAGTGCCCTTCCTACTCGATCTGCTCTGAGGCCGGCCGCCGCGGTATGCGGTACCGTCGGTCCGGTGAAGACCCAGGTCGGGCTTGGTGCCGCGATGCGCGCCCTGACCGCCCCGCTGACGACGCCGCTGGTGATCGACGATTACCTCAAACTGATCAACCCGCTGTGGTCGGCGCGCGAACTGCGCGGGCGGATCATCGAGGTCCGCCCGGAGACCCGCGACTCGGCCACCCTGGTGATCAAACCGGGCTGGGGATTCACCTTCGACCACCAGCCGGGGCAGTACATCGGCATCGGGGTTCTGGTCGACGGCCGCTGGCGGTGGCGGTCCTACTCGTTGACCTCGCCCCCGTTGACCCCGTCACCTCGCAGGGCGGTCGGCGGGCCCCGCACCATCACCATCACCGTCAAGGCGATGCCTGAGGGATTCCTGTCCTCCCACCTGGTCAGCGGCGTGCCGCCGGGTACCGTCGTGCGGCTGGCCGCACCGCAGGGCGATTTCGTGATGGGCGACCCGGCGCCGGCCCGGGTGCTGTTCCTGACCGCCGGCTCGGGTATCACACCGGTGATGTCGATGCTGCGGACCATGCGGCGCCGCGACCAGATCGGCGACGTGGCGCATCTGCACTGCGCGCCGACGCGGGCCGATGTCATGTTCGCCGAGGAACTCGCCGGGCTGCAGCGCGACCGGCCCGGCTACCGGCTGATCGTCCGGTCCACCCGCACCGAGGGCCGGCTCGACCTCGCCGACCTGGCCGCGCAGGTGCCCGACTGGCGGGACCGGCGCACCTGGGTCTGCGGGCCCGAAGGCCTGCTCGCCGGCGCGGAGACACTCTGGGCGGCGGCGGGTCTGAGCCATCGGCTGCATATGGAGCGGTTCGCCCCCGTCCGTTCGGGGGCTGGGCGGTTGGGGGCTTCGGGAGACGGGGGAACCGTCACCTTCGCGCGCAGCGGCGCCGCGATCGACTGCGATCCGGCCACCTCGCTGCTGGAAGCCGGCGAACGGGCGGGCGTTCCCATGCCGTTCGGTTGCCGGATGGGGATCTGTCACACCTGCGTGGTCAGTGTGGTGGCCGGCCGGGTGCGCGACCTGCGCACCGGCGCCGAGCAGGAGGCGGGAACCCGGGTTCAGGCCTGTGTGAGCGCCCCGAGCGGAGATTGTGTGGTGGACATCTGATGGCGATCTCCGACGTCGAGGTATTCGCCCATTTGACCGATGCCGACATCGAGGCGCTGGCGAACGAACTCGACGCCATCCGACGCGACGTCGAAGACGACCTGGGCGAGCGCGACGCGCGCTACATCCACCGGGTCATCGCCGTCCAGCGGGCGCTGGACCTGACCGGCCGGGTGTTGCTGGCCCTCGGTTCTCGGCGCTCGGCCGGCTCCCGGCGTTCGGCATGGTGGGCGGGCACGGCGGCGCTCGCGCTGGCCAAGATCATCGAGAACATGGAGATCGGCCACAACGTCATCCACGGCCAGTGGGACTGGATGAACGACCCGGAGATCCACTCCTCGACCTGGGAGTGGGATATGGCCGGGGTGGCCAAACACTGGCAGATCACCCACAACCACTCCCACCACAAGTACACCAACATCCTCGATATGGACGACGACGTCGGGTACGGGCTGCTGCGGGTCACCCGCGACCAGCCGTGGCGGCCGCGCAACCTGCTCAACGTGCCGTTCAACGCCATGCTGGCGGCGGGCTTCGAATGGGGAATCGCGCTGCAGCACTTGGAGATCGGCAAGATCGTCGACAGCGAGACCAGGCCGGCCACCCTGGTGCGGTTGCGCGAGCTCTCCACCAAGGCGGGCCGGCAGCTGGTCAAGGACTATCTGGCCTACCCGGCGCTGACCGCGCTCTCGCCGGGCAACTTCGGCCGCTCCGGGTTCCTCGCCACCCTCAAGGCCAACGCGCTGGCCAACGTCATGCGCAATCTGTGGACCAACGCGGTGATCTTCTGCGGTCACTTTCCCGACGGCGCTGAGAAGTTCACCACCACCGATATGGCGGGGGAGAGCCGCGGCCAGTGGTACCTGCGCCAGATGCTGGGCAGCGCCAACATCGACGCCGGGCCGGGGCTGGCATTCCTGACCGGCAACCTGTCCTACCAGATCGAGCACCACCTCTACCCGAACCTGCCGAGCCGCCGACTGGCCGAGATCTCGGTGCGGGTCCGCCAGCTCTGCGACAAGTACGACCTGCCTTACACCAGCGGGCCGCTTCCGGTTCAGTACGCCAAGTCCTGGCGCACCATCGCCAAGCTGTCGGTGCCGGACCGGTTCCTGCGCGCCAGCGCCGACGACGCCCCGGAGACCCGAAGCGAGCGGATGTTCGACGTGTTGGACAGCCGCGCGCGCGGGCTCAAGACCGCCATCGCCGCAGTCCGCCGCCGGCGTCAGCCCGGGATATAGGCGAACTCGTCGGGGTTGGGGCCGATCCGGCCGGCCTCGCCTTGATCCAGTGCGGTAAGCGCCTCGATCTCCTCGTCGTTGATCTCGAAGTCGAAGATCTCGAAGTTCTCCCGCATCCGCTGCGGCTGAACGGTTTTCGGGAAAACGATGTCCCCGCGCTCGATATGCCAGCGCAGCACCACCTGGGCCGGATGCGCGCCGGTCGCCCGGGCGATCCGGGCCACCACCGGGTCCTTGAGCACCTTGCCCTGGGCGATCGGTGACCACGCCTCGGTGGCGATGTCGTGCTCGACGCCGTAGG
>JAGQTQ010000079.1:0-20180 GCA_020438905.1 Mycobacterium sp.
GTGTGGACTTCACCCAGCACGCCGAAACCGCCTACGCCGAGGGCGTCCACGGCCATCAGCCGCTGCGCCGGCCGCTCTTCGGTGACCGGGAGGCGTTTCGGCGTCCTGACAGCGCCGAGTAGGGCAGCGCCGACTGGCACTGGCCCGGCTCGCACTGTGGCCGTCTCGACGTTGTTCCGGCAGAGTTGTGGCCGTGAGCGCAACAGTCGTGGTCGTACTTTCGGTGCTCTGGCCTCTCACGGGGCTGGTGTCCGGCCTGTTGATGGCCCGGCGTGGGTATGACCCGCTCTGGGTGTTGCTCGCGCTTCCGTTGGGGCCGTTGTTCATCCCGATCGCCCTGGAGCGGATCAGGCGTGGTCCGGGTGTGGCTGAGTTCGGCCAGACTGGTGAGCCGCCGGGTCGGACCGGGGCCGGCGTCCGGGTGCTGGTGGGGCTGGACGGTTCGGAGCAGTCCGGCCGGGCGCTGGAGACCGTTCTGGCCCTGTTCGGGACGCACTGCGGCCTGATAGTGCTCGCAGAGGTCGTCCCCTTTGACGCAACTGAGTCAGTCAGGAGAGATGTGATCGACGCAGCCTCGGATCGGCTGGCGACGGTAGCCGCCTGGGTTTCGATCGCCGGGGCCGTCCATACCGAAGTGCTGACCGGTCCACCCGGTCCCGCGCTGCGGCGGTTTGCCGAGGGGCAGGACATGGACGTGCTCGTTGTCGGCCGTCGCGGAAAAGGGCGTTCGGGACGAGTGATGGGCAGCGTGTCGGCCGATGTCGTCGAGCGCTCTCAGATCCCGGTTCTGGTGATCGAGCCGCCGGCCGATCGGCCGGATCGCGCTGCGGATCGGACCTAGGACCGGGGAGGAGCGGCGCTGCCGACGTCCCGGCCGCCGTTGTCGCCTACGCGTGATTCGTCGGCAGGCTACGAGCCGTCCGGCTGTGACCGGTTCGGCACCACCATCACCGGCCGGTGGCTCTCGTGCAGTACGCCCATCGCCACACTGCCGAGGATGATCTCCCGCACGGCTGATCGTCCTCTCGAACCGACGACGATCGCGGCGGCGCGCTGCTCGTCGGCGGCCGCAACGATCGCACTGGCGGTCCCGCGAGCCTGGCGGCCGCGGCCGCGATCGATGCGAACGTGGACGAGTCGACCGTTCGAGTCGGCCGCGGGCTGCGCCGGCCCTTTGGTGGCGTCATCGACCGACACCGCGACGATTCGCCGATCGGGAAAGAGGCGCTCAGCTGTCCGCAGGGCGGCCCCCGCGCTTTCCGAGCCATCCCATCCGACCACGATCGGGCCGTCCGGAAGTGCGTCGTACTCCTCGGACAACAGCGGCTGGGGGACGACGAGAACCGGACGCGAGCAGTAGTGCACCACCATGTCCGACACGCTGCCCAACACCGAGGCGGCACCGCCGAGACCGCGAGCCGCGACTACTACGAGATCGGCATCGACCCTTTCCGCGGTCTGCGCGATCGCAGTTCCCTCGGCTGCGTAGGTTCGCTCCAGCAGGGGGGTGGCGTCCCACCCGGCCGCACCGGCCAGGGTCACGCCCATCGCGGTGATCCGGCGCGCTTCGCGCTCACCTTCGCGATCCTCCGCAGCGATCAGATCGTCTATGTTGCGCGCCTGTGCCCACAGCCGCCGACGTATCGGTTCACTGGCAAACGGCGGGACCCACAGATAGGTGATCCACGCATGTGCCCCGGGAAACAGTTGAGCACCCGCCTCGATGGCGCCTGCCGCAGCAGGCGAGCCGTCATAGCCGAGGACCGCTCGCACTGTCACAGATCGCTCCTGATCTCCTGCCGGGGTGAGGCTGACTTTCCACGGTACTGGGCAGCTTTGGCGCCGCCCGGCCGTGGAATTTCGATCGGGAACTCAAAGCAAATCAATCCGGATTAGCCGAAGAGCCTCTCGGTGTCGGCTCAGCGCGCCAGGTGCGGTCGGCAAAAAGCGCACAGCCCCGATCCCAGGCTCGGGTAGCCGCACTCGGGGCACACACCCGCCGTCGGCAACGGACCGACCCCGGATCCGGGGTCGGTCGCCAGCCTGTCGTCGAGGTCGCCGAGTTGACGGGCCAGCACGCCGAGTCGGGCGCTCAAACGCTCACGCTCCACGCGGAGAGTCGTTCCTTTCCAGAGGAACTCGCTCGTCGCTGATGCGGTTGGGCGGTGCAGGGTGTACTGGCTGTGCCAGGCCAGGTCTGCAAGTGTGCGGTCCAATTCCTCCAGTCGGGCCGCCAGTCCGCGGAGCAGGAGCGTGATCTGATCCCGCTCGTCGCGCATCTGGTCAAAGCCCCCGACGATGCGAGGGACGGGGCGTTCGCGGGGGCGCATCAGGGCGGCTGGACCGGTCACTGCGGATCCCTTTCGCTGGCGGCTTCCCAGAGGCGGCTGTGGACCTCGAATCGGTAAGCTAGCAGCACTGCCAGCAATCCGTGAAATTTTCTCGACATGATTCTCGGCGGTCGACCGGGGCCGCGGGCGGGCGGCAATTTTCGTCGAACCGGCCCTACGGCAGCGATTGTCTGGCGATCATGGTCCGGGGCGCGTCGATCCCGGAAGGATGAGCATGGATGTCAGCCGGATGGCATCGCTGATCCCTGCCGTACCGCGGCCCCCGTTGGGTCTGCCCGATCCGCTGCGGCGGATTCGCGTCGGCAGGGACCTCGACAAGATCACCGACATCGGGGTGGAGGCCCCACCTGAGGACGGCGATGTCAGCGCCGCGCAGGTGGGGGCGATCTGGTCGGCGGTGCAGGATTGGTACCGAAGCTGTGTCCATCCCGCTATGCAGGTATGTGTTCGGCGGCACGGCGCGGTGATCCTCAACCGGGCGATCGGCTATGCCAGGGGCAAAGGCCCCGGCGAGAGCCGGGGGGCCGAGCGTGTTCCGGCCACCGTCGACACCCCGTTCTGTGTGTACTCGACCTCCAAGGCCGTGACGGCCTTCGTCGTCCACAAACTCGCCGAGCGTGGACTGTTGGATCTTGACGACCCGGTCGCCGACTACATTCCCGGCTACGAGAAGAACCGCAAGCGCGACATCACCGTCGGCTACGTGCTGGCACACCGGGCCGGCGTCCCCAACCTGCCGCGCAGCGCGCTGGACCTGGATCGACTCAACGACCGCGAGTACCTGACCGACATCCTGGTCAACGCCGTGCCGTTCGCCAAGCCCGGGCGCTACCTCGCCTACCACGCCGTCTCGGGAGGTTTCATCCTCGGTGAGGTGGTGCGCGCGGCAACCGGAAAGGACATCCGGGAGGTGGTGGCCGAGGAGTTCCTCGACCCGCTCGGATTCCGCTGGACCAACTACGGCGTGGCGCCCGCGGACGTCGACAAGGTCGCGCGCAACTACGTCACCGGGCCGCCCACCGCCCCTCCGCTGTCGAACCTGCTCACCCGTGCCCTCGGGGTCGAGTTGGACACCTTGGTCAATCTCACCAACGACCCCCGATTCCTCACCGGAATCGTGCCGGCGGCCAACACGGTGACAACGGCGTTCGAGATGTCACGCTTCTTCGAAATCATGCGGTGTGGGGGCGAGTTGGACGGGGTGCGGGTGATCGAGACCGACACGATCCGCCGCGCACTCATCGAGAGTTCACATCTGGAGATCGACTTCTCCCTGGGCTTCCCGACCCGGTTCTCGCAGGGGCTGATGCTCGGCGCCCGGGTGGTCAGCCTCTACGGACTGGACACCCAGCACGCGTTCGGGCACCTCGGCTTCACCAATATGCTGTCGTGGTCGGATCCCGAACGGGCCATCTCGGTTTCGATCCTCAACAGCGGCAAGCCGATCGTCTACCCCGAGCTGCACCGCTTCCTCGGCACGATGCAGCGCGTCACCACCGAGATGCCGAAGGTTCCGAAATCGGAGTTGATGCTTTGAGGCGCCCATCGGGGACCGGAGCCCCCCGTCAGGATTGAGAGCCCCCCGTCAGGGTTGAGAGCCCCCTGTCAGGATTGAACTGACGACCTTTCGCTTACAAGGCGAGTGCTCTACCACTGAGCTAAGGAGGCGTGGTCGGACCGGCGGCGGCCGGCCCGACCGGAGCACAGCTTATCGGGTCACACCTCGTCCTCGCGGAACGGCCACAGACGCCGGCCGGGCAGCGGTATGCGCTCGGCGATGTTGCTCAGCGGGTCGACCACCCGGGTCATCGCGATCACGGCGTCGCGCAGCGCCTCCACCGTCGGGGTCAGGGCCTCCATGCCCGGGGCGAGCCGGTTGAGCGAGTCGGTCACCGCGGCGAGTTGCTCGAGCGGCCCGTCCTTGGCGGTCAACGTCTCGATCACGCCCCCCTCGGCAAGTAGCCGGTCGGCCAGGCCGTCCTCGGCCAGAACCCTCTCCAAAAGGCCGTTCTCGTCGAGCAGTTGGTCGACCAGACCGCCCGGGGCCAGCGCCCGGTTCACTCCGCCGCCTTCGGCGGTGAGCCGTTCCAGTACCCCGTCCGGGGCGGTGAGCCGGTCGACCAGGCCGCCGGGGCGCATCAGCCGGTCCACCGCGCCGTCGGGGGCCAGTGCGCGCCAGAGCGGGCCGTCCTCGTCGATCAGGGAGGCGAACCGATTGATCCGATCGATGGTTTCCTCAAGGCCCAGCAGGTGGGCGACCGACTCCCCGGGGGAGATGGTGGTGGCGTCACCGAGACTCCGCCGCGCGATGTCGATGGCCGCCTCGGCGATATCGATACCGGCATCGGCCGCCGCCAGCCCGATCCGAGCCGGTGTGGTCGCGATATCGACGAACGCCTTCGCCAGGTTCATGGGCCAAGTGTAGGGCCGCCAGGGCTCCGACCACGGCAGATCGGAGTCACAGGAACCTCACAGCCACCATCTCGTGTGCACCGGCCGAAGCGGGAGCACAGTGGAAGACATGTCTGCAGTGATTGCCGGCCCGAAAGCCGAACGCGCACCGGAGGCTCGGGTGCTCGTTGTTGACGACGAAACCAATATCGTCGAGCTTCTCGCGGTCAGCCTGAGATTCCAGGGGTTCGAGGTGGACACCGCCACGACGGGTCCGGCGGCGCTCGACCGGGCCCGGGAGGTCCGGCCTGACGCGGTGATCCTCGACGTGATGATGCCGGGGATGGACGGGTTCGGGGTGCTGCGCCGGCTGCGGGCCGACGGGGTCGACGCGCCGGCGTTGTTCCTGACCGCACGGGACAGACTGCAGGACAAGATCGCCGGGCTGACGCTCGGGGGCGACGACTACGTGACCAAGCCGTTCAGTCTGGAGGAGGTGGTCGCCCGATTGCGGGTCATCCTGCGTCGGGTGGGCAAGGGGGCGGGCCGAGAGCAACCGCAACCGCGCCGGCTGGTCTTCGCCGATATCGAACTCGACGAGGACACCCACGAGGTCTGGAAGGCCGGCGAACCGGTCTCGCTGTCACCCACCGAGTTCACCCTGCTGCGCTACTTCGTCGTCAACGCCGGCACCGTGCTCAGCAAGCCGAAGATCCTCGATCACGTCTGGCGGTACGACTTCGGCGGGGACGTCAACGTGGTCGAGTCCTATGTGTCCTACCTGCGGCGCAAGATCGACACCGGTGAACGCCGGCTGTTGCACACCCTGCGCGGGGTCGGCTACGTCCTGCGGGAGCCCCGGTAACCGGGGCGCCGGCCAACGGGACGGCGAACACCGCCGCCCCCGCGCACCGGGCATTGCCACTTCGGGTGAGTCTGGTCGCCGCGATGTTGCTGCTGGTCGGGTGCGGACTGCTCGCCTCCGGTATCGCGGTGACTTCGATCCTGCGGCACAGCCTGCTCAACAGGGTCGACGAACGGCTCCTCGACGCCTCGACCGGCTGGGCCCAGCAGCCCCGCCAGAGTTTTCCTTCGGATCCCGAGCCCAACCCCGCCAGGCCGCCGTCGAACTTCTATGTGCAGGGCGTCGACGCGCGCGGAGACGTCTGGATGGCGATCAACGACCGCAAGGCGAGCCCGGCCTTGCCCGAGAGTGACGACGTCGGGCCAGTTCCGGTAACCATCGGATCGGTCGGTGATTCGGCCGTCCAGTGGCGGGCCGTCTCGGTGCGCGGTCCGGACGGCGAGTTGATCACGGTGGCCGTGGATCTCTCCGACGCCGAGTCGACGGTGGACTCGCTGGTGCTGTTTCAGGCCGCCATCGGCGGCGGGGTTCTTCTGGTGCTGGGAGTGGTCGGCTACTGGGTGGTGCACCGCAGCCTGCAACCGCTGGTCGAGGTCGAGAAGACCGCTGCTGCCATCGCCGGGGGACGACTGGACAGCCGGGTGCCGCAGGGGGATCCGCGCACCGAGGTCGGTCAGCTCGCCCTCGCGCTCAACGGCATGCTGGCCCGGATCCAGGGGGCGGTGGCGTCCTCGGACGCCTCGGCCGAGAGCGCCCGGATATCGGAGGAGCGCATGCGCCGGTTCATCACCGATGCCAGCCACGAACTGCGCACGCCGTTGACCACGATTCGCGGTTTCGCCGAGCTGTACCGCCAGGGTGCGGCCCGCGACGTGGAGATGCTGATGTCCCGGATCGAGAGCGAGTCGCACCGCATGGGCGGTCTCGTCGAGGATCTGCTGTTGTTGGCTCAGCTCGACGCACAGCGTCCGCTGGACCGCAACCGGGTCGATCTGTTGGCGCTGGCCAGTGACGCTGTCCACGACGCGCAGTCGATAGCGGTGTCACGGTCCATCGGCATGTCCGTCCTCGACGGTCCGGGCACTCCCGAGGTGCTCGGTGACGAGGCGAGGTTGCGGCAGGTGCTGGGCAACCTGGTCGCCAACGCCCTACAACACACGCCGCGAGCGGCGCGGGTCACGATCCGGGTGGGCACCGTCGGTGATGACGCCGTCCTGGAGGTCGCCGACGAGGGGCCGGGCATGGAATCGGTTGACGCCCAACAGGTTTTCGAACGCTTCTACCGCGCCGACTCGTCGCGGACGCGGTCCAGCGGCGGTACCGGGCTGGGACTGTCGATCGTGGATTCGCTGGTGCGTGCCCACGGCGGCCGGGTGACGGTGCGGACCGCCCCGGGACGGGGTTGTTGCTTTCGGGTCACCCTGCCGCGGGTCCTCGACTCGATGGCGGAACCCGGGTGAACGGGACGGTCGCCAATCAGGCGTCCGCCAGGGCGGTCTTGATCCGGGACTGGGCTTCGTCGAGGGACTCCGGGGACGGGTTGCGGTCGACGTTGGCGAAGCCGAAATCGGTGAGGTTGAAGGCTGGGAAGACGTGGACGTGCAGGTGCGGCACCTCCAACCCGGCGATGATGACTCCCGCCCGGTCGGCCCCGAACGCCGTGCAGACCGCCTTCCCGATGCGCTGGGCCACCGCCATCACCTTGTCGAACAGCGCGGGTTCCACGTCCTGCCACTTGTCGACCTCGGCGCGCGGCACCACCAGGGTGTGCCCCTGGGTCATCGGCTCGATCGTCAGGAACGCCACGACGTCGTCGTCTTCGTAGACGAATCGGCCCGGAAGTTCGCCGTTGATGATCATGGTGAAGACAGACGCCATGGGCTCAAGCATAGGGTCAGCCGATGGGCTGCCGGGTCAGTCGGACCGGCCGAACTGCATGCCCTCCAGGTTCCAGTAGCCGCGCATGTTGGTGATCAGACCCTCGTCGTCGACGCGATAGCAGAACACCCCGCGCACGGTGCTGGTGAAGCCGCCGTCGAACTCGCTGCGCAGAACCAGGATGTGGGCGACCTCGTTGGGCGAACTCGACGGGAAGGTCTCCTCGCAGGTCACCCGCAGATTGTTGTTGGCGATATTGGCGTCGTAAAAGGCTGCGACCGCTTCCTTGCCGCGTACGCCCAATCCGTCGGGGTTGGTGATCGTCGTGCCGATCGGGTCCTCGATGACGACGTCCTCGGCCATCAGCGCCAGCCAGCCCTCGCGGTCGTGGGACCCGACGCAGCGCCAGGACGCCTGGGAGGCGACCATGGCGGGAGTCGGCGCGTCGTCGGGCGGCACCGCTTACCGGTCTTCGTCGGTGTAGCGGATGACACCGCGGATGTTGCGGCCCTCCAGCATGTCGGTGTAGCCGTCGTTGATCTGCTCGAGACGGTACTGCCGGGTGACCATATCGTCGAGGTTGAGCTTGCCGGCTTTGTACATCGACAGCAGCTGCGGGATGTCGTAGTACGGATTGCCACCGCCGAAAATGGTGCCCTGCAGGTTCTTCTGCATCAGGGTCATCATCGCCAGGTTCAGGGTGACGTTGGTGTCCACCATGCTGCCGATGGCCGTCAGCACGCAGGTTCCGGACTTCGAGGTGATCATCATGTAGTTCTCGACCTCGGCGCCGTCCAACTCGCCGACGGTGACGATGACCTTCTTGGCCATGAAGCCGGCGGTCGCCTCGGCGATGCCCATCAGTGCGGCGTTGATGTCCTCGTAGACGTGGGTGGCACCGAACTTCAGCGCCTGGTCGCGCTTCCACTCCACCGGGTCGATGACGAAGATGTTGCGTGCCCCGGAGGCCACCGCGCCTTGCAGCGCAGCCATCCCGACCCCGCCCACGCCGACGACGGCGACGTCCTCGCCGGGCTTGATCTGGGCGGTGTGGGTGGCCGAACCCCAGCCGGTGGTCACCCCGCAGCCGACCAGGCAGGCGACCTCGAAGGGGATCGACGGGTCGATCTTCACCACGGAGGACTCGTGCACCACCATGTACGGCGAGAAGGTGCCCAGCAGGGTCATCGGGAATACCGGCTGGCCGTCGGCGGTGTGGATCCGGTGGGTGCCGTCGGAGATGGCGACACCGCCGAGGAGTCCGGCGCCGAGGTCGCACAGGTTGCGCAGGCCGGCCTGACATGACGGGCACTTGCCGCAGGACGGGATGAACGACATCACGACGTGGTCGCCGACGGCCACGCCCTCCACGCCCTCGCCCACCTCGGTGACGACTCCCGCGCCCTCATGGCCGCCCAGGACCGGGAAGCCCAGCATCGGGATGCCGCCGGTCACCAGGTGGTGATCGGAGTGGCACATCCCCGAGGCTTCCATTTGAACCTTGACCTCGTGCTTGGCCGGGTCGCCGATCTCGATCTCCTCGATCGACCACGGCTGGTTGAACTCACGGATGAGCGCGCCTTTTGTCTTCATTCAAACCTCCGCCTGATCGAGTGATCGAGAACACGTTCTCTGAGGAAATCCTAGGACCTGACACGTGTCAAGTCACCAGATGGGTACGGGTGCCTGCCCGATCGGGTAGTACCCGGGCAGCTTCTCCCCGGCCAGGCTGCGCTGGATGCGTTCCTGCATGCCCCTGGACAGCTTGCCCTCCTGCATCAACTGCAGATACAGCTTCTGCACGTGGCCGAAGTCGAAGAAGTCGCGCTGCCATTCGATGAGACATGAGGAGTCGAGCCGGAACCAGCTGCCGCCGATGCCGTAGATCTCGTAGGAGGTGCCGGCCGGATCCTGTGGATCGGTGGCGACCTGCTTCCAGAAGCCGACCACCTCGCCGATCGTGTCGTCGATGACCACCCGCTGGTACGGGTAGGTCCAGCCTTGCAGTCCGGCCATCTCCAGGCCCAGGGCGATATCGCGGATCTCCGCCTTGCCCACGCACATGACGTCCTCCTTCGGCCCGATATTCCAGCCGTAGGTGGCGTCCTGCGCGTAGAAATCGGCCAGCGGGGTCCAGTCGCCGTTGCGTTCGGCCTCGCGGTTGGCCGTCAGCCAGCGCTGCACGAAATCCTCCAGCCGGTCACGGGTGTGGGCGGCCATCTAGTCCCCTTTCCGGGTGAACGCCGGCTTCTCGGTGATCCACAGGGCGCGGGTGGGGCAACTCTCGACAGCCCGGGTGATGGCCTCGTGCACCTCGTCGGGGGGCTCGGCGTTCAGGATCTCGACGGTGCCACGTCTGGGCACCCGAAAGTAGTCGGGTGCTTCCAGTTCGCACATCGCGTGGCCCTGGCACAGGTCGGCATCGACCTCGATGCGGTAGCTACCCATTCGGGCCCCTTCTTCGATAGCGAACCCGGGCAGGCGCGGCCAGCTGGACGACCATCTTCGAATGGTCGTTGCGGTAGCTCTGCGGGGGCTGGGCCATCTCGAAGTCGTACTCGCGCAACAACACCGAGAAGATCGCCTTGATCTGCATGGTGCCGAAGGCCGCGCCCACGCAGCGGTGCCGACCGGCGCCGAACGGGATCCAGGTCCACCGGTGCAGCACGTCCTCCTCGCGGGGCTTGTCATAGCGGTCGGGGACGAAGGTGTCCGGGTCGGGGAAGTCCTCGGCGATCCGGTTGGAGACCGCCGGGGAGGCGGCCACGAAGTCGCCCGTGTGGATGGCGCGTTTCCCTTCAGCAGATTCGACCTCGAACTCGCCCCGGGCCACCCGCATCAGGATGATCAGCGGGGGGTGCAGCCGCAGTGTCTCCTTGATGACGTTCTCCAGCTTCGGGATCTGGCGCAGCGCATGGAAACTCACCTCCTGGCCATCGGCATAGAGATTGTCGAGTTCGGCGGTGACCTCGGCGTAGACATCGGGATGGCGCATGAGCTCGATGAGCGTCCAGGCCGAGGTGCCCGAGCTGGTGTGGTGACCGGCGAACATCAACGAGATGAAAATCCCGGTGATCTCGTCGGTGGAGAAACGTGAGGCACCCGCGTCGTCGGCGATCGAGATCAGCACGTCGAGCATGTCGCGACGGGTCTTGTCCCCGGGTGGGTTGGCGATCCGGCCGTCGATGATCTCCTGCACCAGCTCCACAAGGTTCCGTCGGGCTTGGTCGCGAACCTGGAAGCTCTCGATCGGCAGGTAGGGATCCACGTAGCAGAGCGGGTCGGTTCCGCGTTCGAGCAGGTGGTAGTGGTGGGCGAATCGTGAGTCGAGTTGCTCGCGGAACTTCCGTCCGATGAGGCATGCCGTCGAGGTGTAGATGGTCAACTCGGAGAAGAACTCCAGCAGGTCGATTTCGCCCTCGTCGCCCCAGTTCTCGATCATCCGGCGCACTTCGCGCTCGATGGTGCGGGCGTGGCTTTTCATGTGTTCGCCGCGCAGGGCGGAGTTGTGCAGCATCTCCTTGCGCCGCTCGGGGCTGGCGTCGAAAACGACGCCCCTGCCGAAGATCGGCGTCATGAAGGGGTAGGCCTCGGCCTGGTCGAGATCCTCGTCGGGGGCGCGGAAGAAGAACTCGTTCGCCCGGGCCCCGGTCAGCAGCACGACTTTCTTGCCGGCGAGTTGGAAGTAGCCGACGTCGCCGCACTCCCGCCGGACCCGTTCCATCAGGGCGATCGGGCTGGTGCGGAACTCCTCGAGGTGGCCGTGCTCGCCCGCACCGCCGGACACCCGCGGGACCTCCCGGCCGGTGCTGCTCATGGGCCCTCCGGATGCTTCAGCCGCCGGTGCTGGCCGGGCGCGTCGGACAGCGGGGCCTCGGGCTGGATCTCCATCGAGACGACGAAACCCCCGCGCGGGCTCTGCACGATGAACGCGACGGCTCGGGCCAGGTCACCGGCCCGCAGAAAATAGGAGTGGCGGGCCTGCCCCCACTTCGCCCAGTCCTCCAGGGCCGGGGCGATGGTCTCCGGTGGCAGATTCCAGCCCATCCCGGTCTGGGTCGGCCCGGGGTGCACGATCGCGGCGCGCACTCCGGTGCCCTCCAGTTCCATCTGCAGGTTGGTCACCATCGCCAGCAGTCCGGCCTTCGCGGCGCCGTAGCCACCCATGTGCGGGCGCTGGCGCAGAGCGACGTCGGAGCCGATGAAGACCACATCGCCGCGACGCCGGCCCACCATGCCGGGAAGGACCGCGGTGGCCAGCCGGTTGGCCCCGATCAGATGGACCTGGAGTTGGGCCTCGAAGTTCTCGGTCCCGGTCTCGTGGAGCCGACCGAAGAAGGTGTCGCCGGCGCCGGCGACGAGCACCTCGATATCGCCGAGTTCGGCGCCCGCCCGGTCGATGAACGTCGTCACCGAGTCGGGGTCGGTGACGTCCAGCGGCAACGCCACCGCCTCGCCGCCGCCGGCGCGGATTCTGGCGGCGAGCTCCTCGCACCTGTCCACCCGGCGAGCGCCCAGTGCCACCGGGAAACCCCGCGCGGCGAGTTCGGTGGCGGTCGCCGCGCCGATACCCGATGAGGCGCCGGCGATGACGGCGGGCCGGCGAGCGGGATGCGGTTCGAAGCGCGGCATCAGCGCACCGCCACGGTGATCGGCAGTGACGCGAAACCGCGGACGCTGCTGGAGTGCACGCGCACCGCGCCGGCCTCGTCGACCTGGTAGCCGGTTATCCGCGAGAACAGTTCGCTCAGCGCAACCCGGGCCTCCATACGGGCTAGATGGGCGCCGAGGCAGAAATGCGCGCCGCTGCCGAAACTCAGCAGCCGGGAACCGATGTCGCGGCCGATCCGGTACTCGTCGGGGGAGTCGAAGACCCGCTCGTCGCGGTGCGCCGAACCGGGTACCAGCAGCAGGGTCTCGCCGTCCTGCAGGTTGGTGCCATGGAACTCGACCTCGCCGACGACCACCCGGGCCAGGATCTGGCTCGAGGTGTCATAGCGCAGCGTCTCCTCGACCCACAGCGGAATCCGGGAATGGTCGGCCAGGACGCCGTCGAGTTGGTCGGGATTCCTCGCCGCCCAGTAGACGGCGTTGCCCAGGAGTTTCGTGGTGGTCTCGTTGCCGGCGACGACCATGAGGAACAAAAACGCCATGATCTCGTCGTCGCGAAGGCGATCGCCGTCGATCTCCGCGTCCAGTAGCGCGGAAGTTAGGTCCTCGGTCGGCTTCCTGCGTCGCTGGGCGACCATGTCGGCGTAGTAGCTCAGAAGCTCCACCGCAGCGGCCAGGGCAGAGTGGGGGACGTCGGTGACCCCGTCCTCCCGGTGCACCACGGTGTCGGCCAGCGCGCGCAGTGGCTGGCGATCCTGTTCTGGCACCCCGACGAGTTCGGAGATCACGTCCATCGGCAGCTTGGCGGCGAAATCGGTGATGTAGTCGAAGGACTTCGACTCCAGGGCGGTGTCGAGGTGTCCGGTGGTGAGCTCGCGCACCCGGGGTTCGAGTTCACGGATCCGGCGCGGGGTGAAACCTTTGGACACCAGGGTGCGCAGTCGTTGATGTCCTGGATCGTCCATCGCCAGGAACGACATCGTCCGGTAGGCCTCGGGGTTGCGGGAGATCGGGTCCAGTGACACACCGAGCCTGTTGGACAGCCCGGTGCTGTTGCGAAAACCCTTGTGCACGTCGTCATGTCGGGTCAATGCCCAGAAATTCAACGCCTCGTTCCGGTACAGCGGGGCCTCGTCACGCAACCGCCGGTAGTAGGGATAGGGGTCCTCGTGGAAGTCGTAGTCGTAGGGGTCGAGCACCAACTCGACGGTCTCGGCGCTCACCGGTCCTCGCCCAGGATCAGGCCCGCCACATATCCCAGGCGATCGGCGATCTGCCGATAGGTGAACGCCCCGCTGCCGGCCTGAACCAATGCCCCGAAGTAGCTCATCTCGCACGCCGCCACAGCGCGGGCGTCGGTGTCGGGGCCGCATGCGGACTTGATGCGTTTGTGGATCTCGGCTCCGATACGTCCGCGGACCGACCCCACCCCGGCTTCGTTGCTGAGCAGCGCGGTGGTGCACGCGGCCGCCAGCTCCGGGTCGTCGGCGGCGACGAGTGCCAGGCTGCGCAGTGCCTGCTGGACCCGGTGGAGGCGGGTCTCGTTGACATCGGTGAAGTACGGCACCCTGCGCACCAGATCGAGGTAGACCTCGGCGATCAGGTGGTTCTTGGACGAGAAGTACGTATACGCGGTGGCCGGGGCGACCTTGGCTCGGGCCGCCACCGCGCGCACCGTCAACCCTTCATGGGACGAGGCGCGCAGCGTCTCAAGCGCAGCGTCGAGAAGCTTGCGGAAGGTCTCCTCCTGCCTCGGCCGGCGGGAATCGGCCCCGTCGCGAACAACGGTCGCCAGAGCATCGCTGGACACTTGTCCACCGTAGCCGCGGCCTTCGCGCCGGCGCAAGGGTGAAGACGAAGTTGCACCTCATCGGTGGTGGGATGGGTCAGGACTGTTGCCCAGAGGACCTCCCGGGGATAGGGTTTGATTGGTCAATTCCGGACAGGTGTCCATAGATGTTCAGGTGGGAGTGCGGATGGCGATAGCGGCCGAACGCAGCAGCGATCTGTTCATCGCCGGCGAGTTGGCGCCCGGCTCGGGCGGCAGCTTCGCGACCGTCAACCCGGCCACCGAGGAGGTGCTCGGCACCGCGGCCAACGCCGACCGCGGCGATATGGACCGCGCCATCGAGGCGGCCCGCCACGCGTTCGACACCACCGAGTGGTCGACCGACACCAACCTCCGGGTCCGGTGCATCAGGCAGTTGCGCCAGGCCATGCGGGACCACGTCGAAGACCTGCGCGAGATCACCATGTCCGAGGCTGGGGCGCCGCGCATGCTCACCGCCGCCGCGCAACTCGAAGGTCCCGTGGAGGATCTGGGCTTCTCCGCGGACACCGCCGAGACCTATCCCTGGCGCACCGACCTCGGCGTCGCCGCGCCGATGGGCATCAAGACCCGCCGCACCCTGGTGCGCGAGGCGATCGGCGTCGTGGGGGCCATCACCCCGTGGAACTTTCCGCATCAGATCAACCTCGCCAAGATCGGCCCCGCACTGGCGGCCGGCAACACCGTCGTCCTCAAGCCCGCTCCCGACACTCCCTGGTGCGCGGCGATTCTGGGTGAACTCGTCGCCGGCTACACCGACATCCCGCCGGGTGTGCTCAACATCGTCACCTCCGAGGACCACGCGCTCGGCGCGATGCTGAGCAGCGACCCGCGGGTGGACATGGTCTCGTTCACCGGTTCGACGGCCACCGGCAGGGCGGTGATGGCCGCCGCCGCGCCGACGATCAAGAAGGTGTTCCTGGAACTGGGCGGTAAGTCGGCGTTCCTGGTCCTCGACGACGCGGACCTGCCGGCAGCCTGCGCGGTGGCGGCGTTCACCGCGGCGGTGCACGCCGGACAGGGCTGCGCGATCACCACCCGGCTGCTGGTGCCTCGGGCGCATTACGACGAAGCCGTCGCCGCCGCCGCGGCGACCATGCTGGGCATCAAGCCCGGTGATCCGAGGAACCCCGCAACGGTCTGCGGCCCGGTCATTTCCGCTCGCCAGCGCGACCGTGTGCAGTCCTACCTGGACCTGGCCCTCGCCGAGGGCGGAAGCTTCGCCTGCGGAGGCGGCCGCCCCGCCGGACGGGACCGCGGTTTCTTCGTCGAGCCGACGGTCATCTCGGGCCTGACTAACGAGGCCCGGGTTGCGCGCGAGGAGATCTTCGGGCCGGTGCTGACGGTGATCGCCCACGACGGTGACCACGACGCGGTCCGGATCGCCAACGATTCGCCCTACGGGCTGTCCGGCACGGTCTTCGGTGCCGACCCGCAGCGGGCGCAGTCGGTGGCCGAACGGCTGCGGGTCGGCACCGTCAACGTCAACGGCGGGGTGTGGTACTCCGCGGACGTTCCGTTCGGCGGTTACAAGCAGTCCGGAGTGGGCCGGGAGATGGGTATGGCTGGGTTCGAGGAGTATCTCGAAACGAAAGCCATCGCGACTGCGCTCTAGCAAGGGTGCGATCCGCCTGGGGCTGAGAAGGAGACGTCATGGGGCAGTTCGACGACACCGTGGCCATCGTCACCGGCGCCGGCGGCGGCATCGGCCAGGCCTACGCCGAGGCGCTCGCACGGCAGGGCGCCGCGGTCGTGGTGGCCGATATCAACGTCGAGGGTGCCGGCGCAGTGGCGAGGGGGATCGCCGCCGAGGGAGGGACGGCGATCGCCGTGCCGGTGGACGTCTCCGATCCGGACTCCGCTCGGGCGATGGCCGAGCGCGCTTCGGTGGAGTTCGGCGGTATCGACTATCTGGTCAACAACGCGGCGATCTTCGGCGGGATGAAGCTGGACATGTTGCTCACCGTCGACTGGGACTACTACCAGCGGTTCATGCGGGTGAACCTCGACGGCGCGCTGATCTGCACCCGCGCGGTTTACCGCATGATGGCCGAACGAGGTGGGGGCGCGATCGTCAACCAGTCCTCGACGGCGGCCTGGCTCTACTCGAACTACTACGGGCTGGCCAAGGCCGGGGTGAACGCACTGACCCAACAGTTGTCCCGTGAACTCGGCTGGCAGAACATCCGCATCAACGCCATCGCACCCGGCCCGATCGACACCGAGGCCAACCGGACCACCACACCGCCGCAGATCGTCGCCGACATAGTGTCGCGAATACCGCTGAGCCGCATGGGCCAGCCGGAGGATCTGGTCGGAATGTGCCTGTTCCTGCTGTCGGATCAGGCACGGTGGATAACCGGACAGATTTTCAACGTCGACGGCGGCCAGATCATCCGGTAGCCGCCCGGCGCGACGGCGGACCACCTAGGAACAGGCACATGCAGAGGGAGATGCATATGAGACTCGGCTTCATCGGGTTGGGCAGCATGGGCGCCCCGATGGCGATGCGGCTGGCCGCCTGGCCGGGCGGGCTGGTGGTCCACGACCTGCGCGAGGAGGCGACCGAGCCATTGGCCGCCGTCGGTGCCACCGTGGCGAGCTGCGTCGCGGACGTCGCGGCCGCCGATCTCATCGGCATCGCAGTCCTCGACGATGCGCAGGTGCGTGAGGTGGTGGTCGAACTGGCCCGCCACGCCGGGCCCGACACCGTCATCGCCGTTCACTCGACGGTCGGCGACACCACCGCCGCGGAACTGGCGGCCCGGTATGCCGGCGAGCGAATCCACGTCATCGACGCCCCGGTCAGCGGTGGCGCCGCCGCCGCGGAGCGAGGTGAGCTGGCAGCCATGGTCGGCGCTCCCCGCGAGGTGTACGAGCGGGTGGAACCGGTGTTCGGCAACTGGGCCTCGCTGGTGATCCATGCCGGGGATCCGGGTGCCGGGACGAGGATGAAGCTGGCGCGAAACATGCTGACCTTCACCGCGTTCGCCGCCGCGTGCGAGGCGATGCGCCTGGCCGAGGCCTCCGGCGTGGACCTGCAGGCGCTGGGCCGGGTGGTGCGCCACACCGACGCGCTGACCAACGGGCCCGGCGCGGTCATGATCCGGGACACCATGCACGAGTTGGAGCCGGGCCACTGGCTCTACGACGGCTTCACCCATACTCGCGAGCTGGGGGAGAAGGACCTGGGTTTGGCGCTGGCGCTGGGGGAGTCGGTCGGCCTGGACCCCGAGGACCTTCCGCTGGCCAGGGTGGCTTTGGGCAACCTGGCCGCCGGACTCGGCGTGCCGCACCGCGGGGCGGAGTAAGCGATGGACGCCGACGAATTGCGCCGCAAGGGCCTGGCCAAGATGAACGAGGTGTACGGCTGGCGGATGCCGGATCAGCCGGGTGAGTACTTCGCCCTCACCGTCGATCACCTCTTCGCCGACATCTGGAGCAGGCCGGGGTTGTCGATGCGGGACAAGCGCCTGATCACCCTGTCGGCGGTGACCGCCTTCGGGTTGCCGGGCCTGGCCGAGATCCAAGTCAACGCCGCGTTGCAGAACCAGGAGATGACCGCCGATGAACTACGCCAGATGGCGGTCTTCATCACCCACTACGTGGGTTTCCCGCTCGGATCGACGTTCAACAACGTCGTCGAGAAGGTGATCGCCCAGCGCGCGAAGTCCTCAGCCGCCGACGGCTGATCCATACGCCAGTGCGCCGCCGAACAGCACGACCAGACACAGGGCTAGCGTCCCGACGGCATACGGCCACGCGGTCCGGCGCCGGCTGAGGGCGACGATCGTGAGGACGATCCCGGTCAGTCCCACCAGCGCGGCGATGCCGAGGGCGCCCATCACCGCGGTGACCGCACCGGCGACGCTGCAACTGGCGGGTGGGCAGTGGTCCAGGAAAGCCACCGAGAACAGGCCCATCAGCGCCGCCGCTGCGCCCAGCAGCACGATCAGCACCATGACGAGGATCGAGATCGTCACGTCGAGGGCATTGCGCCGCGGCGGCCGGTAGGGGTACGGGTAAGGCCCCGGGTAGGGATACTGCGGGGGGACGGGATAGCCCATGGCCGGGATCGTAGTGATTCCGGCCCCGTGGTTAGGGTGTGACGGTGCGCGTCCTCGTAATCGGTTCCGGTGCCCGCGAACATGCCTTGCTGATCGGGCTCCGCAACGACCCAGACGTCGACGTCCTGGCGATTGCGCCCGGTAACGCCGGTACCGTCGGCATCGCCGATCAGTACGACGTCGACGTCACCTCCGCCGAGGAGGTGACGCGCCTGGCCGTCCGGGTCGGGGCCGACCTGGTGGTGATCGGACCGGAGGTGCCGCTGGTCCTGGGGGTGGCCGATGCGGTCCGCGCGGCGGGCATCGCCTGTTTCGGCCCGTCGGCCGACGCCGCGCGGATCGAGGGCTCCAAGGCCTTCGCCAAGGATGTGATGGCCGCCGCCGGGGTTCGCACAGCGGCCAGCGAGACCGTCGACAGCCTCACGCTGCTCGACTCCGCGCTCGACCGGTTCGGCCCCGCGGCGGGGCAGCCGGCCTGGGTGGTCAAGGACGACGGCCTGGCCGCCGGCAAGGGTGTGGTGGTCACCGCCGACCGGTCGGCCGCCCGCGCGCATGCGGCCACCCTGCTGGAGTCCGGGCACCCGGTGTTGTTGGAGTCCTTCCTCGACGGCCCGGAGGTCTCGCTGTTCTGCCTGGTCGACGGGACCACAGTCGTGCCGTTGCTGCCCGCCCAGGACTTCAAGCGGGTCGGTGACGGCGACACCGGCCCCAACACCGGGGGGATGGGTGCATACACACCCTTGCCGTGGCTGCCCGAGGAGGTGCGGGCGGGCATCGCCCGTGACGTCGTCGAACCGGTCGCGGCCGAACTGGCCCGGCGCGGATGCCCGTTCTCCGGGCTGTTGTACGCCGGACTGGCGATGACCTCTCAAGGCCCGGCAGTGGTCGAGTTCAATTGCCGCTTCGGCGATCCGGAGACCCAGGCCGTGCTGGCGCTGCTGGAATCCCCGCTCGGCCGGCTGCTCCATGCCGCCGCGACCGGGAGTCTGGCCGAGTTCGGTCCGCTGCGGTGGCGGGACGGTTACGCGGTCACCGTCGTCCTCGCCGCCGAGAACTATCCCGGCCGGCCCCGGGTGGGCGATATCGTCACCGGCGCGCAGGGCGAGGGGATTCTGCACGCCGGCACCGCCCGGCGCGAGGACGGCGCGGTGGTGTCCTCCGGTGGCCGGGTGCTGTCGGTTGTCGGGACCGGGCCGGACCTGGTCGCGGCCCGGTCCGCCGCCTACCAGACGATGTCCTCGATTCAGTTGCCGGGCAGTCACTTCCGCACCGACATCGGCCTCGCCGCGGCCGAGGGAAGGGTGCGCCTTTGAGCGCACCGGACCGCCGGGCGGCTTTCACGTCCTCCCGCGCCGAGGTCCTTGATTTCTGCGCGTCCCTGGGGCCGGCGGACACCCCCTTCCTGGACCGGGTGAACCGGACACCCCCTTCCTGGACCGGGTGAACATCGCCTGAGGGCTGACACCTGATGGCGGGTTAGAACACTTCAAGCGTCTATAAGGCGCTGTAGAGATCCCATGAACCTCGCTGAGTGGGCGGAGTCTCAGGGCATCGCCCGGGTTACGGCGTATCGCTGGTTCCGTGCGGGGAATTTGCCTGTTCCGGCCCGCAAAGTGGGCGGCCTGATCCTGGTCGACCCCCCGTCGTCGCCGTGGGGCGCACCGCCGAGACGGTGGTGTAGGCGCGAGTGTCCTCCGCCGATCAGAAGTCCGACCTCGACCGGCAGGTCGCGCGGGTGACCCTCTGGGCCACCGGTCAGGGAATCTCGGTGGATCGTGTGGTGACCGAGGTCGGTTCAGCCCTCGGCGGCCGCCGCAAGAAGTTCCTGGCGCTGCTGCGGGACCCGAGCGTGGGAACCATCGTTGTCGAGCATCGGGACCGGTTTGCGCGGTTCGCGGTGGACTATATCGAGGCTGCCTTGTCGGCCCAGGGGCGCACACTGGCGGTCATGGACGACGCCGATGTCAATGACGAGTTGGTCCGGGATATGACCGAGATCCTCACCTCATTCTGCGCCCGGCTCTACGGCAAGCGGGCCGCCCGGATGATGGCGGCGGCGGAGTCACTGTGATCGTCGAGATGCGGACCTGTGCCCAGGCGACCCGAGTCGCCCAGGCGACCGGCGGTGTTCAGCTCCCGGGCCGCCCGCGACCCGATGGTGCGGTGCCGATGTCGCGGTGGGTCGATGT
>JAGQTQ010000079.1:20315-20606 GCA_020438905.1 Mycobacterium sp.
TGCAGTGGCCGGCCGACCCTGCGCGCCGGTCGGCGATCCGCGCGCATTTCGGTGCGCGGCGCAAAGCGTTCAATTGGGCGCTGGGCCAGGTGAAAGCCGACATGGACGCCCGCAACCTCAACCCCGACCACCCGTCGGTGGCCTGGGAACTCGGGGCGCTGCGCAAGCAGTGGAACCAGGTCAAAGACCAGGTGGCCCCCTGGTGGTCGCAGAACAGCAAGGAGTGCTACTCCACCGGGATCGCTGATGCGGTGGAGGCGCTGAACAATTGGAAGTCCAGCAAGGCCGGGA
>JAGQTQ010000188.1 GCA_020438905.1 Mycobacterium sp.
GGAGTCAACTCGAAGATCCGGATGTCGCGATCGGTGCGGGTGCGGTAAGCCGGATAGGCCTTGAGGTAGGTCATGAACCTCGCGTCGGCACGGCGGTATTCGTCCCCGGACAGCTGGCGCGCCCGGACCGGAATCTCCTTGCCGCCCATGGTCACCCAGGCATCCGGATGGGCCAGCAGGTTGGACGACCACGCCGGGTGCGTGGATTGCCCGAAGTTGCTCCCGAACAGATACAGGCGGTCGCCATCGCGGGTGTACAGCAACGGCGACTCGCGGCGTTGACCCGATTTACGGCCGATCGTCGTCAGGACGAGGATCTGCAAGCCCAGCGGGCCGAGTGCGGTGTAGCGACCCTTGGTGGCTTTGAGCACTCGCCGGTCCAGCGGAACCAGGGCGCGGATGAACCGCGACCCCAACGGCGTTGCCGCGAAGCCATCGACGACCTTGCGCAGCGGGCCTGAATCAGAACCCCACCGCGAATGCGGGAATGCCGATCCGGTCATGACGCTGACGATAGTCCGGTGCCGATGGTGGACGGGCCGGACGGGCGCATCATCCTGTTTTGCATCCGGAATGCGGTGGGCGGGTCGACGATTGCGGATTCTTGACTGTCAGTGCCCCTGTTGGAGGACGAAGTCGTGCATCCCGGGCACCGTGAATGCCAGCACGCCGCGTTCGGGCGGGTAGACGAGTCCCTTCTTGATCAACTCGTTTCGTGCTACGGATAGGTCACTGGCTCGCGATTTGCCCATGTGGCCAGCAAGGGCGGCCACGGTCGCGGAGCCGTTGCCGGCCAGATCGGCCAGCGCCCGCAGCAGGTCACGCTGGGCCGGGGTGGCACGTTCCCACCGCGAGCGGTAGAGGCCGTCATCAACCTCTCGGCGGGCGCTGTCCAATCCGGCTTGAACATCGTCTTCGGTGATGGGGGAACTGATTGCGTTGTCCCACACATGCTTACCGATCGCTTGCAGGAAGTATGGGTACCCAATTGCGGCATCCTCGGCCAGTGCGAGGGCATCGGCGGCCCAATCAACCCCGAGGTAGCGGGTTGGGATGGTCAGCGCATCTGTCGAGGCGTCTCGATCGAGGAGACCGACTGGGCGGTAGTCGTAGAGCCGTTCGGCGTAGCTTGTTGCCTCAGATAGTTGGGCAGCCAGCGACGGAAGGCCGGCTCCCACGAAAATCAGTGGCAGCGGTACGTCGTCTTGACCAAGTTGGTGAAGAGCGGTGTTGACCGCCATGAGCTCTGACGGACGGCCCTCCTGCAGCTCGTCGATCAGGATCAGTACGCCGACGCCCAGGTCGCGTGCAGTCTCGCCCATCACTTCGAAGAGGGCGGAGAGATCCTCGGCGAATCGACCTGTGTCGGCGACTCCGCGGATGGCTTCCATCTCAACCCCTAAAGAGATGGTGCCCGCTGCATCGGCCTTGATGCTGAACGCTTTGAATACCCCCAGCATCCGTCGTAGGCGGGACTCCGGGTGTCGGCCCGTTGCAGTTCGCATCCCTCGCACCAAGGCTTGGGTCAGGGTAACGGCCAGTGATTCGCCGGTGCCGGCTTCGACCTTTGCGGTGATCCACTTTCGCTCGTTAGCCCGTCGAAGCAGCTCGTTGAGCAGAACCGTTTTGCCGACACCGCGCAGGCCGCTGAGGATCCATCCGCGATCGCCTTCCCCGAGGTCCTCTGCGCGGCGAAGGATTACATCGAAGGCCGTGAGTAATGCGTCACGGCCGGCCAGGACAGGTGGTCGCCGGCCTGCGCCGGGGCGGTATGGATTCTGCACCGGTCCATAAATCAGAGACTATCAAATCGTGTATGGGAATTCGTTATACGATCTTATGTTTCTTTATAGTCCGGTTCGGCCGAGCTGAAGCGCATGAGGTTGCCCACGCCGCACCGGTCCATGGCGTGCAGCGTGACCGCCGCCGCGGACGTGACGTCCTGGAGTTGGTTGCGCTCGCGCGGTCGGTGGGGGCTGTTACGCCCCGACGGTCGACGGGCCGGACGGGCGGATGATGCCGTCCATGGCGACCCGGCTGTAGGAGCCGGCGGCCGTGGCGGTGCCGACGCGGGCCCCGTAGTTCTTGTTGCCGGAATCCTGGACGCAGAGGGAGCTCTTGGGCCCGCTGTGGCTGAGCTGGCCGGGAGCCGCGGCGGCGGTGGCATTCGCGGCGAGGACTCCCGCCGGTGTGGCCGGGGTGGCGTAGGCGGGTCCGGCCAGTGCCAACGACGCGGCCGCCAGTGCGCCTCCGAGGAAAACCGCTGCCTTCTTCATGATCATGCTCCTGAACCCTGGGTCGCTGGGGGATCCAGCGGCTCCGATGGGAGTAATTCTTCCTTTCCCGCCGGCCTGGCCGTATCCACCGAACGGACAGCTCAGAGGATGAATCGGGGTGTCCCCCGATCGGGGGACACCGCCGGTGGGACTCAGGCCAGGCCGAGTTCGCGGGCCGCAGCCCCGGCCGCCCGGGCGCCGGCGATCCGGCGCACCAGCAGCAACCCGTCGAGCGCTGCGACGGTGGCCAGGGCCTGTCGCCGCCTTTCGGCGGCGGTGGGGGCGGCAATCCGTGGCTCGATCCAGTCCACCCAGGCGTCCAGGAGTCGCGGCGCCAGCGCGGCGTACGGCTCGCGACGGGCGCTGGCCAGCCCGATGATCTCGAAGAAGACCGCGAGGATCGGGTCGGCGGCCGGAGAGGCCAGCACCGGCCAGGCCTTGCGCTGCAACTCGACCATGGGCAGGGCGGTGTCGCCGAAAGCGGCGGCCAGCGTCCCCTGCAGGCGATCGGCCAGCGCGCCGATGACCGCGGCGATCATGTCGGCCTTGGTCGGGAAGTAGTAGACGACGGTCCGGTCGCTGATCCCCAGGCTCGCGCCGACCCTGCTGAAGGTCAGAGCCCCGATCCCCGACGTCGTCGCCAGCGTGGCCGCCGCCTCGAGAAGCTCCTCCCGAGAGTGCTTGTAGCCCACCGCTTGAGCCTAGACGCCGCACCGCTTACGCTAATTTGTAGTAATCACTACAAATGCAGGAGGGGTCTGGGCCATGGACGAACGGGGCGACGCGACAACGGTCACCGGCTTGGCGGTGGGTGCGCTCGTCGCGCTCGGGTTTGCCGTCCTCATCAGTGTTCTGCCTGACGCCCTGTTCCTCGAGGGGCGGTGGCGGGCCGTCGCCTACGTCGCCGGTGCGCTGGCGGCGCCGCCCACCGTGTGGTTTCTGCAGTGGATCGCCCGGGTGCGCCAGCTGGATCAGCGCGCGACCTTCATCTGGGCGGCCGCCGGGGCGATGCTCTTCGACGGCCTCGCGATCGGATTCGCGCCCCGGCTTTACGGCCACAGCGGCCAGGCGCTGGCCTGGGTCGCCTCGGCACTGATCTTCGCCTTCGCCAGCCTGATCATCGCCGGACGGCTGATGCTCGACAGGAATTCGTCACCGGCGCGCTCGTGATCTGGGGCGGCCACCGACGCCGCGGTGAAGTACCGTACTGGCCGTGGAGGCCAGCCGGGTGAAGCGCAGATCCCTGACCTCGGCGCTCGCCCGTGGGTGGCTGGTCTGGGTGACCATCGGGGTCGTCGCGCTGGCCGCCTTCGCGGTCTACCGGCTGCACGGCGCTTTCGGCACGCTGGACGTCGCCACACCGGCCGGAGCCGCCGACCAGATCGTCCCGTTCAATCCCAAGAGGGTCCAGCTCGAGGTGTTCGGCCAGCCCGGGGCGACCGCCACCATCACCTACACCGACGTCGAGGCCCACCCGCAGCGCGTCGACAACGCTCCGTTGCCCTGGTCCTACAACGACTCGACGACCT
>JAGQTQ010000080.1 GCA_020438905.1 Mycobacterium sp.
CGAGTTCCTTCTTCGCTACCGCCACCGAATGCTCGACCTGTTGCAGTCGTGTGGTCACGTCGGCCTCCGGCGAACCGAGGCGCACGAACATCGCCGACACGCGCGTGCCCGTGGCGCTGTCTCCCTCGCCGCGCAGCGACATTGGAACCATCGCGATGAACTCGTGGCTCCACTCCTTGCCCTTTTCCCGGAGATAGGCATGCAACCCGTGGTCGATGACGGTCGCTGCAACGTCGTTGAGGGTGGCTCCGTACTGATGCCCGATGCGGTGCATCTCCTCCAGTGGCAGTGATGCCGTCGCGAAGCCGCGGGCTTGTTTGAGGGGCGCGTTGGTCGGTGAGTGCTTGGCCACGAACGGCAGGCTGCCATCGAGGTGGTACCCCAGTGCCGCGCTGAGTCCCTTCCGCAGCGCGCCGAGGGAGATCTGGTTGATGGCGCCGACCTGGTTGATGACCCCGCGGACCGTGTCGGTGAGGCGACGCAGGGCCGGCGTGGGCGTGACGGGCTTCGACGCAGGACGCGGTTGGGCGAACGCGGGCGGCAGGATGACGGGGTCATCGGTCAGGCTCAGGCCGTCGTAGAGCTTCTTGAGCCCGGACACCCCGTCGATGATGCTGTGGTGGGTCTTGGTGTAGATCGCGAAACGTCCCCCTGGCACCCCGTCGATCACCCAGCAGCGGAACAGCGGCCGGTCGCGGTCGAGCATCGGCTCATGCAGATCGGCGACCAGCCGCAACAACTCCTCATAGGAACTTCCGCCGGGCAACGACAGGTGCTGAACGTGGTAGTACGGGTCCCAGTCGTCGACCTCCCGGAAGTGTGGCGCGCTGGTTCCGATCAGTTCCGGCACGAAGTTGAAGGGCGGCTGCGGCTGTTGCCGGCGGTAAGCCTCGACGACCTCGCGGACGGTGTTACGCCGCCCCGGCGGTTTCTTGAACAGCAGCATCGCGCCGACATGGGTTGTGCCGCTGGGCGACTCCATGAGCAGCCAACTCAGATCGAGCGGAGCAATCGGGTTAGCCAATGTGGTGCACCTTCCGGTCACGATCTGCACCCCGGGGAACAGATAGAACAAATTGTCCGCCGCACCTTTGTCGGCGCGCAGGTGAACGTCCGATCGCCGCCTCTACACCGCGCGCAGATAGCGCCGGGACACCACATGCTGAACCATCGACAACACGGGGGCGCCGAGCCTGCTCCACCAGGTCGCCGGTTCGGAAAACGCGATCACCTCGCTATAGACCGCGTCGTCGTCCGGGTCGTAGCGCACACCGAACATTTCTTCGCCGCGGACCGCGTGGCCGGGCAGGCTGCCGTAGGCGAAGCCGCGGCGCCGCCGGGAGTCGAGGCGCACACGCACGTACCCTCGAGAACCATGACGGGCAACGCGCGGATGACGGACCGGTTGCGGGTGGTGCGCCGATGGTCCGATCACCGGGAGCGGCTGCGCGAACGCGCGCTGCTCGACTTCGTCTACCGCGTGCTGGTCGCGGTGGTGGGGCTGACCGTGCTGCTCGTCGGGGTGGCGGCGATCCCTTATCCCGGCCCCGGTTGGGCGATCGTCTTCCTGGGCCTGGCCATCCTGGCCACCGAGTTCTACTGGGCCCGCCGCACACTGATCTACACCAGGGCCCGCTACGACACCGCCATGGGCTGGCTCCGCCGCCAACCGTCCTGGGTCCAGGCCATGGGTGCGGTGCTGACCGCTGCCGTCGTGGTGGGCACCCTGTGGCTCTTCGGCGCCATCGACTGGCTGGCCGAGCTGGTGGGCCTGGAACATCCGCTGCTGCGCAGTCCACTCGGCCTCGGTGCCTGACCGGCAGCAATCGGCCCGGGCGGTCGGGTTAGGACCCTGACCTCGTCACAGCGACGCGAGCCGGACGGCCTTGCCGATGATGGGATGAGGGGCGCTTGAAGCTGCTCCCGCGGTGCGTCTGAGCCGGGCTCCCGGCGTCGGGGGCGGCGTTATCGGTAACGGCGTCAACGACGTCAGCCGGCGTTGGCGCGGGCGTCGTTGGTCCCCTTGCCGCCACCACGGCGGCTTGTGCCGGTATGGCGGGGTCCGCGGAGGGTTCCCCCTCGGCCAGATCGACGTGCGTCCCCGCGTTGGCACTCGTGGGGACCGGGTTGGCGTCGGCCGCGTCGGCAGCGGTCTGGCTGACCTGCTCAATTGTGGTCGTTCCACCATCGATGGTGGTCGTGATGCCGATATCTGGATCGGGAGCCGGCGAGGCGGAGGTCAGAAAATCCGCCACGGCGTCCGCAACGGGCTCATTGGTGAGGAGGTCGTCGTGAAGAATCACCTCATCGGGGCGCACTCCGGGCAACGAGTGCACCTCGACATTGCGGACTTGCGCGCCGATCACTGCTGTCAAATACGTTGACCGGTACGGGGTCACCCAGTCGTCGTCTCTTGTCGCGATGACCAGATAATTCACGCCGGGCTTGGTGTCCGGAGTCTGGTCGAGTGCGTCGATGAATGAGCTGCCGAGCAACTGCTGTCGGGGGGCCACGCCGAGTACGACGTCGATGACGCGGTCGGCAAGCCATCGCACCACAGGCTGCAGCGGTCCCGGGAAGAGGCCGACGAAATCGAACAGCATGTTGCCCGAAAGGAAGTACTGGACTGTCTTCTTGCCGAAGACGGCATTGAGCGGGTCGACCAACCCGGGCGCGAATGCGGTGAGCAGCGTCTCCGCACCGCCGGCAAAGGTCGTGCCGTGATTGGTTGCCGCCAGGTCGACCACCTTTCGCACACCGTCATCGGGATAGTGCGCCAAATAGTCTTTGACCAGCAGACCTCCTTGGGAGTGCCCCACCAGGTCGATGTACTCGGATCCGGTCTCGGCTTTCACCCTGGCGATTTGCCCAGCAAGGTCCTCGACGGACAGATTCATGTTTTGGATGCCGCCGGCTGCCGGATCCAGCAATCCGATCAGACTGAACGCCCGGCCGTAGGTGTAGGAGAACACCGTCAGACCCCGCGACTCGAGATTTTCTTTCAGCGGTTCCACTTCTGTCGCGTTGGAAAACGTTCCGTGCACGATGAGAACAGGGATTTCCGTTTTCGCGGTGACAGTCTCAGGCTGCGCCGCCGCCGGCGAGGACTGCACCAACACCGAGTCGACTGCAGCGGCAGGCAGGGCGTCGGCGCCTGCCGTGAGCAACGGGGTCGCCCCGACCCCGCCCCGCGACGATCCATCGCCAAATCCCGCGCCGATCGCCGTATCCCGGGAACGAGAACTCAGGGCCTGCACCCGGGGATTGGCCCCATCGCTGGGAAGGCGCGTGCTGACGGTCATCCGTGACTCGATGTGAAGCAGCAGGCCAGGGGCCAGATCGGATCCGGCTCCGACAGGCTCGGCCCCGAGCGGGGCAGGCTCGTCCGCGAGCACGCTGGATTGGCCCGTGAGGACCACCGACCCAGATTCCACCGTCACGGTCAACACCCGGCCGGGATCCACCGGTGCCGACAGTTCGTGCGCCGATCCGTGGCCCAAGGGGGTCGCCATCGCAGGCGTGGGCGCAACCGGGGTCGATGCGACAAGAAGCAGCGCTGAGACCGCACCCAGCAGTTGCTTAAGACTTTTCACAAGGCCTCCCGAGCAGTGCTCACACGCCGATTGCGCCGGGGGGCAAGGCGCAGCACTCCTGTGCATCCAGAAGTGGAACGTAACACGCCGGCGATCGCGTCGGCGACAGCGAGGAAGTGGAGCGGAAACCTGAGGCCGCCAGTGCGATCAAGGCACCACCTGAGCCGTTTCCTTCGCCGCCGGGCATCGCCCCTGCAACACCTGCCGGCGCGACCGCTACCCGGCGTACATGTCAGCGGTGAACGTCGACATCAACGTTCGCGGGGCCACCGAACTGGATTAACTGCTGGGGGCGCAAAGAAGCGCGCCCGGCCGGCGCTCTTCCATCGCGTCGTTGCCCGACGGCGCCTTTGTCGATCTCGGCGATAACGATTTTCGGCTCAAGTGGTCCGGCGGCCTGCACCGATGGACGCCGGCGGGCTATGTCGACCCGGTTGATCCGGGTGATCTCGGGGTTGACGACGCCGAAGTACTCACGCCCCGAACGACACTCGCAGCGCTCCGTAACGGCTACGTGCCGACCGTGCACGAATCCGCTCAGCAGCTCTGATGCCAGAGTAATCAGAACATCTTCCGAATCCCGTCGCGGATCGCCGCCTGGGCAGCCACGTCGGATTCGTTGTAGCGCAGACACCACTGCCGGGCCTCCAGCGCATCGGGGCCGTCGCCGCGGGCGGTCTCGATCTTGTTCATGGACAACCGGCCGCCCGGATCGTCCACGGCCCAGACGAATCCGAACAGCTGCGCAACATGCTTGATGGAGGCCTCCCTGCGAACGCGGAAGGTGGAGTTGAACCAGGTAAGCAGGTCCAGTGTGACGCCGTCGAGTGCGGCGGTCATGCAGGCGAACTTGCGGGTCATGCTGACTTCGACGTGATGCCAGTGGTAGACGGCCACGGTCCGGCCCGTCCGCTGGGCCTCTCCGCGCAGATCGGCGATGACTGCGGCGGCCCGCTCGGCCAACGCCAGTTCCGCCGCGTCGTCGAGGGTTTCGAAGGACACCACCGGTTCGTAGCGCGCCGTGCGTTCATCCTGGCCGTCGCGGACCCGCAGACCCCACTGGTAGATCCTGCCCGCGGTGTCCCACTCGATGTCGAA
>JAGQTQ010000015.1 GCA_020438905.1 Mycobacterium sp.
GCGTTGTTGAGGAACAGCACCTTGGCCGGTTCGATGAGGATCGAGGTCAGCGGCAGCAGGTTGTTCTCCACGAGGAAGTCCACCGCGTTGCCCGCCAGCCGGGTGAACGACGAGACGATCGGCCCGATGCCGAAGAAGCCGAAGATGGCCAAGAACATCCCGAGAATGCCGGCCGAGAAATTGTCGATCAGCATCTCGAAGCCGGGCCGGACCTTGCCCTCCCACAACGCGTCGGCCTTCTTCATCAGCCAACCGCCCAGCGGCCCCATGATCATGGCGCCCATGAACATCGGGACGTCGGCGCCGGTGACCACGCCGACGGTGGCGATCGCGCCCACGACGGCCCCGCGGTTGCCGTGGATCATCCGCCCGCCGGTGTAGCCGATCAGGATCGGCAGCAGATAGGTGATCATCGGGCCGACGATTCCGGCGCCGTCGTAGGCTCCCCAGCCGCCGATCTTGGCGACCCAGCCGTCGGGATCCTGGAGCCCGGTGAAGATGGCCTGCAGCCAGCCTTCCTTGATGAACAGGGCCGTGATCAGCCCCCAAGCGATGAACGCGCCGATGTTGGGCATGACCATGTTCGACAGCGCGGTGCCCAACTTCTGCACGCGCACTCGTAGGCCCGTTCGCGGTGGTGACTCCTGCGCGGTTACTGGTGCTGACATTGGAAATCCTCGATTCTCCACGGGGGCGCCGGTGCTGGTGATGCCGGTCACATGAGCCCATTAGACCCTATAAACGGGCAATAGCACAAGTAATCGGTCATAAATGGTCAAGCCTTAACGTGGTTTTATGCCCGGATTGGGGATAGAGTGCTGAGGAGCACACCAACCGCGGACCAACCCCGCCGTCGAATCGACGTCGTATCGAGAGGATCACCACCATGAAGGCACTACGGTTCTATGCGCCCGAGGACGTCCGACTCGAAGACGTTCCCGAACCCGAGTGCGCCCCCGACGAAATCAAGTTGCGGGTTCGCAACTGTTCGACCTGCGGCACCGACGTGAAGATCTTCTACAACGGCCACCAGAACCTGACCCCGCCACGCACCATCGGCCACGAGATCGCCGGTGAGATCGTCGAGGTCGGGGCCAACGTAAACACTGCGAATTCGACCATCTGGCAGGTGGGCGACCGCGTCCAGGTGATCGCCGCGGTCCCATGCGGAGACTGCTACGAATGCCGCAAGGGCTGGATGGCGGTCTGTCAAAACCAGACCTCGATGGGGTACCAATACGACGGCGGTTTCGCCGAATACATGATCGTTCCCCGTCAGGTCCTCAAAGTCGATGGGCTGAACCGGATTCCGGACAACGTCGGCTACGACGAGGCCTCAGCCGCCGAACCGTTCGCGTGTGCCATCAACGCTCAGGAGCTGCTGGGTATCGAGGAAGGCGACACGGTCGTGGTGTTCGGAGCGGGCCCCATCGGGTGCATGCACATCCGGATCGCGCGCGGCGTGCACAAGTGCGGCCCGGTGTACCTGGTGGACGTCAACGCCCCCCGGCTGCAGATGTCGGCGGACGCGGTGGCGCCTGACGAGATCATCAACGGTGCCGAGGTCGACGTGGTGCAGCGGGTCATGGAGCTGACCGGGGGCCGCGGCGCCGACGTCGTCATCACCGCGACCGCCGCCAACGTGGCCCAGGAGCAGGCCATCTCGATGGCGGCGCGCAACGGGCGCATCTCGTTCTTCGGAGGCCTGCCCAAGACCAACCCCACCATCACCTGCGACTCGAATCTGGTGCATTACCGCCAGCTGCACATCCACGGCGCCAACGGTTCTGCGCCCGAGCACAACAAGCGCGCACTGGAGTACATCTCCACCGGCCAGGTTCCGGTCAAGGACCTCATCACCCGTCACATCCCACTCGACGATGTGCTGGAGGCGTTTCAGATCGTCAAGGCAGGCGACGCGATCAAGGTGACTGTCGAGCCGGCGCACGTCTAGTCGGCATCGGCCCACGCGTCGAAACTGAGCTCGTTCGCGAGATTTTGGCAACTTCTCGCCCATAAGCTCAGTTTCGAGATGCGAGGGAGGAAGAAAACATGGGCAAACCCGAGGCCATGTCCGCGGCCGACCGTGCATGGATGGTCGACACGTTGCTGGCTCTACTGCAGACCCCGAGCCCGACTGGTCGCACCGACGCGGTGATGCAGTTGATCGGCGAGATCTTCGATGATGCCGGGGTACCGTTTTCGTTGACCCGCAGGGGCGCGCTCATTGCTGAACTGCCGGGTGAATCGGCGACGACGGACCGGGCGCTGGTGGTCCATGCCGACACCATCGGTGCCATGGTGCGCGGACTCAAGAGCAACGGCCGTCTCGAAGTCATCCCCGTGGGGACTTTCTCGGCACGGTTCGCAGCGGGCGCCCGGGTCCGCATCTTCTGCGACGACTCCGAAGAGTTCATCACCGGAACAATCCTGCCACTCAAGGCAAGTGGGCATGCATTCGGCGACGAAGTTGACACCCAACCCACTGACTGGGATCACGTCGAAATTCGGGTAGACCGCAAGGTGTCTTCACCGGAGGACCTGGCACGCATCGGCATCAAGGTCGGTGATTTCGTGGCGCTGACCACCAACCCGGTACTCACCGAAGACGGTTTCATCGTTTCCCGTCACCTCGATGATCAGGCCGGAGTCGCGGTGGTTCTCGCGCTGGTTAGACATGTCGCGGAGAACAACCTCGTGCTGCCGCATCGCACAACCGTCATGGTTACCATTTCCGAAGAAGTCGGCTATGGCGCCAGCACTGGCCTGCCCGAGGGCATCGCAGAGATGATCGCAGTCGACAACGCGGTGTGTGCACCCGGTCAGCACTCTCTTGAGGACGGCGTGACGGTCCCGATGTCGGATCTACATGGCCCGTACGACTACCACCTCACCCGGAAGCTATGCCGACTCGCGGAGCAACGGGGAATTCGTTTCGCACGAGATGTTTTCCGCTACTACCGTTCCGACGCCGCCGCGGCGATCGAGGCCGGGGCAAGCACTCGGGCTGCCCTTGTCGGTTTCGGAGTGGATGGCAGCCACGGCTGGGAGCGGACCCACCTGGATTCGCTGGAGGCGACGTACAACCTGCTTTACGCATGGCTGCAAACGCCACTTACCTTCGCCGGGTGGGACGCCGAGCCATACGGGGAACTCACCGACTTTCCGTCATCCAAACAGCCTGCGCCCAAAGAGAGGTGGTGTTGCGACCTACCGATTCGTGTGCAACGCGATGGCGAGGAAGTCGAGTTGCCATAGCGTGTCAAAAAGCGTGCGGCCGATTTCTTGGCTCTCGTCGGCTGTGGCGCCTGGCAGCAGTCCGCTGCTTGCTACTCGGGCTGCGATCTGTTCGATGGTGCGCCGTCCATCGATGTGTTGAACGAAAGCCAACTGAGTAGGGTCCAGTTCCACACGCCAGTCACGCCGAAAGATTTCCGCGCCGGCAAAACCGCAGCCCAACCGCATCTGCGGTACGTAGTTGAGGAATTCAGGTGAGGTGAAATCGATCTGGTAACTGCTCTCGGGGCGGTCGGGTCGGCACGCGATAAAGAAGTGGCAGGCGTTCACGGTGTTGACGCGTTCCATGATCGACCACTTCTTGATCTTTGGTAGGCCAGCGACGGCTGCCCGGAACTCGTTGGTCTGCGGAGCCAGCTGGGCAGGATGATACGGCGCCTTGAAAAACCAGTCCTGGAACACCAATCCGGCTGAGGCGACCAAATCCAGACAGTCCTGCACGGTGTAGCCGCGCTCGCGACCATGCAGGAACGTATCCACCAGGCCGGCGTCGAACTGCAGGTCCGGAGCGACCCGGAGATAACTGTGAATGGGGTGCCCCGGCGGCAGGGTGGCGATGGCTGCTTTGACCGTCCGCACCGACGCCTCGTCTTGACCTAACCCCATGTCACGGAAGATCGATTGCAGCACTTCGACTCCCGCGCGGCCATACTTCGCGTAGAGCATCACCGCCACGGCACCGTCCGGGCGTAGGCACTGGGCCAGTGCTTTCATCCCCGCCGCCGGGTCAGCCAAGTGATGCAGAACCCCGGTTGACACGATGAGGTCGAAATCGCATCCGAGGGTGGGCAACTCTTCGACCGGGAGTAGGTGCAGTTCCAGGTTCGACAGTCGATGCTTCTTCTTCAGATAGGCGTGGTGGTCCAACGAAGGCTGGCTGATATCGACCGCCACGACTTTCGCTGCGGGGTTGGTGTAGGCGAACACCGCTGCCTGATTGGTGCCGCACCCGGCGACGAGGATGTCGAGATTGGGTTCGTATTCCCGGTCGGGCCACAGGATTCGCTGCGCGTGATTGGGATCGAACCATTGCCAATTGGTCCGCACCCACGCCTCAAGGTCTTGGATAGGCGCGGGATACTGCCACCGCTCGTACTGGCGCGACACAACATCGGCGCGTGGATCGTTACTCATACGCTACTCCCGGGGCGGCAAAACGATTGTCGGCGAATACTTCTCACGGCGTGGGTCGGCCTACCCCGGTTTCGTCAGTGGGTTACGCCCTAGCACCGGCAGCGGAAACAGGTGCTCGGTTTCGGTGTCGTCAAGGCTGTCGTAGAGGCCGAGGGTGTACACCCCGGCCGAGGGGACCCTCATGGGCAGGTGCTGGGCGAAGACCCGGAATTTCACGGAGACAGGTGGGTTGTCGGGCCACTGCCACGCGAACTCCAACGCGCCGACCCGTTCATCGTCGGGCGAGGTGGCGACGACGTACTTCTGTGCGTTGTATTCGCTGCCACCGACCGCGGACACCGCGACAACGACGGGGATGGTGAGTTGAGTGGGGAAGCGATCCACATAGCAGCTGGTCATCGGAAAACCCTCAGCGGTGATCCCGCCGGAACCTTGCGAGACAGCGCTCAATGACGGCGCAAACGCAACGACACGCATGCTTTCCTTTCGGTGTTTCAAGCCTCGGATTCCCCGGAGATCGTGAATCGGTCGAACCCAGCGCACCCTAACCTAGGGCTGGGCCGGGCCGGTGAGCATTCTGGGGGTGAATATCGCCTACACCGCCGCTGGTGAGCCAACGCGCAGTTTTAGCGTTTGCGTTGAAGCACCGGCAGTGGGTAGAGGGTGTCGGTCTCAGTGGCTTCGAGGTCGTCGTACAGGCCCAGGGTGTGTATGCCTGGGGCCTGAACATTAATGGGCAGATATTGGGCGAAGACCCGGAACTTGACCGGAACCGATGGCGTGTCGGGCCACTGCCACGAGAATTCGAGCGTGCCGACGCGGTCACCATTAGGGGCGGTGGCCACTATGTACTTACGTGGGTTGTACTCGTCGCCTTCAGCGGCACACACCGCGATGACCACCGGGATCGTGATCTGTGCGGGCACACCCTGCACGTAGCAGGTGGTCAGCGGGAATCCCTCAACCGCCACGCCACCGGCGTCTTGAGAGACCGCGCTCAGTGACGGCGCGAACGCTACAACACGCATGCGCTTCCTTTCGGCCAGATACCGCCACCGTGCACCTGCGGATTTGCTGGGCATTTGGCGTCGTGGAGCCTCGCGGGCTCGGAACACCCACAACCTATGTGGCGAGATCCGGAGTTGCCTCACGATTGAGCATATTGACCGGAGTTAGCCGACACCTAGCGGCCCACCATCGAAGTCCGTCGCGCCGCCGCAGCTGGCTAATTCCGGGACCTGCGCGCCGCTTCAGGGATCCGGCCGCACGGTAAACATTCTGCAGGATCTGTATACGATCGCACCAATTTTATCAAACGCACACGCCAGTGGAATCGGTTGCGGAATGATCACGGGCATTCTGTGTTGCCATTGTCTGGGGGAAATTTGATGACTTCGACCAACGCTGCCGTGCCCGCAGAATTTCCCCAGGGACCTGGTCGGCGGGGTCGAGTGGCAAGCACGGTGAAGGGGCGGATACCGGTGATCCGTTCTGGGGGGCGTACTGCCGCACCGCGGTTTGTCGATGCCGGTTATGCCGGTTATGTGGGGCGGGTGGGCGCTCTGGCGGTCGCGTTGGGTGTGGGGGCGGCGATCGCGTCGATGCCGGCCATCGCGTTAGCTGACACTTCGGGTTCGCCGGGGTCTACCGGATCGTCGACGTCGTCGTCCTCGTCTTCGGGTTCGTCGTCGTCATCGTCTTCGAGCTCGTCGTCTTCGGGTTCGTCGTCATCAACATCTGCGCCTTCGGGTTCCGGTGATGATGGTTCAGCGGATGCGTCCGACACGGACGCAGACGCGGGTGGGTCGGGTCCGGATGCAGACGAGGATGTGAACGCCGACGCCATTGCCGCGGCCGACGCGGAAGCCAAGGCCGAGGAGGGCGCGGACACCGACATCGAGCCAGACTCCGGGGCCGGCGCCGGGGCTGATTCGGGTACCGACGGGGACGCGGACACGGTGTCGGGGTCGGGTACCGGAGGAAGCGCAGATACCGACTTCCCGGCCGATACCGATGGCGGCACTGCTGGCAGCGGCGGTTCGGGTTCAGATTCGGATGGCGACGCTTTTGCCGGCGGCGGTTCGGGTTCAGATTCCGGTGATGGCGCCGCTGGCAGCGGCGGTTCGGGTTCCGGTGGCGGCGCTGCCGGTGGTGGAGGTTCGAGTTCAGATTCCTATGACGGCGCCCCTGCCGAGAGCGGTGGTGCGGGGTCGGCGGAGACCTCGGATCCTGGTGATGTTTCCGAGCCGGAGGCGCCACCGATGGTGGAGGTCTCGATTGCGGATGAGGACGTGTCGCAGTCGGGGTCTGCAGGTGTTGGTGGTGTTACTGAGGTCACCTCGACGGAGGTGACCGATGGTGGCGTGCCGGTAATGGTGGCTGCACCGGAGGTGGCGGCTGCCCCGGTGAAGTCCGGCGGGATTCTAAGCTCATTACTCAGGTCGTGGCTCGGCGGTGGCCATCGGGCATCGGGCATCGGATAAGACTCCGGTCGATCCGGCGGCGGCACCGTTCTTGTGGGCTTCTGCTGCGGTGGCGCGTCGCGAGCTAGGTGCGGACGCCCCGGCGGCCAGTGCAGCGGCCGATGCCGCAGATGCGGCGTCTGTAGGTGTGGGTCACTCGGTGTGGCTGTTCGGCAACGGCACGGCCGAGCATCCCGATGGCGGGATCTTGATCGGCAATGGCTACAGCTGGGACGCCGAATCGTGTGCCGGTACCACCGCGTGTGATGGCGGCAACGGCGGCATCTTCGGTAGCGGCGGGGACGGTTTCAACGGCGGTAACGGCGGCTCAGCCGGATGGTTCGGCCATGGCGGTGACGGCGGCGCGGGCGTCGCTGGCGGTGCCGGCGGCAAGGGCGGCCGGGGCGGGTTGTTTGTCGGTAACGGCGGCAATGGCGGCGCTGGTGGCGTCGCGATCACCGCTGGTGGTGACGGCGGCAACGGCGGGAGCGTCGGCTGGTTGTCGGTTTACGGTTTTGGCGGAGCAGGTGGTGACGGCGCCGACGGCGGGACCACCGGCGGTGCAGGTGGTGACGGCGGCGTCGGCACGGTCTTCGGCGGCGCGGGCGGTGCCGGGGGTAACGGCACGCTGTCCGGCGGTGCCGGCGGTAACGGTGGCGGTCCGAGTTGGTTGGCGTTCCTGGCCACCGGCGGTGCCGGCGGTGCCGGCGGTCGCGGCGGTGACGGCGGCACCGCAACCAGCGGCACCGGCGGTGACGGCGGAAACGGGGGCGCCGGCGGCGAAGGCGGCGCCGGCGGCGAAGGCAACTACAGCGAGATCGCCTCCGGCGGTGACGGCGGCACCGCCGGCAACGGCGCCGCTGGCGGCGCCGGCGGAGACGGCGGCACCAGCGTCACCGGCCTGATGGGCGACGGTGGCAACGGCGGCAACGGCGGCAACGGCGGCAACGGCGGCAGCGCCGTTGCGACGAGCAACAGCAGCCACAACGGCGGCAACGCCGGTCCCGCCGGCACCGCCGGCAACGGCGGCGACGGCGGCAACGGCTACAACGGCGGCAACGGCGGCACCGGCGGCAACGGCGGCAACGGCGCCGGCGGCGGCAACGCCGGTTTTGGTGTCGCCAGCGGGTACGACGGCGGTAGTGCCAGCGGTGGCGCCAACGGCGGGACAGGTGGCAGCGGCGGTGCCGCCAGCGGCGGCAAGGGCGGTGACGCAGGCACCGGCGGCACCGGCGGCACCGGCGGCACCGGCGGCAACGGCGGAGCCGGCACCTTTGGCCGCGGTGGTCGCGGCGCTGCCGGCGGCAGCGGCGGCACCGGCGGCGGCGGCGGAAACGGCGGGATCGGGTCGGCCGGGGGCACCACCGGCAGTGGTGCCAACGGCGGAAACGGCGGCGGCGGCGGAAACGGCGGCCAGAAGGGCGGTAGCGACGGAACACCCGGCGCGGCCGGGACCGGCGGCACGGGCGGGCCGGGCGGGGTCCCCGGCGGCGTGTCCGGCGGCACCGGCCCCAACGGCCAGCCCGGTTGAGCCGGCCGATGAGGCCGTCGCGGTCCTAGTCCAACTCCTCCAACTCGATCGGTCCCTCCTGCGGTCCTTCCTCCTGTGCCGGCTGGACCGCCAGCGAGGGGAACTTGCGCAGCGGGCCGTCCGGATTCGCGTCCCAACCGGGGAAGACCAAGTCGGACTGCAGCCACACGGTCAGCAGCCGGGCAAGCCCGTCGAGGCTGTCCAGATGGGTGCGCTCGTGACCATGGCTGGCGTCGACACCGAAGCCCAGCAGCGCCACCCGCACGTGGGCGCCCGCCTCGATCGCCGCGGCGGCATCGGAGCGATAGAAAGCGAAGGTGTCGCGCACGGCCTCGATCCCGTGCTCCCGGGCCAACGCGTGCAGGCGGCGGGTCAGGTGGTAGTCGAACGGGCCCACGCTGTCGGCCATGGCCACCGTCACGGCCGTCTCCCGGGACTGCTGCCCGGGTGCGACGATGGCGGCGTCGACCGAAACCATCTCGGCGACATCGGCTTCCAGTCCGTGGCTGGCTCCGTGCCCGACCTCCTCGGTGCAGGTCACCAGCAGTTGGGCGCGCACCGGCAACTCGACCTCGGCCTCCTTGAGCGCCTTGAGGGCCGCCAGCGCGGCCGCCACGCCGGCTTTGTCATCGAGGTGACGGGAACGGACGAACCCGCTGTCGGTGATCAGCGGGTGCGCGAGCGGCACCACGAAGTCCCCGACGTCCAGGCCGAGGGCCCGCAGTTCCTCGACGCTGGACACTCGCTCGTCGAGGCGGACCTCGACGTCATCCCAGGAAACTCCCTGGGAGTCGACCTCCTCGTTCCAGCGATGTCCGGAGGCCTTCAGCGGTAGGACCTGACCGGTGTAGACGGTCTCCAGGTCGTCCGGGAACACCCATACCCCGGCCCCCTCGGAGAAGCGGGCCGAGTGGTGGCCGACCGGCTTGAGTTCCAGGCGGCCGTTGCTCTTCAGATTGCGGATCATCGCGCCGATGGTGTCGGTGTGCACGACGACGGCCCGGCTGGCCTCGACATCGGCCGGCCCGCCCAGATCGGCCACGATGGCGCCTCGCCGGGTGACGATGAACGGGACGCCCAGCTGGTCCAGCCGTTCGCCCACGTACTGCTGGACATGGTCGGTCCGCCCGGTCGGGCTGGGGATGTCGAGGAGTTCCACCAGCACTCGGCGCAGGAAGTCGAGGTCGATCTCCAACGGACTCATTGCCGAACCGTATCGCGGGCCGGGGCGGACGCAGCGGTCCGCGACGGCGAGGCGGTGGTCGGGAAAAGCAGGTCCATGAACCGCTCGACAGTCGGTTGCGGCTCGTGATTGGCCAGTCCCGGGCGTTCGTTGGCCTCGATGATGACGTAGTCGGGCTGATCGGGTGCCCTCACCAGCAGGTCGATCCCGGTGACCGGAATCGCCAGCGCCCGGCTCGCCGCGACGCAGGCCTGGGCCAGCAGCGGATGCAGCTCCGAGGTGACGTCGTGGATGGTCCCGCCCGTGTGCAGGTTGGCGGTCCTGCGCACGGTGAGCTCATCGCCCTCGGGCAGGACATCGTCCATCGACCACCCCGCCTCTGCCACGGTGTCGGCGGTGCCGCCGTCCAGGGGGATCTGCGACTCCCCTCCGGTGGCTGCGGCGCGGCGCCGCGACTGCCGCTCGATCAACTCCGCGATGGTGTGGCTGCCGTCCCCCAGGACGCTGGCCGGCCGGCGCACAGCCGCGGCGACCACCTTGTAGTCGATGACGAGCACCCGCAGGTCCTCGCCGCTCACCAACTCCTCGATCAGGACGTCCGGGCAGTGCGCCCGGGCCTCGGCGATCGAGCGCCGCAGCGACTCCGGGTCGGCGACCCCCACCGTGATCCCCCTGCCCTGCTCGCCGCGCGCGGGCTTGACCACGACCTCCCCCACCTCGTTGAGGAAGTCGACGTCGGCGGCATCGTCGCCGGCGGTGATGCCGCGCGGTATCCGCAGACCGGCATCGGACAGGACGCGGCGGGTGACACGCTTGTCGTCACAGCGCGCCATTGCCAGCGCGCTGGTCAGTTCCGACAGCGACTCCCGGGTGTGGATGACGCTGGCGCCGTGGGTGAGCCGCAGTTCGCCCCACTGCGGGTCGGTCACCTCCACCCGGATACCGCGGAGCATCGCCTCGTCCGCCACGATCTTCGCGTAGGGGTTCAACTCGTCGTAGTGCGCCGGGGGCGCCGCGCGAAAGAGGCGCTCGTTGATCGGGTTCTTTCGCTTGACGACGAGTTCGGGCACCTGACGAAACCCCAGCCGCTCGTAGAGCCGGATCGCGCCGGTGTTGTCGGCGAGCACCGACAGGTCGACGAAGGCACGTCCCCGGGCGGCCATCTCGGAGGCCAGCCGACCCAGCAGCGCCTGGCCGAGCCCCACCGGGGCGGCGTCGGGATCCACCGTCAGACACCACAGCGAGGATCCGTCGTCCGGATCGTTGAACAGCACCGTGTGGTCCACGACGGTGACGGTGCCGACCACCCTCCCCGTCGACAGCGTCGCCACCAGGTGCAGCACCTCGGGCCGGGAAGCCACCTGCACCAGGACGTCCGAGGGCGCGGTGACCATGCCGTTGCGCGCGTAGATCGCGTTGACCGCGTCGGCCTCCTCGACGGTCTGCAACGGCGTGATCGTCACGTTCGGCGGAGGCTCGGTGTTGATCTGTGTGGCGGGCAGATCCAGCCGGTAGGTCAACGACGGATCGACGAAGAACTCATCGGGGTGTCGGGCGACGAAGACGTGGGCGTCGCGCAGATAGATGCAGATGTCACGGGTGCCCTCGGCCTCCGCGCGCAGCACCTCGGCGGCTTGGCTGCGATGCTCGAAGGTCTGCCCGAAGACGATCTGGCCCCAGCCACAGTCCAGCGACACCCCGTGCGAGGGGTCCCGACGCTCCACCTCCGGGTGCGCAATCCGCGGATCGCCTCCCGGGCCGATGACCTCGCGCGCCACGTCGTTCCTCTGCGCCTCAGATCCCATGGTTCTGCAGCCACATCTCGAGCAGGCCCAGCTGCCAGAGCTTGTTGCCCCGCAGTGGTGTCAGTTCGCCGTTGGGGTCGGCCAGCAGGGCATCGACGTAATCGGTGCGGAACATCCCGCGGCGCCGGGCTGCCGGATCGTGCAGGGCGTCGCGCACCCGGGCAAGCACCTTGCCCTCGAGGTGGGTGATACCCGGGACCGGGAAATACCCCTTGGGACGGTCGATCACCTCCCAGGGCAGCATCCGGCGGCCGATGGACTTCAACACACCCTTGCCGCCCTGGGCGAGTTTGAGCTCCGGAGGGCAGCTCGCGGCGAGTTCGACGAACTCGTGGTCGAGGAACGGCACCCGGGCTTCCAGACCGTGGGCCATGGTCATGTTGTCCACCCGCTTGACCGGGTCGTCGACGAGCATCACCTCGGTGTCGATCCGCAAGGCGGCATCCACGGCCGTCTGCGCGCCGGGGGCGGACATGTGCGCGGCGACGTATTCGCGCGCCGGGTCGCCATCGGGCAGATATTCCGGGGTCAGCACCCGGGCCAGTCCAGCGGCGTCGCGGTCGAAGAACGCCTTGGCGTAGGTGTCAACGGCGGCCTCGCGCGGGACCCCTGCCAGGGGCGGGTACCAGTGGTAGCCGCCGAGGATCTCGTCGGCGCCCTGGCCGGACTGCACCACCTTCAGGTGCCGGGCGACGGCCTCGGAGAGCAGGTAGAAGGCGACGGCGTCGTGGCTGACCATCGGCTCGGCCATGGCGTTGACCGCGGCCTCCAGCGGGGGCAGCAGGTCGCTGTGCGGAATCAGGATGCGGTGGTGATCGGTGGCGAACCTCTCGGCGATCACGTCGGAGTACTGGAACTCGTCGCCTTCCCGGCCGCCCACCGACTCGAAGCCGATCGAGAAGGTCGACAACCCGGTCTGTCCCTGCTCGGCGAGCAGGGCGACCACCAGTGAGGAGTCCAGTCCGCCGGAGAGCAGGACCCCGACGGGGACGTCGGCGACCATCCGCCGGCGCACCGCCGTGGCCAGCGATTCGGCCAGCGCATCCTGCCAGTCGGTCTCGGTCCAGTCGCTGCGGGCGGGGTCCCGGGCGAACCGGGCGTCCCAGTAGCGGCGTTCGCGGCGGGTGCCGTCGGGTTCGTAGACGCGCACGGTGGCGGGCGGCAGCTTGCGCACGCCGGCCAGGATGGTGCGCGGCGGGGGAACCACCGCGTGGAATGACATGTAGTGCGCCAAGGCGACGGTGTCGATGCTGGTGTCGACGCCGCCGGCGGCCAGCAGGGCCGGCAGCGTCGAGGCGAACCGCACGGTGGCACCGTCCTCGGCCAGATACAACGGCTTGATCCCGAGCCGGTCCCGGGCCAGCACGACGCGGTGGGTGTCACGCTCGACGATGGCCACCGCGAACATGCCGATGAGGTGCTCGACGAAGGCCTCACCCCATTCGGCGTAGGCCTTCACCACCACTTCCGAATCGCCGTGGGAGAAGAACCTGTGGCCCTTGGCGCTGAGTTCCTCGCGCAGTTCGCGGTAGTTGTAGATGCATCCGTTGAACACCCCGGTCAGGCCCGAGGCAGAGTCGACGATCGGCTGGCCGCTGGCGGCGGAGAGGTCGATGATCTTCAGGCGGCGGTGGGCCAACGCGACCGGGCCGGATGCCCAGGTCCCCGAGTCGTCGGGTCCTCGATCGGACATCGTCGCCGCCATACGGTCGACGGTGACCACGTCCGCCCGCCTGCCGTCCAACCGAATCTCTCCTGCGAGACCGCACATGGGCCCATTGTCCCAGGCATGCCTGCGGCGGGCGAGTCGGCATAGCGGATCGCCCATCCGTCGGCCATGGGCGCTGTGTCCCTGCTCCCGCTTCCTTGTTACGCCTTACCTACACGTTGCATTGCCGTGCACCGCTTTTGACGATTTCCAACACTTCCGCTGCGCACAGCAGCCACCACGCCGCGGCATCTGGTAGCGGTTCATGACGTTGGCAGGGTTAGCCGAATGATCGACCGGTGACCGGACTGCCGAAAAACCCTCACAACACTTTCGCCCGATAAGTTGTTATTTTTCAATGGTTTTCACTCTCTGAATCGCCTTCGGTCCGATCACGTCTACAAGCCGCTGATCAATTACGACCTCAGCCACTAGATCACCCTGCTGAGCGACGGGTGCACCGACTTCGGCACGTTGCACATCGAGGGCACCGCGCCGAATCTCAAGTAGATATCCGGCTACGTCGACCGCTGGCCGATGTTGGTCACCGCGCTGTCACCGGTGCTCGGTTGGGACAAAGCCGCCTCGAGCGACCCCGACCGGCTGGGCCACCCGTAAGCTGACTGCCATGGACCTCAACGGAACCAGTGCAATCGTCACCGGGGGCGCATCCGGAATCGGTGCGGCCACCGCACGCCAGTTGGCCGACCGCGGCGCCAGCGTCGTCATCGCCGACCTGCAAGCCGAACGCGGGCAGGAACTCGCCCACGAGATCGGCGGCGCCTTCGTCACCGTCGACGTCACCAAGACCGATCAGATCATCGACGCCGTCAACACCGCGATGGACCTCGGGCCGCTGCGCTCCCTGGTGAACTCCGCCGGCATCGGCTGGGCGCAGCGCACCATCGGCAAGGACGGCGAATTCGCTTCGGCCCATGACCTCGGGGTGTACCGCAAGGTCATCGAGATCAACCTGATCGGAACCTTCGACTGCATCCGCCTGGCTGCCACCGCGATGAGCCGCCTGGAACCGACTTCCACCGGCGAGCGCGGTGCGATCGTCAACATGACCAGCGTCGCGGCCTTCGACGGGCAGATCGGCCAGGCGGCGTACTCGTCGTCCAAGGGCGGTGTCGTCGGGCTCACCCTGCCGGTGGCCCGCGATCTGGCCGCGGTCGGAATCCGGGTCAACACCGTCGCGCCGGGCCTGATCGACACCCCGATCTACGGCCAAGGCGAGGCCTCCGAGGCGTTCAAGGCCAAGTTGGGCCAGTCCGTGCTGTTCCCGCACCGGCTCGGCAAGCCCGAGGAACTGGCCTCGATGGTGCTCGAGCTGATCACGAACTCCTACATGAACGCCGAGGTGGTTCGCGTCGACGGCGGCATCAGGATGCCGCCCAAGTAGCGGTTCAGGCCCCAGACCGGCGCTGTGCCGCCTGCAACGTGTCGATGATTCTCCCGAAGAACAGTTCCTGGGAGCCGAACCGCCCGCCGGGGAAGTAGCGAAGCACCGTGTTCTCCAGCGCAGCTGCACCGGAGATCCCGAGCAGCCGGCACAGCTGCACCGCATCGGTGAGATCGCCGTCCGACTTGCGGGTGGTCATCGCCTTCATCGCCAGCACATACTCGGGTGAGGCGATCTCAATCACCAGCGAAGGGCCGATCCGCTCGCCGCGTGGGTGATCATCCGGCTCAGGCGGCATGTAGTCCCGAACCCCATCGCTGAGCCAGTTCTTCTCCAGGTTGCGCCGACGCGCAACAACGGCGGCGGCGTCCAGCACCGCGTCTCGGGGCTCGAACGTCGCGTCGATGTCGGCGGAGGCGCGATCGGTGTTGTAGGCCAGAGCCATCGCCGCTCCCCCGACGACGAAGATCGACGCGGCCAGACCCATGCGCTGCAACTCCGCGTCCAGATCGCGCAGAAGTTCACGCATCTCACCGGCGGTGAACTCGGTGCGGGACACGTTCACACTCCTTCGAGGTTGCCGCCCGGGTAGACGACGTTGCGCACCCGCAACTCGACCGGGGTGCTCAGGTAGTCGAGCCAGAAGTACTTCGCCGGGATGTCGAAGGGATCGAAAATGGCGCTGCTGCAATACCTCTCGGGTTGGAAGCACCACCGGAGAAGTGCCGGGTCCGAAACGCGATCTCGACCGGTCATGGAGGCGACACCGCCGATGATTGCGTCCCAGCCTCCAACGCCGGTCAGCCCCGGATCCCGATGAATGGCGTCTACCGCGTCCACCGTGGTGGCCCGCCGACTGCGGATCACGACCTCGCGGAGTTGCCGTGCGGCAAAGTGCCACTCCTCGCCGCCGGCGATGATCGCGGCGAAATCCCGGTAGGTGAACAACGGCTCGGGGGCAAGGCTGTCGCGGTAGCGCTCGAACTCCCGTCGGGGGATGCGGTGATGGGCACCGACGCGGACGGTGGCGATATCCCCGGCCTTGATCCTCCGACTGATGGTGGAACGGTCCACGCCGAGCCTCTTCGCGGCTTCGGCCGGACTGAGGGTTTCCGTGCGCGTGACGAGGTCGACAACCTCGCCCGCTGCTTGGGCGGCGCCGAACACCGCCCGCACGCGCGCCAACCACTCGGCTTCGGCGGTGTGGGCCGGATCGATGGTCAGGCGCGTGGGCATGCACCCCATCGTACGCGCCTGCACAGATAGCGCGAGTCAAGTGTGCACCACTGCTCATGGGGGCGAGCCGATCAGCGGGATCGCTTTCGGGGCCCCTTCGCCGGCGCCGGCATGCCGGTTGGATCCGGTGTCATGATCTCGACGGCCTGTTCGATGACTCGGTCGAGATCGGTGCCGAGTGAACCGGAGAGCCATTGTTCGTTGAGTTGTGTTGTGGCGCCGGCGTAAATCGCCGCAGCCACCTCGGCGGCGACAGGATCCGAGCGGGGGTCATCACGCTTGCGGACCGCGAAGATGTACTCCCGCAGATCCCGCAGGGCCTGGGCTCGGCGCTCGACGAGGGCAGGGCTGGTAGGAGCCGCCGAAAACAAGATCTGGCCGTGACGTGGATCTGCGGCACTGAAGTCGAGAACAGCGCGTATACCGCCCCGCAACCGCGACCTGTCATCGGGCATGTCCACAGTGGCAGCGGTCAGGATGCGGCGCAATTCGCTGTAGACCTTGTCGTAGACGGCGCCCAGAAGCTCATCGAGGTCGTTGAAGCTCTCATAGAAATAGCGGTGGTTCAGTCCGCTTTCACGAGAGACCGCCCGGACCGACAAGGCACCCTCGCCGCCGGTTCCGAAAAGCTCGAAGGCCGCTTCGATCAGCAAATCCCGGCGAACGGAACGGCGGTCATCGCGAGAAACACCAGCCCATCTGGTCTCCGCGGCCACCCGCCGAGTGTAGCCGTCCGAGCAAACCCTCCCCCGCATGATCCGGACCGGTCGCCGACTCGCGGATTCCCGCTACACATCGGCGCTCCCGTCCGCGACGAGGATCTGCTGGGCGGTGACCTCTTCGGCGTAAATCCGCACTGCGAGTTCGGTTCCGGCGGCAGTGACCCACCATGCGCCCGTTGTGTCCTGGTCGATCCGAATCGAGTCGGGCGATAGGTTCAACGCCCTCAGATCCAGGCGGTCATCAACACCGAATCCGAAGATCACATCCGGCGCGGCGATCGTGGAATCAGCAACCGATTCCAGCACGAACCGATCGGCCCCGTCGGCCCCGATCAGGCGGTCCGCGCCGGCTCCGCCGATCAATGAATCCTCACCTTCCAGCGATTCGAGGCGATCATCGGCGGCCGTTCCCCGGATCACATCGTTCCCGGACGTTCCCAGCACCGGTATGGGGGCGCGTCGTGATGAGTAGGGCTGGGTGATTCCGGCGGGAATGGGGCGCACCGCGTTGCCGGTGGTGCCGGCGAAGAGCGGCAGTCGCAATGCATCCTCCTCGCGTCGCGCGAAGCCGTCCACCAGCGTTCCATCGGGGGCCGTTTCCAGCCACGGAAGATGGATCTGGTCCGCGTGCAGGCTCCAGCCGGGTGCGAATCCGGCCTCGCCGTTGCGGAAGCTGAGGTCCTGCCGGTTGGCGCGCGTCAGCCTGTTGGCCAATTCAGTCCCCTCCGCCGGCAGGCTCATGTAATCCGAACTCAGCAGATGAAGGTTGTTGCTGATACGTCCGTAGTGAATCTGCAGCTGCAGCTGCGGCAGCAGCAGCGGGTGACCGTCGGGGGCGGCGCCACTTCCGTTGCCGTAGGCGAGGTGGCTCTTGTGATTGGCGCTGTCCAGCTGCTCCCCATCCCAGAACTCCGGGAAGATGATGACGGCCTGAAGCGGCAGGTCCCTCCATTCATCGCCGAGCGGTATGTGGTCATAGGAAACGGACTCGCCGATGTAGTTCCAGAACACCTGGGCCCGGGACTGCCGTTCCTTCGGCATGGCCGAGCCGGCGATCATCTTGATGCCGGTCGGCATGTTGACCAGCTGATTCGGCTCATTCGGGCTCAGGACGCTGTAGTAGGCGATGGAGGTCGGCAGCGGGTCCACGAAGCGCCGCTCACCGCCCAGTCCGTCACTGCCCTCGTCGATCAGGCTCGGCGCCCAGTAGGCGGAGATGTTGTTCAGCGGGATTGCCGCGCCCTGCGTAGCTTCGAGGAGCGTGGCCACCGTCGAATCGGCACCCGTGGTGGGATTGCCGAAGAAGTCGTGGGCGTGCGGAAAGTTGAGATTCCCAGGCGCCACGATCGGGTCCGCCGTCGCCCGGTGGCTGAAGGCGATATTGGCGACGAACTCTCCCTGCCTGAAGCCGGTGCGCTCGTAGGCGCTGGACGTCGGTAGGTCGATGACCGGCACGGAGGCCCCGATGCGGCCGTCACCGTCGAGGTCGACCTCGAAGAGACTCTCGGCGGCGGGCAGCGTGCTCGCGTCGTAGCGCTCTTCGCCGATGAAATGACCGTTGTCGTCCAGGATCCACCCGAATCGGCCGTAGCTGCTCGAATCGAGCAGCCGCAGCCGACTCTGGGCGTCGATCGCGGCGGCCTGCAGCGTCGCATCGACACGAGTCAGCGGCACCGGTCCACTCCAGTAGGAATCGTCTCGGGTCACCGCCAGCGCCGCCGCGGAATCCCCGGACTGCACATAAGCGAGCCCGGTCTGCGGGTCGACCAACAGCGCGAGCGAGCCACGGTCCTCGACCACCGACAACTCTGGGGCGCCGGGTGTTTCCGGCTCCGTATCGGGGGTGGTCGTTGACCCGTTGTCGAGGATCTGGCTCACCGGAGCGATCGTGAATTTCGATTCGCCGATCGCGTCGGATTGCCCCTCGCGGAACAGGCCCCAGTTGTCGTCGCCGCCCTTCCAGGCCTCGTCGGTGAGGTTGAAGTAGAACATCCCGTCGAATCGCGCGTCGTCGCCGTAGACGTAACTCGAGATCATCTCGTAGTACTCCTGCTGCCTGGCGGGGTTGGTGACTGCCGAGTCGTAACCGGTGCTCTGCCAACCGGTTTCACCCAGGATGATCGGCTTGGATCCCAGCCCCAGCGAGTTCAGGGTGTCGGCGAGAAGCGACTCGTAGGCCTTGACCGCATCGAGCTGACGCTGGGGAGTCCACGCGGGATTGTTCCGGTTGTCGAAGAACCCGCCGTAGCTGTGCACGTTGATGTAGTCGAGTTCGGTGACCAGCCCGACCAGATCCTGGCCCCACTGGCTGGCGCCGGGCAGGAATGTCTCTCCGGCGAAGTTGTAGGTGACCGGCAGCGACGACAGGCTCTTGAAGTACCGCACCTGACCGATGACCTCGGGCACGGTGAGGGTGGCCGCGCCGTTCCAGTCCACGATCTGCTCGTTGCCCAGGCTCACGCCGACCACCTTGTCCGCGTAGGGCTCGATGACGGCCAGCGCCGAGTCGATCTGCCCGCGGGCCTCGGCCTCTCGGGTGATGTAGATGCCCGCCTGCACCATCAGCGGAAGATCCAGGCGGGTGATCGCCTCCAGGATGCGCCCGGTGTAGTCGTCGGTGCCCCAGGTGCGGATGGTGACGAAGCCCAGTTGCGCGGCCTCCTGCAGTGCCGCCTCCAGGCGTTGCTGACCTTCGAGGGAGCCCAGGGAGCCCACCGAGAAGCCGACTCCCCGTTGGGAAGTCCAATAGCCGCGATCGGCCGCGGTCAGCGCCGGGTTCACCGTGCCGCCGTCACCGAGGGGGGCGTCGTCATTGACGATGACACCAGTGGCCACTGCGTCGGCCAAGGTGGCCCCGGTCGGGTTGGACAGGGTGATGGTGAAAGTCTCGTCGGGTTCGGCCACGGTGTCACCGCTGATGGCCACCGCCACCTGTTGGGCGGTCACGCCGGGGGCGAAAGTGAGGGTGCCCGAAGTTGCCGTGTAGTCCTGGCCCGCGCTGGCGGTGCCGTCGGAGGTGGCGTAATCGACCCGAACGGTGTCGTCCGAGGCGCGGTCAAGCCGGGCAGCGAAGGTGAGCTGGCCTGCGGTGGAATCGCTTTCGTTGGCTGAATTACTGGCGATGGAGATCGCCGGCAACACGATCGGGGCGGGCACCGGGGTCGGGATGGGGGTGGGCACCGTGACGCTGACCGGAACAGTGACCGAGGCCGGCCTCCAGAAATTCAGCCGGAAACCGGTGTCGCGGACCGTGACGGTGAAGGTGTCGGTGCCGCCGGTGGCCATCAGTTCGGCACCTGCGGTGTAGGTGTAGTTCCCGTCACCGTCCACGACAGCCGAGCCGAACCCCGGAGCGGTGTCGATGGCGTAGTCCAGCGGGTCGCCCTCGGGGTCGGATCCGCCCATCGTGCCGGTGGCGACCCCGCCGGCGGTCAGGCCGTACTGAACCGGATTGGCTGTCGGAGTCCTGTTGAACAGCAACCTGTTGAGCTCGCGGCTGATCACCGCCATTGCCGCGATCAGGACGTTGAGCTGGTCACCGGCGGTACCCGTGGCCGCGCTGGAGGGGCTCGGGGACGTCGCTGCCGCCGACATGACCGGAACAACGGTCGACGCCGGCGCCGGAGTGGGAGACACCGTCGGCGCAGCCTGCGAGATCGACACCGCCTGACGGGGCATAGAGGCCTCCGCTGCGGTCCCGGCCTGGGCCGGCAGCGCTATCGAGGGTTGCGGCACGGAACCAACGGCAGCCGCCGGCGCCGAGAGGGCCGGAGTCACCTGGGTCGTCACCTCCGATTGATCCAGGTTCGCCCTGAGGCGTTCGGCAAGCTCATCAGGTGCTTCGTTACGGCGCGGATCCGACTGCGCGGGCCGATCGGGCCCGGCGCCCCGGGTTCGGCGCCCGGAGGGAGCCTCTGCGTTGGACACGCTACGCGCGCCGGTGTCAGCCCCGCCCCGCGAGCCGGAACGCGACGCGGTCCTCGACCCCGGCCCGGAGGACGACGATGCGGAATCCCTGTCGTCGCTGGGAGAGCCGCTCTCCGCAGCCGCAATGCCGGCGCTGCCGGTAATCGCCCCCAAGCCCACCGCGCCGATGAAAGCGCCCGCTCGGGCCAGTCCCGCCACCTTCGAAAACTTCACACCATCTCCTCTCGCAACAGCGTCTCCGTTGCGTCCCCCGACGCGGAGCCGACCCGCACAATCAGATTTCTGATCACGCGCGTGGCCAAAAGTAGACGAGTCGGGGTGGAATTCCAAACGAGCAGGTGAGCGCCCATCGTCGGTAGAGACGAAAGTGACTGATGGGCAACGGTTCCGAAGCGGAAGCCTGTTCTCCGAGCGACGGTGGCCGACAGATCGTAGAAACGGGACCAGCCCGCCTGGTGACGTGGTGGGGACACCAGAGGGCCGGTCGGCGCAGCAAACCCCGAGGGGGCGCGCCAACCCAACGGCATGAGGGCTGGGGGGCAGCCACAACCGATGGGCCGTGTAGAGGACATCGCACCTCGAGCAAGCGGGGTTTCCGAATCTCGTTCTTTCGCGTTGGCGGGTTTCACCGTCACTTAGCCTGGAAGCCATTGGGCCAGAGCAGTTTTGGATCGCGGTGCGTCGAGATTCCGCGGTCCGGCGGGTCTCTCGGGTTCACCGATACGGGGTGGCGCGACTGCACTTCGCCACTACCGAGCCGATGAGCCACCTGGCGGTTGATCTCCCCATCATGAGATCCCTCTCATGATCTCAGTCGATTCCTTCTCATCAACGGCCACGAATCTGGCTGTGAAGGAAGCGAAGAGGAGTCACCCATGAAACGTGCTGCGCCGACGCTGTGCACGACCCCAGCTCTCAGCACCGGCTGCTCAGATGACCGGTCGGGCCCACGACTGCACAACCACGTCCGACGGACCGTGCGGACCCCTGACGGTGTCGAGTTGGCGGTGCGTGACTTCGGGCCACAGTCGGCGGACCACACTGTGGTCCTGCTCCACGGGCTGTGCGTGAGCGACGCCGTCTGGCGCCGCCAAATCCCCTACCTGCTGAGCACCTGCGACGAGGTCGTTCGGGTGGTCAGCTACGACCACCGCGGCCATGGCAGATCCAGCGACGCTCCCAAAGGCACCTACCAGATCGACCAGCTGGCCAGTGACCTCGCCGAGGTCCTCGCCGCCCTCGGGATCGGCGGCCGGCTGACTCTGGTAGGTCACTCCATGGGAGGAATGACGGCCCTGGCCTACCTCGCTCGCCCCACGAGCCAGCGCCCCCTCGACCCGCAAGGGCTGGTCCTGATCGCCACCGCAGCCGGCAGACTGACGCGCCAAGGTCTCGGCCGGATGCTGGCAGTCCCCGGAGCAGACGCCCTGCTCGGGCTTGCCCGGCGTCTGCCGCGAAGCGCCCTGGGTTCGCTGGCCAGACCGGTGTGCTGGACCGCGGGCCGACTGTGGCCCGCCCACCGCGTCATGGTCGACGCCGTCGCCGCGGCCGTCGCCGACACATCGCTTCTGACCGCGCTCTCATTCCTGCCCGGCCTGCGCAAATACGACCAGCGCAGGTTTCTTCGCGACATTCGTGCGCAGACCATCATCCTCAGCGGAGCCGACGACCCGATCACCCCGGCGGTCCACTCACGCGAACTCGCCTCTGCCATAGCGGACGCGGTCCATATCAACGTTCCCCACACCGGGCACATGCTGCCCCGCGAGGCGCCGCACGTCGTCAACGACGCCATCCGGCGGGCGATGTTCCCGGCGATTGACCGACGACGGCCCGCCGGCCATCACCAGATCTCCATGGGGGCCATGCAATGAAACAGCTGACCGGTCTGGACGCAATCTTTCTGGCCTTGGACTCTGGCACTGTGTGCAGTCACCTCGGCTGCGTGGCAGTGCTGGATCCACCCGTTCGAGGTCCGGCATTAACAACGCGGCGCCTCGCCGAGATCATCACAGCCAGGCTGCATGTGGCTCCTCCGTTTCGACGCCGCCTGGTCGAGGTGCCGTTTGGACTGGACCAGCCGTACTGGATGGAGGATCCGAACTTCGACATCGAACACCACATCGGCGAACTGGAGTTACCGGCACCCGGCGACGATGGCCAACTGGCGGCCGCGACCGCCCGTCTGCATGAGCAGCCGTTGGACCGCAGCCGCCCGCTGTGGGAGATGCGTCTCATCCACGGACTCACCGGCGGCCGAAAAGCCCTCTACACCAAAGTCCATCACGCGGCCATCGACGGCGTGGCCGGCAGCAACCTGCTCGCCGCGCTCGTCGACACCTCCGCAATTCCGCCGACCGAAATCCCCGAGATCCCGTGGCACCCGGACCCCCTTCCGTCCACCGCACGGTTGCTCGGCAGCAGCGCCATCTCGGCTGCGGGCCGGCCCCTTCGATGTGCTCGTCTCACCGCTGAGGTGCTGCGTTCCCTTCCGGCCCTGGCCACCGGCCCGGGGCGCCCGCGACTGCCGGTGATCGACCTTCTGCTCCCCCGCCGCGGCTCCGGTGCGGTGTCCGCACCTCTGATCGCCCCGGCGACGCCGTTCAACAAGATGCTCGGGCCGCTCCGACGGTGCGCCTTCGGCAGCCTGCCGCTGACCACGGTGAACCGGATCAGGAACTCCGTCGGTGCCACCGTCAACGATGTGGTGATGGCGCTGTGCGCGGGGGCGCTGCGCCGATGGCTGCGCGATCACGACGGGCTTCCCACGGGCCCACTGCTGGCGGCGGTGCCGGTGAACATCCGCGGCCGGGATGACAGCGGAACCGAGGGCAACCGCCTGGCCAAGGTCATTGCGGCGCTCCCAACCCACCTGGAGCGCCCCGATCAGCGTCTCCGCGCGACCCGGGAGGCCATGGCGACGGCCAAGGCCCAGTTCAGTGCGATCAGACCCGATCTGCTCACCGAAATCGCCCAACTCGCGATACCGGCGCTGGCCGCCCCGGCCACCCGATTCGCCACCCGAGTCCGGCTCCTCGAGCGCGTCCGGCCGTTGAACCTGTTCATCTCCAACGTTCCCGGGCCTGCGGTGGACGTGTACCTGGGCGGTGCGCGCCTCCACGCCGCCTATCCGATTTCGACGATCGCCGATGGCCAGGGCCTCAACATCACGGTGTTGGGTTCTCGTGGGAAGCTGAATGTCGGCGTGGTGGCCGATGCTGACCTGTTGCCCGACCCCGGGGCCATCATGGCCGCTCTTGCCGAGGAACTCGCCCTCCTTGAGGCGGGCGTCGATCGGATGCGGCCGGACCGCAGCAAGTCTGAGGCTGTCGGCTCCCATTCCGATCAACCCTGTCTTTCGCACCGGCGCGCTGCCGGTGCTCAGTAGACCCGCTTAGGCGTCGGCTCCAATGCTTGCGGAATAGGGCTGTGGCCTTCCGGTCAACACGCCGGCTCTCCACGACGCGCCCCAGTCCAGGCCTGCAGTGCCCTCGGCCACGCTGCCGGCGGTCGACAACGCCCGGTCACTACTTCGTGTGAACGAAAAACGCCTCGGTTCGGCTGATGCCAGAGGAATTCGTGGCCTTGACGAAAACCAGCGCGATTCTCCAAACGGGTGCGGTTCCCGAGAACTCGCCGGTCTGCGCATCGAAGGACAGCCACTTGGGCAGGGGGATTCCGAAGATCCTTGTCGCCGTGTAAGTGATGTCCTCCCCCTGGGGGTCGACGAAGGTGTCATCCGCCAGCGCGAAGTTGAATGGTTGACCGGGTTCCAGCGCCTGATTCGGCGTCTTGTTCACCAGCGCCGGCGGCTGCCGGAAATCATCTGAAGTGTACGTGGTGGTCAGGCTCTCGTTCAGCGCTGCAACCGAATCGGCAACGGTCGCTTCACGATTTCCGTTCTGGTTCAGCTGCCACAGGACGCCATTGTGAACGACGGTCGGGAACGGCAGGTGAGTGATGATGTTGTCATCGAAGAAGTCGGCAAGAGCTCGCTGGCCGCTGTTGAAACCGGGGCCGATGTAGCGGGTCTGCCCGTCGACGTTGTTCTGGAAGTGTCTGGTGAAGCCCGCGTAGCGCGGGATCCAGGCGTTGTTCAGTCCGTGTCCCTGAACCGCCAGCTCACGAAGAGTCGGATTGTTCTGCAGCACAGCGCCAATCGCCAGGTATTGGTCTTCGGTCAGCGTCGAACTCGGGTCAACACCGGCACCGATCATGGCCGCATAGACAGCGTCGAGCACTTTCTGCACGTCCTGCCGATCGACCGACAACTGGTCCGGGGTCTGGAACTTCAGGTCGGTGTTCTCGAACACCGCCTGCGCATTACCCGCAAGGCGCTGCACATCATTGAGTTCAGCACCTCGACCGGCCTGCATCTCGCTGTAGTACGCCTGCCACTCTTCGGCCAGGTCGGCTGTCGTGGTGTAGAGATGCGTCTTCGGGTCGGCAACCCAGGTGTGCCCGTTGACGGTCACCGAACCGGCGGCGGTGGTGCCATAGATGGTCTTGAAGGAGTTCGTGGGGGAAACCACGATGGGGAGGTTGTCGTCGACGAGCACCGGAACGGTCGCAGCGGCAGGAGCGGTCGCGGGCCCACCGAACAGGTTGCGCCGCACGAGGAGCAGCGCACCCTGAAGAAAGGCGGCGGCGGACTCGGCAGGACGCCCGGACAGCCAGTTGGCGGCGTTGTCGAGGGCGCCGGTGACGGTTGCGGTGATCGACGGTGCCGCGGCCACGGCATCCGCGGGTGTCGACGCCACCCCGGCGGCGGCCGGCGGGGAGACCATGCTGGTGACCCCGGTGGTGATCAGTGCGGTGTTGATCAGGGCAGCGCCGGCCGGTTGCGCCGAGGCCGGGAGCGGGACCACCGGCACTTTCGCCCCTGCCGAGGCTGCGTCGATGTCGACCGGTGCCTCGGAGAGTGCGCCGGCCGCGACCTGGGGCCGGTCCGGTAAAGCCGCTGCCGGGGAGGCAGATTCGCCAAGCGTCGCGCGGATCGCGGGAAGGAACGGCGTCGAGGACTGCGCCCGCCGGTCCAGCTCCGCGGTCAGCGCACTCAGGTTCTGCGGCAGGATTCGCCCAGCCCGTCGTTGCGCCGGGGAACCGGCGGTGGCGACCGCCACTGCGGAGCTCATCTTGTCGGTGGACGGGCGACCCCGTCGGGCATCGGGCCTGCCGGTTCGCTCCGTTTCCGACTTTCCCGCCGAGTGCGTCCCAGCATCCTCGGCCACGGCGACCGCCGGTCCGGGTGTCCCGACCAGAGACAGTCCCGCGACGAACGCCGCCGCACCCATACGAAGACCGCAATTCACTTTGGACATAATCCCCCGCTTGCCTTCCACCAACCCCGCCCAGTCACCGAGGCTAGACTGCCCATCCCCGGGTGGGCAATACCGCGACGTGCCTCACCTAC
>JAGQTQ010000081.1 GCA_020438905.1 Mycobacterium sp.
GTGCATGAAAGCCGGGGTGGTTCAAGTTGTCCAGCCGACATCGAGCGGGAGACCCCGCGGGCGACGATCCACGTGGGCGCGGACGCCGATGGGCACATCGCCGACATGGACGTCATCGTCACGGCCCCGTCGTGGGCGGGCAAGAAGGTGCTCGACATCATGAAGGTCAAGCCCGGCGCCGTCATCACCGACGTCGCACGGCCGCTGGATCTGTCCGCTGACGATGTCGCCAAGCGTCCCGATGTGCTGGTCATCGAGTCCGGGGAGATCGAACTGCCCGGCAACCCGCAGATGAAGGGAATCGGCCTGCCGAAGGGCGTCGCCTACGCCTGCCTGGCCGAGACAATCGTCCTAGCGCTGGAAGGCCGCTACGAGACGTTCACCGTCGGCCGCAATATCGAGTGGGAGAAGGTCAAGGAGATCTACCGGCTTGGGCTCAAGCACGGTATGAAGCTCGCCGCGATCTCCGGTGTCAACGGCGTCCACACCGACGCCGACCTCGCCGAGATCCGAAAGTTGGCGCTGGCCAGACGAGCGGAAATGGCGGTGCAGGCCAGGACTTGACCCTAGGCGGCCGCCGGAACTTCTCGTCAGGCCTAGCCACTTCGACCGAACAGGGCATTTGCCGTGGCCTTCAGGGCGCGGACCGTGCAGCGTCCTTGACGACGACACCATCCTTGACGATCACCGCGAGATTCGAGGCAGGATCGCCCAGCAGCGAGAGATCCGTTGTCGGGTCACCGTTCACCAACAGCAGATCCGCCCAGGCGCCAGTACTGATCTGGCCGAGCCGGGCGGCGCGATACGGGTCGCGATCACCGGCGAGCCGGAAGAGTTCGGCGTTGCCGGAAGTCACCATCTTGAGCGACTCCCAGGTGCTGAAGTATTCGCCCAGTCGGGTAACCATCTCGCTTTGCCGCCAATTGTTCTCCGGTTCGAACAACAAATCGGTACCCCAGGCAGTACTGACGCCGTACTTCTTGGCCCAGCCGTACAGCGAGTCGGTGCCCGCGGAAACCTCCCGATTCTTCGCGGTCCGGTCCGGGTCGGGAAAGGTGTGGTCGTGCTCGGCAAAGGGCTGAGTCGACAGCCACACGCCCCGGTCCCCCAACATCGCGACGCTCGGTTCATCGGCCAGATGACCGTGTTCGATGGATTTCACCCCCGCCTCCACCGCGCGTCGGATGCCGGCAACGGTGTAGACGTGGGTGCACACGTAGGTGCCGTAATCGGAGGCGGCGTCCACGGCGGCCCGCAACTCTGCAGGCGTGAACTGCAGGGTCGAGAGCGGGTCATACAGCGAGGCCACACCGCCTCCGGCCATCAGCTTTATTTGGGAGGCACCGAATTTCAACTGCTCCCGCACCGCGGCCAGCACCTGGTCGGGTCCGTCCACGACGCGCAGAAACCCGATTTCCTCCGCGCGGGAGCGCCGGCCACCCAGAGACGCCGTCGGCTCGAATGGGAAGCTGAAATCCCCATGACCGGCTGTCTGGGAGATGGCGGCCTGGCTGGGGTAGATGCGCGGACCCAACGCGGGTTCGGCGTCAATGACCTTCTTGATGCCCGCGGTGTCACCGGCCACGTCGCGCACCGTGGTGAACCCGCGCAGGAGTGTGTCCTTGGCACGGGCCAGCGTGGCGGCGGCCAACTGGCTCTGGGTGGCGGTCAACACATCGACCATCGTGTTGGCCATCCCGACAAGATGGACGTGCGCGTCACTCATGCCCGGCATCAGAACCCTGTCGGCCCCGTCGATCACAGTGGTCGATGCAGTCTCGGCGATAGGGGACGTCTCCACCGCGGCGATCGTTCGTCCCTCGACGAGGACGTGCCCATCGGTCAGGCGATCGGAGAGTCCGTCGAAGATCCGGACGTTCTTGATGAGCAGGCGGTCGGCAGTCACCCGGCCGATTATCCGCCACCGACGGTTCCGACAAAACGAAAAACACACGCGCCACATGCACCACCGCCGATCGCGGGCCTGACCCGTCGACCCCGCCCGGTCAGGCCGGGCGCGAAGGTCACCGATTCAACGTCGAAATGATCTGTGCCTGTTGGGTATTAATGGTCCCGGCGATAGGTCCGTGCGGTGTCGGGTAGACCGTCGTCGTGGTGCTCGGCAACTCCACGATGTCGATCTCACCGGAAGCCGGCCAGCCGACGGTGTCGGAGTCGGCGCCCGTCGTCCACACCGCCGGCCACCGACGCTGCCCTTGGGCATCTTGACGCGTGCGGTCACGGTGCCGCAGCCGAAGCCCAGGTTGTTCTTCGTCCAGACCCACCCGGAGGTATCGCTGTTCTTCTTCCCCTTGGTGGCCTGGATTACCAGGTGTCCCTGACAGTCCAGGAAGGCGTTGCTCGACGAGTAGGTCTGGCTACCGGCGTCGAACCCGGTGCCGCTGCGCGCGGTCCACAACCGGCTGGGGGCCGCACCGGGGTTGCCGAGGAACTCATCGATGATCAAACCCGACGATGTCGTCACGGTATCGACGTAGAGGATGCTGCGGGTGCTCGCCGTGGTCGAGGAGATGCTGACCACGTGGGTACCCGGGCTGATGCCGCCGGCGAAGACGAAGTTCGAGTACGACGTCGGGACCAACAGCAACGTGGTGTAGTCACCCCGTCGATCGACAGGGCCATGTTGGGCGCGTCCCGGATCTGCCCGCTGGAGTCGATGGCCGGGTACCAGCCCTCGGCGAGGTGGAGGGTGTCCACGGCGTCCCACACCCGGGCGTCGACTGGAAACCCGAAGGAGAACCCGACCCTGGGATCATGGCAGGCCTGGGCGAATTTATGGGTCTAGAACAAGTATGCAGATAGGACTGCGGGTCGGCCACGAACCGTTGCCAGTGTCGCACCATCTCGAGTGCGCGTGTCTAAAACCATTTGACGATGCGGGTTTGAGATAACCGTGCATGCGAATTGCGGCTCTGACATTGCGTGAAGGCGACCTGGAGACCCTGGTGTCGCTGACGCGGCCCTCGACGGTGGCGGCAGGTCTGGCCCAGCGCGCCCGGATTGTCCTGCTGGCCGCCGAGGGGATCTCCAACACCGAGATTGCCTCTCGGACAGGGGTTTCGCGTCCGACGGTGATCTCCTGTCGGCGCAGGTACGCCGAATCGGGACTGGATGGCCTGGCCGACCTTCCGCGGTCGGGCCGGCCCCGCGAGCTTGATCAGGCGATCGTGTCGGCTACGCTGGCGTCTCCGCCAGCCAAATTCGCTGTCACGCATTGGAGTTCGCGGCTTCTGGCCAAGCACCTCAAGATCAGCTTCTCAGCGGTGGCCAAAGCGTGGCGGGGGTACGGGATCCAACCCTGGCGCATCGAGACCTTCAAGTTCTCCACCGACCCCGAACTGATCGCCAAGGTGACCGACGTGGTCGGGCTCTACCTCGACCCGCCCGAGAACACCATCGTGGCCAGTAGGGCCCCGAGTCTGGCCTGAGGCGTCAGCTTTCCTCAGGCAGCGCCCCGCGGCGGCGCAGCACGTTGCGTCCCACCGCGGTCAGCCCGGGCAGGATCGACAGGAACACGATGAGCAGGATCACCAGCTCGAAGTTGTTCTTGACGAACGGGATGTTGCCCAGGAAGTAGCCCAGCAGGGTGACCCCGGATCCCCACAGGATGCCGCCGACGATGTCGAAGCCGAGGAACACCGGATAGCGCATGTAGGACACCCCGGCCAGAACGGGGGTGAAGGTGCGCACGATTGGGACGAACCGGGCCAGGATGATCGTCTTGGGCCCGTGTTTCTCGAAGAACGCGTGTGACTCGGTCACGTAGTGCTTCTTGAAGAACCGGGAGTCTTCCTTGTCGAACAGTGCCGGGCCGATGCGGCGGCCGATGAAGTAGGCGGTCTGATCGCCCAGGATCGCCACCACCGCGACGGCGGCGGCCAGCACCCAGATGTTGACCGGGGGGTTCGGGGCAGCGGCGAGCAGTCCGCCGGTGAACAGCAGCGAATCCCCCGGCAGCAAGGGGAACAGCAGGCCGGTCTCGATGAAGACGATGACCAGGATGCCCGGCAGCACCGCCGAGGCGAACAATCCGCCGTCGCCCAGCCAGTACATCGGGTCCAGGATGCTGGGCAGCGCCAGAACGGTGGTGGTCATGAGGCCCCAAGATACCGGGGGCGTTTGACATACTGCCCTTCAGACGCACCCGAACCGCCGAGAGGACACCATGCCCATCGCCACCCCCGAGGTCTACGCGGAGATGCTCAACCG
>JAGQTQ010000082.1:0-31501 GCA_020438905.1 Mycobacterium sp.
CTCACTTTTATGTGAGGCACCTCGCCCCGCACTGAGACCAGCTGGCAGCAGTTGGGCCTGACACTGCTGGCCCCATCTCCAGCCTCCGAAATTCTCTGGTCGGATTGCCTCAACCGGCTGACCTGGCATTTTGGACTAACTGACGCGCCGCCCCCTACCAGCAATCCCCGCTGTCGGTGCCCTCTACCACTATCTTTCTGAGGAACAGTGCAGCGGAACAGGGGGTGATGGCATGGGGTCGATCAACGACGTCATCACCGCACTGCGCCAGGCCCCGACCAACGTCGACCGCGGCACGCTGTTCGAGCAGCTGATGGTGCGCTACTTCCAGCTCGACCCCGCCCTGGCCCAGCAGTACGACGAGGTCTGCCGCTGGATCGACTGGCCCGGCCGGTACGGCAAGCCCGACACCGGCATCGACCTGGTGGCCCGGGAGCGGGACACCGGTGAGTACACCGCGATCCAGTGCAAGTTCTACGAGCCCGAGCACACGCTGGCCAAGGGCGACATCGACTCGTTCTTCACCGCCTCGGGCAAGAAGCCGTTCGCCAACCGGGTGATCATCTCCACGACCGACAAGTGGGGCAAGAACGCCGAGGACGCCCTGGGCAATCAGCAGATCCCAGTGCAGCGGATCGGCATGGCCGACATTGCCGAATCCCCCATCGACTGGGACATCGCCTGGCCGCAGGGCAACCTCACGATCGAGCTGTCCCCCGCCGAGAAGAAGCAGCCCCGCCCCTACCAGGTCGAGGCGATCGACGCAGTCCTGGCCGGGTTCGGGATCGGCAACGACCGAGGCAAGCTGATCATGGCGTGCGGCACCGGCAAGACCTTCACCGCGCTCAAGATCGCCGAGCGGATCGCAGCTGACGCCGGCGGCAGCGCCCGCGTGCTGTTCCTGGTGCCGTCGATCTCGCTGCTCAGCCAGTCGCTGCGGGAGTGGACCGCGCAGTGCGAACTCGACATGCGGGCCTTCGGGGTGTGCTCGGACACCAAGGTCGGCAAGCTGCGCAACATCGAAGATTTCAACGTTCACGACGTACCGATCCCGGTCACCACCAACCCGGCCAAACTGCGCGAGGAGATGGAGCACCGCAAGCGGGCCAAGGGCCTGACCGTGGTGTTCTCCACCTATCAGTCCCTGCCCACAGTGGCCGACGCCCAGGCCCTCGGCGTCGATGAGTTCGATCTGGTGGTGGCTGACGAAGCGCACCGCACTACCGGGGTCACCCTTGCCGGTGACGACGAGTCGAACTTCGTGCGCATCCACGACGCCGATTACATCCGTGCGGCCCGCCGGCTGTACATGACGGCCACCCCGCGCATCTTCGCCGACACCGTCAAGGACAAAGCCGAGCAGTATTCCGCCGAGCTGGTGTCGATGGACGACGAACTGCGCTACGGCCCGGAGTTCCACCACCTTTCGTTCGGGGATGCCGTCGAACGCGGCCTGCTCACCGACTACAAGGTGTTGGTCCTGACCGTCGACGAGTCGGCGATCACCGCCCCGATGCAGCAACAGCTCGCCGCCGATGGCGAGCTCCACCTTGACGACGCCTCCAAGATCGTCGGCTGCTGGAATGGCCTGGCCAAACGCGCCGGGGCCACCGCCGACGGCACTCCCAACTTCTCCCCTGATGACCCGCCGATGCAACGCGCGGTCGCCTTCGCAAAAGACATCGCCGCCTCCAAGCAGCTGGCCAAAATGTTCCCCCGCGTCGTCTCGACGTATCAGCAGACCCTCGATGCCCTCGAAGATGAAGGCCATCGGGTCAGCGACACCAACCGTGGCCTGGTCTGCGATGTCCGCCACGTGGACGGCACCTACAACGCCCTGCAACGCAACGCTGAACTGGCATGGCTGAAAGCCCCTGTGGTGGGGGGCGAATGCCGCATCCTGACCAACGCCAGGTGCCTGTCGGAGGGTGTCGACGTCCCGGCCCTGGACGCGGTGCTATTCCTGCACCCCCGTAACTCGGTGGTCGACGTCGTGCAGTCCGTGGGCCGGGTGATGCGTCTTTCGCCCGGCAAGGACTACGGCTACGTCATCCTGCCCATCGCCGTCCCGTCGGGGGTCGACCCCGCCACCGCCCTGGCCGACAACCAGCGCTTCAAGGTGGTCTGGCAGGTCCTCAATGCGCTGCGCTCCCATGACGAGCGGTTCGACGCGATGATCAACAGCATCGCACTCAACGCCGGGAGCAAAGACGCCGCCGGCATGGGCGGCAACCAGCTTCTCGGGGCTCACGTCGGGCCGAACACCGATGACGCGGAAACGGCGGCTGCCAAACCGTCCCAGATGGCTCTGTTTTCCGTCGGGCAGTGGCAGGAAGCCATCTACACCCGCATTGTCGAGAAGGTCGGCACCCGCGTCTATTGGGATCAGTGGGCCGCCGACGTTGCCGACATCGCCGCCGCTCAGGTCACCCGAATCAACGCCATTCTGGCCTCGGCTGACACCGACCCGGCGGTCACCCAGCAGTTCGAGCGGTTCTGGAAAGGGTTGCGCGACAACCTCAACGACTCGATCGGCCGCGACGACGCGATCAGCATGCTTTCTCAGCACTTGATCACCAAGCCCATCTTCGATGCCTTGTTCGCCGGACACGACTTCGCCGCCCACAACCCGGTCTCCCAGGTCATGCAAGCGATGACCGACGCCCTCGATGGCCACGGCCTGGACGCCGAAACCGGGCGGTTGGACAAGTTTTACGACTCGGTGCGCCTGCGCGCCGAGCAAGTCGTCTCCGCCGAGGGCAAGCAGCACCTCATCGCCGAGCTGTACGAGAAGTTCTTCCGCACCGCCTTCAAGAAGCAGTCCGAAGCGCTCGGCATCGTCTACACCCCGACTGAAGTGGTCGACTTCATCCTGCGCGCCGCTGACCACGCCTGCCGGGAACATCTCGGCCACGGACTCACCGACAAGGGGGTTCACATCCTCGACGGCTTCACCGGCACCGGTACTTTCATGACCCGCCTGCTGCAGTCCGGGCTGATCACCGCCGCGGACCTGGAACGCAAATACTCCAGCGAGTTACACGCCAACGAGATCACGCTGCTCGCCTACTACATTGCCGCGGTCAACATCGAGACCACCTACCACGCACTGGCCGGCAAGACCGCTGACGTGGACGACTACCAGCCCTTCCCCGGCATCGTGCTGGCCGACACCTTCCAGATCAGCGAGAAGGACGACACACTCGACCTGGAGATCTTCGCCGCCAACAACGATCGCATCACTCGGCAGCTGGCCACGAAAACGCTTGTCGTGCTGGGCAATCCGCCCTACTCGGTGGGACAGGCCTCCGCCAACGACCTCAATGCCAATACCAAGTACCCGACGCTTGATGGCCGAATAGAGGCCACCTACGCCAAGCGGTCGACCGCCCGCAGCCAACGCACTCTCTACGACTCCTACATACGCGCATTCCGTTGGGCCACCGACCGCATCGGCGACTCCGGGGTGGTCGCTTTCGTCTCCAACGGCGGCTGGATCGACGGCAACACCGCCGACGGAATCCGGCTATCCATGGCCGACGAGTACAGCCACATCTACGTCTACAATCTCCGCGGCAACCAGCGCACCGCAGGCGAGCTCTCCCGGAAAGAGGGCGGCAAGGTCTTCGGCGGCGGCAGTCGCAACACCGTCGCCATCTTCGTCGGCATCAAGGACCCCAGCCAAGCAGGACCATGCGAAGTCCATTACCGCGATATCGGCGACTACCTGAGCCGTGAACAGAAGCTGGCCCTCGTCAACGACTCGACACTCGACTGCCTCGACTGGCAATCCATCACACCCTCCCCCGAGGGCGACTGGATAAACCAGCGCGACAACGCCTTCAGCCAGTGGCCCGCCATCGGTCGAAAGAAGGGTGATGGAGCAGGCCCGACCATCTTCCGCAATTACTCCCTGGGTTTGGCGACCGGCCGCGACGCCTGGTCCTACAACTCCTCCGAGGAGCGCCTCGTCGAGCATGTCCACACCATGGTCGACACCTACGAAGCGGCCCGACTCGCCTTCTCAGCCGAGGCCACCTCGGCGCGAACCGAAGAACGCGTGAACGACTTCCTCGACACCCATCCCAACTTCCTGCGACTCGACCGCATCAGCTGGAACAGCAACGCCAAGAAGGACCTTGCGACCAACCGTCCGTATCAATTCCATTCCAGTGCCATCGTGCCCGCCACCTACCGGCCCTTCTTCAAGCAGAACTCCTACTTTCACCGCGACATGAACGCCAGGCTGTACCAACTGCCGTCGATGTTTCCGACCCCGCACCACGCCAACATCGGGATCGCTGTCCTCGCGCCACGCGAGGCCGTCGAGTTCGGGGTGCTTGCGGTGGCAGATCTCCCAGACCTGTCGTTCTTCACCTACACGGCCCAGTTCTTCCCGCGTTGGACTTACGAACAGGACGACGACACGGCGACCCTCAATTTCGCCACCGGCGATGACGTCGACCAGTGGGGCTACCGGCGTGTCGACAACATCACCGACGAGATCCTCGCCCTATACCGCAAGACCGCCGGCGAACAGATCACCAAGGACGACATTTTCTACTACGTCTACGGCGTCCTGCACGACTCGGACTACCGCACCCGCTACGCCGCCGACCTGAAGAAGATGCTGCCGCATATTCCCACCCCGGACAGCGCCGAACGATTCGCGCACGTGTCCGACATCGGCCGCCAACTCGGCGATCTGCACGTGAATTACGAAGCAGCCGAACCATTCCCCCTCGATGTACAACTCAAGCCCGGCACCGACCCGGCCAAGCACGACACCTGGCGGGTCGAGAAGATGAAGTGGCGCACCAAGACCGACCGCTCAGCCATCGTCTACAACAGCGCCGTCACCATTGCCGGCATCCCCGATACCGCCCACGACTACATGCTCGGCTCCCGCTCTGCACTGGACTGGGTTATCGACCGTTACCAGGTCAAGACCGACAAGGCATCCGGCATCGTGAACGACCCCAACGATTGGTGCGACGAACACGACGATCCGACCTACATCGCCGAGTTGATAAAGAAGGTCACCACCGTCAGCGTGAAGACCGTCGAGCTGATTGCGGAGCTGACCTCTTGAGTGGCAAGCAGATCAAACTTTTCCTGGTCGACGGCACACCCGGAGGATTAACGACTGCAGAAATCACCAACTGGACGGGCCATGTCATCACAGGTGCCCGCTCGGACCTCGCCGACCTGCTCAAGAGAGAGGAAGCCTTCCGCACCGGCGTCTACCTGCTTTTACGCGACGACGACGACGCGCTGGGCAATACGAGCTGCTACATCGGAGAAACTGATGTCATCGCCAACCGGTTGCGCATCCACGATGGGAAGAAGGAGTGGGATCGCGCCGTCGTCGTTACATCCAAGGACGCGAATCTCACGAAAGCACACGCCCGCTATCTGGAGGCACGCTTGGTCGAGTTAGCCAAGTCCGCCGCGCGGGTGACCGTGGAGAACGGACAGACTCCCGGTGTGCCTGCACTGCCTGAGGCTGATCGTTCAGACATGGACTACTTCGTATCCCAGCTACAGATCGTGCTTCCGGTCTTGGGCGTCAATGCGATCAGGGTTCCAGTGCCCAAATCGCCGCCCGACTCTCCGGACGCCGAGGGTGTCTCGCCGATTTTCCACCTCCGTCACGCAAAGAGTGGCGTCGATGCGCATGCCCAACAGATCGACGGCGAGTTCACCATGCTTGCCGACTCGCTTGTTGTCGCAACCTGGCACGGGGTCGGGAAGGCCGCCAGCACCCGTAAGGCTTACAGCTCTTACCGCGCCCAGCACGACCAGCTGCTCGTCAACGGAAGCATCGTGGTCGACGGTGCTAACGGCCGGCTCACGAGGAACGTCGTTTTCCCCTCTTCATCTACTGCTGGAGCGGTTGCGCTGGGCAGGTCATGCAATGGCCGTCGGGAGTGGGTCGCTTCTGACGGAATGCTTTTCGGCGACTGGGAAAGTCGCGGAGTCGAGTAACTGGATCCAGGCGAGAGATATGGCCTTCCGATTCGGTTTGTGGCCGAGAGCCGAAGACCGACCGCCAGCCACTTCCCGGTGTACCGCGCTGCCTGCGCCGATACATCCCGAGAAGCCCCTGCGTTGTCAGCCCCCCACCAACGGGCCAACCCAGGCTCGGCGCGCATCCGCAGCTCGGGATGCTGCCGGTCTCGGAGGGCCGTGACTGTCCGGGTGCGGCGATACGCTCCCCGCATGGCGACGGTGGGGGTGAGCATGGCGTGAGCCTTTCGCGCCAGGAGGTGATCAAGGTCGTCAACCGCTACATCGGTGTAAGCGGCGGATACCTCGGCGACTTCACGTACAACTCACACGCCGACTTCTACCCGGAGTATTGCGACCTCGATATCGACCCGAATACCTACCCCGGCACCACCCGGGAACGGTTCATCGAGATCCTGTCCACGCAGTCGCCGCACGACCAGGCCAAGATCCTGCGCGGCGTACTCGACCGATTCGACGACGATGCCGAGCACCCGAACCGGTCTCGACTCCGTCCGGAGCTGGAGGGCTGGATCGCGCGACTGGAAGGCGCAACTGCGGTTGGGGTGGACACCCCCAAGCAGACCCGGGCCGTCGTCGTCCGTGCACTTAAAGATGCCGACGAGCTGATCCGCACCAACGGCGCGACGAGTGCCGTCGACCGAATCCACACCGCTCTGCATGGGCACGTTCTGGCCCTGTGCGAGGCAGTGGGCATCGAAGTCGATCGTGACACCACCATGACCAAGGCCGTGAAGCTTCTTCGACAGAGGCATCCAGCGCTGGCGGCCAGCGGCCCACGTGGCGACGATGTAACGAGAGTGTTCGGCGCGATGGCGACGGTGCTCGATTCCCTCAACCCCCTCCGCAACAACGCGAGCGTCGCCCACCCGAACGAGGAGTTGCTCAACGAACCCGAGGCGAACCTGGCGATCAACGCGGCGCGCACGGTGTTCGCCTTTCTTGACGCAAAACTTGGCGCTACGAGTTGAACATCTCCGCTGACCATGCCGCGACCGTGGGCTCGAAACGCTCAGGGAGGTAGGACTCTTCGGGTCGTTTGGCACCGGGCGCGCGTGATGCTGCCTCGAACAGACACACCGCACATTCGGCCATGTTCAGCGTCACCGCCAGGGCGTCCGCGGCCAACGGGAACACCGTGCCACCGCGGCCGTAGTCCGTCATCCACTTGTAGCCGTGGATGAAGCTGGAGCCGTAGGAGTAGAACTGCCGGGCGCTGCTCTCCACACCGCTGTTTGCGATCTCGCCATCGTCGTGTGCCGGTACGTGGGAGTCGACCCACTGCGCCGACTCCCGGATCATCTTCGTGAACGGCGGGGTCTTCTCGAAGGTGTAGGCGGCCTTTGCCGCGTCCAGCATTGCGTTGTACTTGCGGCGGTGCTCCGCGTTCTCGACGAGCATCCGCTTCGGGTATCGGGAAGGGCGGCCGATCTCGTCCTGTTCAGCAATCGTCAGAAACCGGCGCCTCTGCTCCAGTTGCTCCATCTCCTCGTCCATACAGCGGTCCCTGCGCACTTCGCGATCAGAGTCGCCCAGCAGCCAGATGGTCAGCGCAGCGCACTCCATCGCCACCCTGCAGAGTTGGAAGATCTCGGTGACATGCGGTTGGCGATGCGACTTGCGTCGGGCAACCAGAATCCCGACAGTGTGCAGACTCTCCGCGGCGCTCATCGCGGGGAACAACGCGTGCTCGGTGACGGCATGCGGCCCGGCCAACGTCAGTGGATACGCCGAGGCGAAGGCGTCGTCGTCGAGTGCGAGCGCGCTCCCCGGTTCCGCCGTACGCGGGTGCAGCCCCCACTGGAAAAGTTTGCCGGCACGCTCACCTCGTTGATCGATGCGCGTCAAGACCCCGTTGTTGGCGAGGTTGAAAAATGCCTCGGCTTGCTCAGCGTTCAGGCCCAGGTTGGGGATGCTCATGCGGATATACGGTACGAGCTGGCCCCGACAGTGCCGGGCCTACCGACTCAAATCCAGAGAGCGTTCGGCGAGTGAATCCGTCGCACCTTCGGCGACCCGAACAACGACCGCTAGAACAGCTCACCGCCTCCTGATCTCGCGCAGGCTCTGCTCGAACTCCAGATCGCTGACCGTCCGGTCGATATCCGCGGCGGTTCCGCTGAACCATTTCCGGGTGGCACGCAGTTCAACCGCTTCGTCGGCCTGGGCGTCGGCCATGCCCCAGAGGTCGTATGCCCAACGGCGGTACGCCGTCTGAAGGGTCTCCCCCATGTCGCTCAAGACATCGCCGTCCCCCAGGAGTGCAGCGACCGCCACCACCTCGCCGGTCGACCACTGGTAGCGGTAGTCATCCCAACCCCAGCGCCGGACGGATGCCGCACGCAGCAGCAGGTCCGCCCGCCGCCGCAAGCGGTCATCATCTGAGGGGCGGGGGAAGAAACTCGCGAGCAAGCTGTCAGTCGTTTGTTCCTCTTTTTTCGTTGCTGGAGACCCCGAGTGGGCCTTCGGAACGAATGATCGCAGGGGGACCGGACACAACCGCCGCGGCGAAAATCAGGCTCGGCGCGATCGCGACGCCCAACTCCTCTTGACTACCCGATTTAGCCATGAACGAGCAGTTCATCGCCTTGGGCGATACAGTCCATTCTTGCACTCAAGGGTCCCCAGCATGACCATCATGCACAAGTCAATAGGACTTGGCAGTCACCTCCACGGCCCGCGCAACAAGGTCCTCTTGCGTTTGCTATCCGCGTTGAGAAACCTTGCATCCGTGGCATACGCCGCAAACAGGTGAAAGAACGAATGAGAGGACTTGCGATGCAGGTTCCATTGGGAAATTCCGTCCGAGTGGTAGTGACCGGCCCCCCTCGTCCGCGAAACCGGTACGGCGAGAAAGCCGGCGGTGAGCGCGGAGTCATCGGCGTGGAAACCGACGACTCCGGCACGCCACTGGTCAATCTGGTCACCACCCTGGTCAGTCCGGTGTTCGGTTGGGTGGAGGCCACGACCGTCGTCGGACCCGAACCGCTGCTGAACGCCGTCCCCGATGCGGGCGGTGTCATCGAGTTGTCGGGCGATCTGCGCCTGACCATCCGAGGCGGCGACTACGGCACGACCAAGGCGACCCTGAGCGGCGTCTCCGGCGTCAGGACTCTCGGCTCGGCCATCGACGCCGTCGCCGCCATGTCGGCGCCTTCGACCACCAAGGCCGCGTCGTGACGGGGATCCGGGTGGGTACGGCGACATTGTCGCCGTTCCGCCCCAGCTTCGAAATCAACTCGCTTCCAACCGAGTTCCCGCAGTTGCTGTCCGCCGAACAGGCCGCACCACTCTTGGGCGTATCTGCCTCAACGCTGAACCGCTGGGCGGCGAGACGGGAGGCCGGCGAAGACACTGGCCCGCCCTTCCATGCGGTCGGTCACAAGCTGCGTCGGTGGGATCTTGATGAGTTGCGGGCGTGGCTCGCCGGGCAGAAGCGGTAGGTGCCGACATGACCACGAACACCGTTGAGGCCGAGGTCTTGGGCGTGCGGCACTCCGCCCGCCTTCTGCCGGAATTTGATTGCGGCAGTGTGGGAATCGGACAGAAGCGCGGCCGGATAGTCGTCGAGCGTTTCTGTGGCCGCATGTATTCGACGCACCACGCCGGTGAGGTCATCGGCTGGCGGCTGGTCTGCCTCTGTGAACGAATCGCGGACGGGAGACCTCCCGTCACTCCGTGGACCGACAAGCGGCTCTGGAACCGGGTTGATGAGGAGAGTGAGCACGCCCCTGGTGAGTACCGGGTCTACGCTCCGGATGAACTGACAATCGACGTGGTGGAGATCCCGGATGTCGGTGCAGCCGCGCACAGTGTCTGGATGCGGAGTCATATCAAGTGCTGGACGGCGTTGTCGCGAATTCACGACACGCTCCAGGACCTGAGGGCGGCCCAGGGCGAGTACCACGATGCCGTCCAAGGCGCCAAGGGCACGGAACTCGCGGATCCATACGTGCTGGCCACCATGGGCCTTCGACCCAACGAGATCGAGTTCCTCAGTGAACTGCTGGGTGGTGGTGCTGATGGCTAGCGCCCCGCCCGGCATCCGCCGCCGCGTCAGCCGGTCCGGTGAAGTCCGATGGCAGGTTCGCTTCCAGGTCCGAGACGCCACCTCCCCCACCGGGTGGGTCGAAACATCGAAGACCTTCCCAACCCTGGCCTCCGCCAAGGCATTCAAGGCCGAGCGCGACCACGAAGCAGCGGTCGGTCAGAACCGGTTCGACCCTCGGGCCGGCCGGGTGCCGCTGTCAAAGGTCTGGGATCAGTACGTCGGGCTAAAGAAGCCGACCCTGTCGGCCAAGACCTGGTCGGGCTATCAGCAGGCCTGGAAGCTGCGGATCAACCCGCCTTCGGGACCACGCCCGTCGGGGAGATCAAGCGTGACGCCATCGCCGCATGGGTGAAAGACCTCACCGTCGGCCCCTGGGCGAAGAAGTCCACGCTGCGGCTCCTGAGGTCCATCCTCGCGATCGCCGTCGAGGATGGCCGAATCCGGGCCAACCCTGCCGGCTCGGTGTCGGCGCCGCCGATCCCTCCCCGCGATCGCCACCGCTACCTCACGGCCGGTGAGGTCGAGGCGCTGGCCGCGGCGTGCGGAGACCAGGGCGACGTGGTGCAAATCCTGGCGTACACGGGCCTGCGGTGGTCTGAGTTGGTCGCTCTGCGGGTGATGGATGTCGATCTCAATCGGGGCCGCATCCACGTGTGGCGGTCAGCCCCGGAAGTCGAGGGCGTCATCGTTGTCGGACGTGTGAAGACCAAGGCCTCCAAACGCACAGTGCCGATCCCGGCGAGGGCGGCCGCGGTGTTGAAGGCACGGATCGACGGACGCCCCCTGGATGCGCCGGCAGTGGCAAGCCCCGAAGGCTCCATGTTGCGGGCCAACAATTGGCGCCGGCACACGCACTGGAAGAAGGCTCTGGAAAAGCTGGGCCTCGCTCCGCTGAAGATCCACGATCTGCGCCACACGTACGCCTCGTTGGCCCGTTCGGGTGGCGCGGATCTGCGGTGGTTGCAGAAGACCATGGGGCATTCCTCGGTGACGGTCACTGCCGGCATCTACGCGGATTTGTACGACTACGAACTCGATGAGGTCGCCAATGTCCTCGATCGGGTCATCGAAACCGGACACGAACCGGACAAGAAAAATCAACCAGGGCTTGAAGCGAGCTGAAATGCGAGGTCAAGCGTGGTGGTCCCGGCTGGGATCGAACCAGCGACCTTCCGCGTGTGAAGCGGACGCTCTCCCACTGAGCCACGGGACCGAACGGGCAACACCACGGGGTGGAGCTGCGGAGGGAACCCTAACACGCCAAGGCATTTCCCTTGAAAACACGCCTTCCAACAGCGGATTTGTGAGCTTGGCGAAGGTCGGCTACTGTCATGCTTCGCAGCGGGCGACGACCTCGCCCGAGGCTTGCGGATGTAGCGCAGTTGGTAGCGCATCACCTTGCCAAGGTGAGGGTCGCGGGTTCGAATCCCGTCATCCGCTCGAGGGTGCAACTGGCATCAAACCCCAACGGTGGAGTGGCCGAGTGGTGAGGCAACGGCCTGCAAAGCCGTGCACACGGGTTCGATTCCCGTCTCCACCTCAGAATTGCCCCCCGCGCGATTAGCTCAGCGGGAGAGCGCTTCCCTGACACGGAAGAGGTCACTGGTTCAATCCCAGTATCGCGCACCAGAATTTGCCCCGAGTGCAGGCAACTCCCCACTCAGCGCACAGCACCCCTCAACAGTGGCACCGCCGAGATGCGCTGCACAAGCGGGGTCCGGCAGGTCCGTCACGCCACCGGCGAACCCGACGAACGGCCTGCCTGCTGATGAACGCCTTCATCGAACCAACTGCTTCGAAGTCAGCCCGACTCGCCTGGACGTCACCCAACCGGCCCGCAGCGCAAACCAACCGTCGACGACGGCACTGCCCGGTGGGCACCGGTCCAGAACCGTGCCACCCTGCTACCTGGCGACTCGCCGAAGCAGCGGCCCTCAATTTGCTGCGATCCCATTCAGGCAATTAGTTTGTTAGACGCAAATATCCGGACCCGAGGCGGAGATGGTGGCTGACAACGATCTGCAGCAGCGGTCGGGCGCTCTGCGCCAGACCGCAGCCGATGAGTTGGCAACTCGCCTGCGGGGGCTCGCCGACAGCCTGTCCGTCTCCGGAGCGCGCCCCCGGCGTTTCTGGTACGGCAATGGACGTATCAAGCGTCGCTCACCGAGCGGCTTCCTCCTCGATACTTTCGGCCCGCACTTGCTGCTGCCCGACGGGCGACTTTGGCATCACCATTCCCGGCGCAACCCCGAGGGGATCTATTTCGACGCCCGGGTCGACCACACCCGCGCCGCACACGGCCCGATTTCGCTGGGCGCCGCGCGTTTCTCCTTCCTCGGGGCCGTCGTGCACAAATACAGCTTCGGCTACCTCGATCACGACGACGACGGCGACGACACCCTCCGCGCAGCCGGGACCGCAGCCGGCACGCTGTGCGCCATCTCCGGCAAGGCCAACTCGCCCCGCTACGTCGACGCCGACACCGCCTTCGCCGACATCGCCCGCACCCTTTCGGCAACACCACCGGCGCACGCCCCGAACGCCTGACGCGGCCTCGGCGTCAGCCCGACTCCGCCCCGAGCACGCAGACGCGACCCGGTCCTGAGTCCATCGGCGCCCACCAGCGGCCGACGGACCCGACCCCGGAAATCCACCCGATCGTCACACCACGGGGCTAATCTGAACCCGATTTCCCAGCCAGGGAATGCCCAAGACCGATCCCGGGGGGGATGGGATGAACGGCGACATGCCGGCCAAGCACGCCAAACGAATCGAACTCGAGGACACCGCAACCGTCGCCGAGGCGGCTGCGGCCGCCGCCGATGACCTGGCCGATCGGCTGGAGGCACTTGCCCGCCAACTCGCCACCGAAGTGAAGCCGAGCCGCGTCCGGTACGGCAGCGGACACTTGGGCGGAGCGCTGAAGCGACGGTCCCCGGCCGGTTTCGTCCTCGACACCGTGAACCTCCAAATGCTGCTGCCCGACGGGCGTTTGTGGAGTTACAACCGCAGCGACAGTGCTCGCTACCCAACCGGCCGCTACTTCGACGTCCGGGCCGACCACGCCAATTTCGCGCGGGGGCGCAGCTTCTTCGGCGGCCAGGCGTTCATTTTCCTCGGCGCAGTAGTGGGCAGCTACACCTTCGGACTCGCCGATCCCGCCGGCGATTGCCCGAGTCCGGGGGCGCTGTGCGCTATCAGCGGCGAGGGCAGATCGCTTCGTTATGTGGATCCCGACGAAGCCTTCATCGATATCGTCAAGGCCATCCTGACCCGGGCGGACCAAGACCGCTGAGCGCGGTCGGGCATCATGGATGTCAAGTCTGACGACTTTCTGCCCTTGCCCAACCAGGCGGAAGGGCGTTGAGTGGTGGCAACCCCGTCAGAATGCGTGGCGCAAGGAAGGATTCCTCGATGAACTCACGTGAGATGTCACGTCGGATCGGCCTGCTGCTGGGCGGGGCCGCGATTGTCGGCATGGCCGCGACCAGCGCCGGCTGCAGCAAGGAGGAGGAGAAGCCGACCAAGACGCCGGAGCCGACCAAGAGTTCCGTCGCGCCCTCCCCGTCAGCCAGTTCACCAGCACCTCCGCCCAGCGGCGCACCGGTTTCGCCGACCGAGAAGGCCCCGACCCTCACACCGGGCGGCCCCAACTCCTTCACCCCATCGGTCCTGGCACCGAAGCCGCCGACCGCGCTGCCCGGCAACGTCATCACCGGCGGCGGATAGCCCCACAAGCCGGGCCGCACCCCAGATCCAGCACCTGCGCGGGGCCTGTCACCGATTCACGGTGAGGGGCCCTTGCCGTTGCCGTGTAGACCGGGCAGACGTGACGGACACGACAAAGGAAATCCACCATTTGTAGTCCGTTTGGCCGACAATTGAACGGTCGGCCCGTCGAGCCAACCCCCCCGTGCCCGGCGGGCCGACCCTTTTGGCGACTGCGGCAGATGAACGCCTCCGGTCAATCCTTCACCCACAGGCAATCGCCGGCGAGTTCGGCGTAGAACAATCTCGGCAGCATCTGCACCGACAGTGACTCGCCCGGCTCACCCTCGGAAACCACCGGCTCGGCCAGGACCCCCGCCTCCACCACGGTGGTCTGGGTGGCACGACAGACCGTTTCGGGGTCCAACGGGGTGGCGGTCCACTGACCCGACGACAGGTTCGGGTTGCGCATGCCCTGACCGTGCAGCGTGATCGCCGGCCCGTAGCTGAGCCAGGTGTCATTCGGGTCGAACGGGGTCTGGACCGGCACCCAGGACGACGCCCAACCGAACTGCTCCTGGCAGCGGACATAGGTCTGCTCGTCGGGCAGCAGCGTCATGGCGTCCACCTGTTCGGCCGGACACGGCGAACCCACTTCTGGCGGCGGCGGGTCGGCGTGGGCCACCGCAGGAGCCAGCAAAGCCGCGACAGCAGCCACGGTGCAACCGGCCACGCGATACCGCGTCATACTTCTCGCTCCCGCGTCACTGCGACCTCACCCGTCTCCACACTCCGCCGTCGTCACCAAGTGTGTCGTCACCGGGCACCGAAATGTTGCAGATCCCGTTCAGCCGACGATCGGCAGTCGCCGTCGCCGAGCCAACCGGTCCAACTCCGACTGCATGAGACGGCGGATCCGACCGTCCACCTTCTCCGCATCCGGATCGCTGCCCCACTGCCCCACCACGTCGATCGGTTCGAGCACCTGACTGACGATCTTCGACGGCAGCGGCATGTTGATCGGGATCAGCACGCTCAGCCCGAACGGGAAGCCGAACGACACCGGCAAGATGTCGGTGCGCAGCAGACGACGTTCCAGCTTGTCGAGCCGAAGCGCCCGCGCCAGCCAGGTGCCGCGACTCAGGTACATCTGGGTCTCCTGCCCGCCGATCGACACCACCGGCACGATCGGTGCCCCCGCCCGCGCCGCGCTGGTGACATAGCCGGTGTGCCCGGCGAAGTCGACGGTGTTCTCCACCACCGTCGGCCGGTAAACCTCCATATCCCCGCCGGGAAAGACCAGCACCGCGGTGTCGGTGGCCAGTGCCGCGGCCGCGTTGGCCGGACTCGCCCGGATGATCCCCAGATGCGGCAGCAAATCGGCGGCCGGACCATGGAACAGCGAGTCGTGGCCCAGCACGTACAGCGGCTTGTCGTAACCGAACCGCTCGTAATAGTCCACCGCGAATATCGCGAAATCCGGAGTGGTCATCCCGCCCGAGTGGTTACCCACAAGAAGGCACCGGCCACGCGGGATGCGCTCCAGGCCGCGTACCTCAGAGCGGTGGTACACCTTCACTATCGGGCGCAGCAGGTTTACCACGTGCCGGGTCAGGTCACGGTCCCACCGGCCGACCTGCGCCGGGTCGGCCGCCGGTTCATCGGCCTCGTCGTGGTTCACGGTGTTCACCACCATCTCACGACGTTACGCCCGCGGGCCTAGCCGTAGAGGTTGTCGATCCTGTCGTGGAAGTTGTTCACGACGACCTTGCGCTTGAGCTTCAGGCTCGGAGTCAGGTCTCCGGCCTCAACGGTGAGTTCGCGGTCGATGATGGCGAATCGCTTGACCTGCTCCCACCGGTTGAGCTGCTTGTTGAGCTCCTCCACGTAGCCGGCCACCGCCTCCCGGGTCTTCTCGTCGCGGGCGATCTCACTGAAGGACTTCTCGCCCAGACCGTTGTCGACGGCCCAGTCGCGGATGGCCTCCCCGTCCAGGCTGACCAGCGCCACACAGTAGGGCTTGCCCTCGCCGTAGACGATGATCTCGCTGGCGAACGGGCAGATGCCCTTGAAGTGGGACGAGATCGCCGAGGGCGCGACGTACTTGCCCTGAGAGGTCTTGAACATGTCCTTCTTGCGGTCGGTGATCCGCAGGAAACCGTCGCCATCGAGTTCACCGATGTCACCGGTGTAGAACCAGCCCTCGGCGTCGATCGCCTCCGCGGTGGCCTCCGGCATGTCGTGATAGCCGTTCATGATGCCCGGCCCCTTGAGCAGGATCTCACCGTCGGCGGCGATCTTGACTTCGGTCTGCGGGAACGTCCAGCCGACCGTGCCGAAGCGGTAGGCCTGCGGGCGGTTGAGCGACGAGGCCGCCGAGGTCTCGGTGAGCCCGTAGCCCTCCAGCACGACAACCCCGATCGCGTCGAACCACTGGGCGATATCGCGATCCAGCGCCGCCGACCCGGAGATGAAGAACCGCAGACGCCCGCCGAAGCGCTCCCGGATCTTGCTGAGCACCAGCTTGTCGGCCAGCTTGTACTGTGCGGCCACCAGCGCCGACGGGCGCTCACCGGCCTGCTTTGCCCGGGACACCTGCAGGCCGACGCCAATGGCCCAGTCGAAGAGCGCCTTCTTGACCCCGCCCTCCCGGACCATCATCTCGTTGATCCGGCTGTGCACCTTCTCGAAAATGCGCGGCACGGCACCCATGATCGTGGGCTTGATGATCGCGAGGTTCTCGACGATCTTGTCCACCCGCCCGTCGATGACCGTGGTGAAGCCGATCGCCAGCGGCAATGCCAGCATGACCTTGCCGAAGGCATGCGACAGCGGCAGCCAGAGGTAGTTCAGATCCTTGTCGCTGAGCACCCCGAGCGAGTCGAGAGCCGCCGCGGTGTAGGTCCAGGACTGCTGCAACAGCCTTACGCCCTTGGGCTTTCCGGTGGTGCCCGAGGTGTAGATCAGCGTCGCCAGCTGGTCGGGCCGGATGGCCTCGATACGGTCGGTGACCGCCGCGGGCGAGTCGGCCAGCAACTGTTTGCCGAGTTGCTCCAACTCCTCGAGGCTGATCACCCAGTCCCCGTCGCCGGAGCCCTCGATGAGGACGACCTTCTCCACGGCCGGTATCTCGGCGCGCCGCTCCAGCAACTTGTCGAGCTGGGACGGATCTTCGGCGATGACGATGCGACTGCCCGAGTTGGCCACGATGTAGGCGACGTCCTCGGCGTTGGTGGTCGGGTACACCGTGGTCGTTGCCGCGCCGGCGGCGAGGATGCCGAAGTCGACAGCCACCCATTCGAACCGCGTGCCCGACGCCAGCGCGACCCGGTCCTCGGGATTGATACCGAGCGCGATCAGGCCGGCGGCGATGAGTTCCACCCGATCGCCGACCTGGCGCCAGTTGACGCTGGCCCAGCCGCCGCCGTCCGGATAGCGGAACGCCTCGGCGGTCGGGGTGGCGGCGACACGGTCGAGGAACATCCTGGGCACCGACGACGCCCGGTTCTCGATCTTGCTCATATCGAGCCGCTCTTGGGATTTCTGCAGGCCTGCCATGCTTGGAGTCTATGAAACGCCGACATGTGCGGCGAAAGGGGTGGCCCGAGACACCTCGACGGCCACAGACCACGCCGCTACGGCAACGGCGGGGGCGGTACGCCGGGTGCCGTGACGCAGGAGTTGGACACCCGGTCCAGCAGCATCCCCCACGGGCAGCCCGTCACGCACTGGAAGCCGGGTGTCGCGGTGTCCTCCACCTGTCCGGGCGGGCAACCCTGGACGGGAACCGTTGGCGCGGCCGGAACGCCCAAGACGGCGGCACCGGCACCGAGTGCCGCGACCACAGCGGCCAGCGCCAACCGGTTGCTGGTGTTACCCCTCGAAGTACGCACTGACACCCCCATTCCGGCCTCTGCGCTTTGCCTGACACGCCCCAGCCTAATGTTTGCGTGGACAAGTTCCCGCCAGCCGCCGCGGCGTGTTCGCGGCGCCCGTCGGGATTTCCCCGACCGGAAACCCGCCCTGAACTGACACAATGGTGGTCCACAGCGTGGACCGGAGAGCGCTCACGACCTCGGCCCGCTTCCGGCGCCAGGGAAACCGATGATGGGGGCGGCAATGCACCGACGGCTTGCGGCCGCCCTTCTTGTGGCCACGGCACTGGTCGCAACCCTTTCGGTGGTGACACCGGACCCGTCGGCCCGGGCCGAGCCCGCCGACCTCGGCTGCCGGCAGTCGATGGCGGTTCTCGCCGACCTGCGCGACGGCCTGACCTTTCCGCCCTACTTCTCCACCGAGAATCCGGCCAAGCGGGGCGGCGAGTTCGACCCGAACGAGTACTTCGAGGCGTTTCCCGCTCTGTCGATGCGCAGCGGCTACACCCTGGACTGGGTCTACCGCCAGGACGGCATCGGCGGCTATCCGATTCTCTACGCCCGACCGCTGGACCAGCGGCCGTACGCCGACGAGAGCGATTACCGGGCCGCCGGGGAACACCCCGGCTACCTGCAGTTCGTCGAGGTACAGGACAGTCCTCGCGGCTTCTTCGAGTACGCCGTCCTGGCCATGACGGCCAGCCAGTTCTATCAGGACTGGCATGCCCACTACAACGATTGGCAGGTCGTCTGCGACGGCCCCGGAATCGATGAGGTCATCGCCGGACTCACCACCGGGGGCATGCCGGCTCAGCCGATGACCGCCGAACAACAGCGGGCGGCCCGGGCGATCGCCGAGCCCGCACCCTCGGTGACATTCGGCGAACGAACCGCGACGGTGTCCATGCTGGTCTTCACCAAGTGGGGCGGCTTCTATCGCCGCACTCTCACGATCGATCGCACCAGCCATTCGATTCTCGACGAGCAGGACCGCCCGTTGGTCGACTACGACTGCGGAATCACGTTCTAGTGAACCCGGGCACCGGGGACGGTCTCGAGGAGGCGCCCGCACGGGTCGCCGTCGCGGACAACGGCGCCGCCGAGGACCTGGCGGCCGTCGCCGCGGCGACGTTTCCGCTGGCCTGCCCCCCGTCGGCCGCCCCGCGCGACGTCGCTGACTTCATCGCGGCCAACCTGTCCGCGCCCCGCTTCGCCGACTACCTCGCCGACCCCGACCGGGTGGTGCTGACCGCGAGGGTCTCGGGGCGCATCATCGGCTACGCCATGCTGGTCCGCGGAATCGGCGCGGACCCCGACGTCGCCGCCGCGGTCTCACCCACCGACGCCGTGGAACTGTCCAAAATGTACGTCCTGCCAAACCACCACGGCACGGGCGCGGCGGACGCGCTGATCCGTGCCGGCATCGACTGGGCGACCGAGCGCGGAGCCCCGGCGGTATGGCTCGGCGTGAACCGCAACAACGAACGGGCCCAACGCTTTTACCGCAAGCACGGTTTCGAGGTGACCGGTACCCGGAGCTTCCGGCTGGGTTCGGCGGTGGAGAGCGACTTCGTAATGGTGCGCCGTCACGGTCCCCGGTGATCGTTGGCCGGACCCACACCGGCCTCGGTCAGCGCCAGCAGCCGGGACATCGCCCGCAGGTACTTCTTGCGGTAGCCGCCGTCGAGCATCTCCGCGGAGAAGACGGTGTCGAGCTTGGCCCCGGACGACACGATCGGGATGCCGGCGTCATACAGCCGGTCGGTGAGTGAAACCAGCCGCAGCGCCACGCTCTGGTCCTCCAACGGGTGCACCCCGGTGATGTGCACCGCCGACACGCCCTCGATCAACGCGAGGTAGCGGGAGGGGTGCATGGTCGCCAGGTGGGCGCACAGCGCGTCGAAGTCGTCGAGAGTGGCCCCCGGAACCCGCTCGGCGCGTGCCCGGACCTCCTCATCGGACAACGGCTGCGGCGCCGGTGGCAGCCCGCGGTGGCGGTAGTCGGGCCCTTCGATCCGCACGGTGGTGAAAATTCCCGCCAGCGTGTTGATCTCGCGCAGGAAGTCCTGCGCGGCGAACCGGCCCTCCCCCAGCTGCTCGGGCAGGGTGTTCGAGGTGGCTGCGATCGAGACACCGCGGTCGACGAGCTGGGAGAGCATCCGGGAGATCAGCGTGGTGTTGCCCGGGTCGTCGAGTTCGAATTCGTCTATGCACACCACGGTGTAGTTGCCGAGCAGGTCGATGCACTCGACGAAGCCGAACACTCCGGCCAGCTGGGTCAGCTCACCGAACGTGGCGAAGGCCTTGGGGTGCTGGTCCGACTCGGGCAGGCGGCGGTAGGCCGAGGCGAGCAGGTGGGTCTTGCCCACCCCGAACCCTCCGTCGAGGTAGAGCCCGACACCGGGCAGCGGCTCGCGTTTTCCGAACAGCTTCTTGCGGCCCGCGCGCCGGCGCACCGCCTCGTCGCAAAAACTCAGGCACGAGCTCACCGCGGCGGCCTGGGTCGGTTCGGCGGGGTCGGGCCGGTAGGTGTCGAAACCGACGTCGGAGAAGGTCGGCGGCGGCACCAGTTGGGCGATCAGTCGCTGCGGGGACACCGCGGGGTTGCGGTCCACCAGATGCCCGACCATGGCAGGCACTGTATCGACGGGCGGTGCCCCGCCGTGCTGCAATCGTGAGCATGCACCCGGGCCGCGACGCTGGCGAGGACGTTCGGTTCACCCTCGTCGGCGGCGGCGAGGCCCTCGACGACGATGGGCTGCGCCGGCTCTATTCCTATCCGGACACCGCCTATCCGGACGCCGGCCCGGAAGGTCCGCCGCGGCTGCTGTTGCGCGGTAACGCCATCACCAGTCTCGACGGCGGGGCCACTACCGGGGGCACCTCGGGAGGTCTGGGCGGGGCCGGGGACCGGCGGCTGTTCGCGGTGCTGCGCGAAGAGGCCGACGTGATCGTCGTCGGGGCCGGCACCGCACGAGCCGAGGGTTACCGCGGCGCGCGGCTGAGCGCCGCCGCGCGGCAGCGCCGTCGGCAGCGCGGCCAGAGCGAGGTCCCGCCCATCGCGCTGGTCACCCGTTCCGGGGCGCTCGAACATGACCTTCCGGTCCTGGCCGACAGTGAGATCGCACCGATGGTGTTGACCTGTTCGGAGGCCGTCGACGGCGCCCGCAGGCGCCTGGGCGGGGCGGCCGAGGCGATCGACTGTTCCGCCGCGGACCCTGCCGAGGTGGATCTCGGCGTGGCACTGCGCCGGCTGGCCGAGCGGGGCCTGCTTCGGGCGCTGACCGAGGGCGGGCCGCGGCTGCTCGGCAGCTTCGTCTCCCGCGGCCTGCTCGACGAACTGTGCCTGACCTCGGCGCCGGTGCTGGTCTCCGGCCCGGCCGTGCGCATCGCCGCCGGTTCCGAGGAGGTGCTGAGCCGGATGCGCCGGGTGCACGTCCTCGCCGATGACGACGGTTACCTCTACGCGCGCTACGTCCGCGGCCACTGATCCCCGGGTCGCTACTGTGGTGCCATGCGTCAACTCCGGCCGGTGCTCACCGCGATCAGCGCCGGCAGCGCGATGGTGGTGTTGCTCGGCGGCTGCGCACCCTGGCTGGCGGCCAATCCGCAGTTCGCCACCGACGGAGCGACCAATCCCGGTGCCGTCCCCGTCACCAGCGCGGACCCCGGCGGGCCACCGGCGATCGCCGCCCCGAAGAACGACCTGGTGTGGAAGGACTGCACCGGCAAGATGTTCGGTGATGCCGGAACCTCGCCGGTCCCCGGCGTGGTGCTGGATTGCGCGGACTATGACGCCGACCTCGACCCGGTGGCCGGGGCGACCGGCACGCTGACCATCGGGGCGGTGCGGGCCCGCTCGGTACAGACCCCGCCGGATGCCGGCCCGCTGGTCTTCACCACCGGATCGGATCTGCCGTCCTCGCTGGAACTACCGGTCTGGTTGTCCCGGTCGGGCGCCGACGTCCTGAAAAGCAATCCGATCGTGGCTGTCGACCGCCGCGGTATGGGCCTGTCCAGCCCGATCTACTGCCGCGACGACTACGACCGCCAGGAGATGCGCGAGCAGGCCCAGTTCCAATCCGGCGACGACCCGGTGGCCAACCTCGGCACCATCACGATGACGGCCACCACCGACTGCACCGACGCCATCGCGCCCGGCGCCTCGGCCTACGACAACGCGCGCGCCGCTGAGGATCTGGAGAGACTGCGCAGCACCTGGGATGTTCCCGCGCTGGCGTTGATCGGCATCGGCAACGGCGCGCAGGTGGCGCTGGCCTACGCCGGTTCGCATCCGGAGAAGGTCGCCCGGCTGGTGTTGGACTCCCCGGTGCCACCCGGGGTCGGCGCCGAGGCGGCCGCCGACGAAAAGGTCAAGGCCCAACAGTCCGCCCTGGAGGCGTTCGCGACCCAGTGCCTGGCGGTCAACTGCGCACTGGGCCCGGACCCCCGGGGTGCGGTCGACGCGCTGATGGCCGCCGCCCGAGCCGGCCGCGGTCCGGGCGGCATCTCGGCGGCGGTGCTGGCCAACGCCATCATCACCGCCCTGGCCTACCCCTCGGGCGACCGGATCGGCAGCACCGTCAAACTCGCCGAAGCCCTCGCCGACGCCCGCGCCGGCGATACCAACCAGCTCAACAGCCTGGCCAACCGGGCCGAAGCCCTCCGCGGCACCGACGGGCAGTTCGTCAACGACTGCAGCGACGCGCTGAATCGCCCCACCCCCGACCGGGTGCGCGAACTCGTCGTCGCCTGGGGCAAGCAGTACCCGCAGTTCGGAACCGTCGGCGCACTGAACCTGGTCAAGTGCCTCAACTGGCCCAGTGGCGCGGCCCCCAAGGACCCCGCCGACCTCGGTGTCGACGTGCTGCTGCTGGGGGTGCAGAACGACCCGATCGCCGGAGGTCAAGGAGTGGCCGCCATGGCCGCCACCGTCATCAACGCCGGGGCCACCAGCCGCCGGGTGATGTGGCAGGGAACAGGGCACGGCGCGATCGTCTACTCGGCCTGCGCGCTGCCGCCGGTGCTGGGCTACCTCGAGTCCGGCGAGGTTCCGCCGACCGACACCTTCTGCCCCGCCTGAGCGCCTGAAGCACCCGGCCGGTGTACGGTGCGGTCGTGGCAGCCGTCGACTCGATACGAACCGGGCTACTCAACGCTTTTCGGCCGCGCACCAGCCCGCCGAGCACCGCGACGGTTCTGCGTTCGGTGCTGTGGCCGATCGCGATCATGTCGATCATCCACCGCGCCTACGTCCTGACGTCCAACGGCTACATCACCGACGACTGGGCTCCGGTCTACCGCGCCGCCCGCAATTTCCGCGCCGGCGTCGACATCTACAACGAGCACTTCGACCAGGTCGATCCGCATTATCTGTATCCGCCGGGCGGCACCCTGCTGATGGCCCCGTTCGGCTACATCGACAGCGAGTTCGCCGCGCGCAACTGGTTCATCCTGCTCAACACCCTGGCCGTCATCGTCGCCGGCGTCCTGCTGGTGCGACTGCTGCGGTTCCCGCTGTCCTCGGTGGCGCTTCCGGCGTTGCTGGCGGCGATGTTCGTCACCGAATCGGTGACCAACACTTTGGTGTTCACCAACATCAACGGGGTCATCCTGCTGCTGGAGGTGATGTTCTTTCGGTGGCTGCTGGATGGACGCAGCGATCGGGAATGGCTGGCCGGCGCCGCGATCGGCCTCTCGCTGGTGGTCAAGCCGGTGCTGGGGGTTCTGTTGCTACTCCCCCTGCTGAACCGGCAGTGGCGTGCTCTGGCTGCAGCCCTCGCGGTGCCGGCGGCGTTCAACGTGGTGGCCTGGCCGCTGGTGGCCGACCGGATGAACTTCGTCAACCGGACACTGCCCTACATCTTCTCCACCCGCGACTACTTCAACTCCTCGGTGCTGGGCAACGGGGTGTACTACGGGCTGCCGATGTGGCTGATCATCGCCCTGCGGGTGCTCTTCCTGGCGCTGGCGGCGGGAAGCCTGTGGCTGCTCGCCCGCTACTACCGCACCCGCGATCCGCTGTTTTGGATGCTCACCTCCTCGGGCGTCCTGTTGATCGCCTCCTGGCTGGTGCTCTCGCTGGCGCAGGGCTACTACTCGATGATGCTCTTTCCGTTCCTGATGACGGTGGTGCTGCCCAACTCGGTGCTGCGCAACTGGCCGGCCTGGCTGGCCGTCTACGGATTCCTGACCCTGGACCGCTGGCTCATGTGGCGCTGGCCCACCACCGGGCGCTTCCTGGAATACATGAAGATCACCTACGGGTGGTCGTTGATGCTCGTCGTGGTGTTCTGCGTGCTGTATTTCCGCTACCTCGACGCCAAGGAGAGCGGCCGGCTCGCCGCCAGCCCGCAGGACGGTATCGACCCGCCCTGGATGGCCGAGGCCGCCCGCCGGCGCACCGAATCCCTGGCCGCCGCGCCGGCCTAGCACCGGCGGGTAGCGTGGGGTGATGCTCGAACTCAGCGACGACGAGTGGCGCAAGCGGCTGTCCCCCGCGGAATACCAGGTGTTGCGCCGGGCCGGCACCGAACGCCCCTTCACCGGTGAGTACACCGACACCACGACCGAGGGTGTCTACCAGTGCCGGGCCTGCGGTGCCGAACTGTTCCGCAGCTCCGAGAAATTCGCATCGCATTGCGGGTGGCCGTCGTTCTTCGACCCGGCCGACTCCGAGGCGGTGGTGCTGCGCGCCGACGACTCGTTGGGAATGCGTCGGGTCGAGGTGGTGTGCGCGAACTGCGACAGCCACCTGGGGCATGTGTTCACCGGCGAGGGTTACCCCACTCCCACCGACCAGCGCTACTGCATCAACTCGATTTCGCTGAAGCTGGTGCCGGCCCGGTAGGTCCCTGACGCGGAAGGCTCTGGACCTCCTCGGCGGTCAGCGGGAGGCTGAACAGGTAACCCTGGACGACGTCACAGCGGTACTGACGCAGTAGCGACACCGTTTCCTCGTCCTCCACGCCCTCGGCGACCGTGGTCAGGTCCAGTTCGTGAGCCAGGTCCAGCACGGCGCGCACGACCGCCGCCGCTCGGGCGTCCCCGTTGATGGGTGCGATGAACCCACGGTCCAACTTGATCTCGTCGATGGCCAGTTCGCGTAGATGGGACAGCGCGGAGTAGCCGCTGCCGAAATCGTCCACCGCAATCCGGGCACCGCTCTGGCGCAGTTGGTTCAGAACCGTGTTGGTGCGCTCGAGGTTCTCCAGCAACACGTCCTCGGTGATCTCGACGGTGAGGTCGCCGGCATCGAGACCCCGCTCAGCGAGTGCCCGCATCAGCCGGACGGGGAACTGCGGATCGGCCAGCACGGGGGCCCAGACGTTCACCGCCACCGGGACGGGGCCGCCGGCCGACCGCCACCTGGCCATATCGTCCAGCGCCCGGTTGAGCACGAAGTCGTTGACCGGGGTCATCAGGGTGTGTTCGCGGACCAGTGGCAGGAATTCCTCGGGGCCCAGCGACCCTCGCTCGGGGTGGTCCCAGCGCAGCAGCGCCTCCACACCCACCAACTGTCCGGTGCTGAGGCTGAACTTGGGCTGGTAGCGCAGTTCCAGATCGGAGTTGGTGATCCCCTCCCGCAGTTCGGCAAGGGTGCGCACCGCCGCCGCACCCCGCCGACCGCCGATAAGCAGCCGCTCGGCAAGAAGTTTGTTCGCCGGGTCTTCGGTTTCGGAGAAGACATGGACCCCGGCCAGCCCCGACCGCTTTCCCGTGTACATCGCCGCATCGGCCCGCTTGAGCAACTCCTCGGCGGACTGCCCGGCCGCACCGGCCTGCGCGACCGCCAGTCCGGTGCTGGGCCGGATCAGCAGTTCGTGGCCGTCGACGAGGAAGGGTTGGCCGAAGGAGACCCCGATGCGATCGGCGACCCGTCGGGCGTCGCCGGAAGGTCCCTCCACGAGGACGGCGAACTCGTCGCCACCCAGCCGGGCGATCGCATCGTCGTCGCCGACGCAGCCGCGCAACCGGCCGGCGACGGCGATCAGCAACTCGTCACCGGCCGCATGCCCGAGAGTGTCGTTGACCAGCTTGAAGTCGTTGAGGTCGATGGCCAGCACGCCCACCTCCGCGCCGGCCGGTCCCGGCGTCCGGAGGGCGAGCCGCAACCGGTCACCGAACAGCACCCGGTTGTCCAGGCCGGTCAGCGGGTCGCGCCGGGATTGTTCGGAAAGCTGTGCCAGCAGTCGGCGATCCTCGTTGACCGCCAGGTACTGCCGGGCGAGTACCGCAAGAAGAAGGACCAGCCCGACGACGAGCACCGGACCCGACTTGAGCGTGTCGGGCTGTTCGGCCGCGATGGCCAACCCGGCCAGCACCAGCGGTACGAACGGCAGCCAGACCGACACCCATCCCGGCATCTCGTCGCCGATCTGCTCATCGAAGGACGCCCGGGCACCCTCGGCGACACCGATGGTGATGAGCAGGATGCCCAGCGTCCAGAAGATATCGAACAGATAGTGGCCGTGCCCGGCGAACGCGCTGTCGACGTTGACGTAGGCGAAGGCGCTCTCCACCACGGTCATGAAGGCCAGACCCAGCGTCATCAGGGTCAGCATCCGACGCGGGCCTCTGCCCGCCATCGCCAGTACCACCGCCGCGACGGTCAACGCGACCATGTTGGACACCGGGAACGCGAAGGACACCAGCAGATCCAGCCCGCGGGCTCCGTCGGACTGGTACTTCGGACCCATCACGGTCAGCCAGGAGACGATGAGCAGCGACCCGGCCAGGACCAGCCCGTCGAGCACCAACCGACCCCGCGAACGGCGACCGCGCCCCACCGGAAACACCAGAAGCGCCACACATAAGGCGACCGGGAAGATCAGGTAGGCCGGGTCGGCAAGAGTCGGCCACGCACTTTGCCGCAGCCACAGCTTCTGGTACGCCCACAGCGACTCCCCGACCGTCGCCCCGGCGAAACCGATCGCCAGCACCACCCAGGCGGCCCGCACCCTGCCCCGAGTCGAGCGCGCCGCCAGTGCGGCGAGGATTCCACCGACGGCCACCACGAGGATCGACTCGACGCCGATGACCACCTTGACGGTCCACGGATCAGCGGAGGCGAACAACAGCCAGCCCGCGTAGCCGACGAACAGCACCACCGCGTACAGCCAGACATAGGCCGGTCTGGGCATCGGAAAGGCCCCTCTCACCAACGGTCCCCGCCAGGCACACCGATATTTGCAGGAATCGGCGTCTACGGGAATCGGCGCTAGTCTAGCGGCCGACGGCTAGGGCAGCCGGGTAACGAGTTCCTCGACGCTGACCCGGGGACCGGTGTTGAACGGGATCTCCTCGCGAACGTGGAGTCGGGCCTCGGTGGCGCGCAGGTCCCGCATGAGGTCGACGATCCGGTGCAGTTCGTTCGCTTCGAAGGCCAGGATCCACTCGTAGTCGCCGAGAGCGAAGGCCGGAACGGTGTTGGCCCGCACGTCCTTGTACCCGCGGGCCGCCGCACCGTGGTCGGCGAGCATCTTGCGCCGCTGTTCGTCCGGGAGCAGGTACCAGTCCAGCGAGCGCACGAACGGGTAGACGCAGATGTAGTCACCCGGGGCCTCGCCGGCCAGGAACGCCGGCACGTGGCTCTTGTTGAACTCGGCCGGGCGGTGCAGACCGACACTGCTCCACACCGGCGTACAGGCCCGCCCCAAGGTGGTTGTGCGCCGGAAGTCGCTGTAGGCGGCCTGCAGCGTCTCGATCCGCTCGGCGTGCATCCAGATCATGAAGTCGGCGTCGGCGCGCATCCCGGCCACGTCGTAGATGCCGCGGACCACCACGCCGTTGTCCTCCTGCTGCTTGAGGAACGTCGCGGTCTCGTCGCGGACGGCGGCACGGGACTCGTCGTCATAGCCCAGCTCGCCCGGTCGCACCGCGAACGAGGAGAACATCACGTAGCGGATGGTGGCGTTGAGAGTGTTGTAGTCCAGGCGCGCCATGGGCCTTATGGTGCCACGGCGCTATCCGGTGCCGACGGCGGCCACCGCCGCCACGGCCGCCCGTCCGGCCGCGGCCAGGCAGGCGGGCACGCCGACACCGTCGAGGAAGTTGCCTGCGACCGCCAGCCCGGGTGGCAGCCCGGCACGAACCTCGGCGGCCAGATCGGCGTGGCCGGGGCCGTACTGGGGCAGCGCGTCGATCCAGCGGTGCACCAGAACCTCGAGCGGGTCGACGGAGATGCCGAACACCGTGTCGAGATCCTCCAGCGCCCAGGCGATCAACCGCTCATCCGGGGTCGTTCGGGCGATATCGTCGCCGAATCTGCCGAACGACAGGCGCAGCAGTTCGGCACCGCCGCGTCTGCCCCACTTCCGGCTGGACAGGGTGATGGCCTTGGAGTGCAGGGTCTCTCCCCCGGCCACCAGCACACCGGACTGCGGCGGAAACGGGGTGCCCGGCGCGACGGCCATGGCCAGCACCGCCGCCGAGGCGACCGGCACCCGGGCGGCGGCCGCCGCGGCCCGGGGGGCGACCTCGCCGAGCAGAGCGGCGGCGCGCGGGGCCGGCAGCGCCAGCACCACGGCGTCGGCCCGGGCCACCGCACCGGTTGCGTCCCGCAACGCCCAGCCCGTCGTCTCCGCCGCGATGCCGACGATCGGCGCGTTGACCCACCGCGCCCGGCTGCGCACGGCCAATTCGTCCAGCAGCACTCGATAGCCGCCCTCCACCGCGCCGAACACCGGCCCGCCGGTGGCGCCCGAGAGCACCCGCCGGACCGCCGCGCTGAGGTTCTGGGCCCCGGCGTCCAGCGCGGCGGCCACCGCCGGGACCGCCGAGCGGATTCCGATCGTGGCGGCCGAGCCCGCGTAGACCCCCGAGAGCATGGGGTCCACCGAACGGGTCACCACCTGTTCGCCGAACCGTTCGGCGACCACCGCCCCGACGGCGGGGTCCGATCCGGGCCGCCAGCCGAAGGGGCGGCCGGGTTCACCGGCGATGCGCGCAAGGGTGGCGGCGTCGACCAGACCGGACATCGACTGTGCCGAGGACGGGATTCCGTTGACCGCCCCGGCGGGCATCGGGTGCAGCCGGCCGCCGCTGAAGATGGTGGTGGCCACGCCGGTGGGCGTGATCTGCCGGTCGGCCAGACCGAGTTCGCGCAGCAACGCCGGTACCTCGGGCCGGCGGGAGATGAACGCCTCGGCGCCGACGTCCATCGGCCGGCCGCCCAGGGTCTCGGTCCGCAGCACCCCGCCGAGCCGGTCGCCCGGTTCGAAGAGCACGATCGCCGCTTGCGGTCCCGCCGCGGCGCGGATCCGGTAGGCCGCCGCCAGACCCGAAATGCCGCCGCCCACAACCGCATAGGTGCGCGCGTGAGCCGATGTCACAGCGAATGCACCAGGGCCACCAGGTCGGTGATCAGCTCCGGGTCGGTGGCCGGCAGGACGCCGTGGCCGAGATTGAAGATGTGACCGGCGGCACCGGCGGCGACCGCCAGCCGGGCGTCCTCGACGACGGCCCTTGCCGCTGCCTCGACGGCCGGCCAGCCCGCGAGCAGCACCACCGGATCGAGATTGCCCTGCAACGCTTTCCCCGGTCCGACTCGCTTGGCGGCGTCGGCCAGCGAGGTGCGCCAGTCGACGCCGACCACGGTTGCCCCGGCCTGCCCCATCGCGCCGAGCAACTCCGCGGTGCCGACCCCGAAATGGGTCATCGGGACGCCGCGGGCGGCCAGTTCTGCGAACACCCGGCTGCTGTGCGGCAGCACGTAGGTCCGGTAGTCGGCCAGCGACAGCGTGCCCGCCCACGAGTCGAAAAGCTGGATGGCGTCCACGCCGGCGTCCAGTTGCACCCGCAGGAAGTCGATGGTCAGGTCGGTGAGCACCTCCATCAGCGCGTGCCAGGTGGACGGCTCGGCGAACATCATTTTCTTGGTGCGTTCGTGGAGTTTGCTGGGGCCGCCCTCGACCAGGTAGGACGCCAGGGTGAACGGGGCTCCGGCAAAGCCGATCAGCGGCACCTCGCCCAGCGCGCCGACCAGAAGTCCCACCGCATCGCTGACGGCGTCGATCCGTTGCAGTTCGAGGCCCTTCATGGCCGCTACGTCGGCCTCCACCCGCACCGGGCGGGCGATCACCGGCCCCACGTCGGCAACGATGTCCACCTCGACCCCAGCGGCCCGCAACGGCACCACGATGTCGGAGAACAGGATCGCCGCGTCCACCCCGTGCCGACGGACCGGCTGCAGGGTGATCTCGCAGATCAGTTCGGGGTCGAAACAGGCTTGCATCATGGTGTTGCGGGCGCGCAGCTGACGGTATTCCGGCAGCGAACGGCCGGCCTGGCGCATGAGCCACACCGGAGTCCGACCGGGTTCGCGACCGGTGGCGGCGGCCAGATAGGGCGCCTCGGGCAGATGACGGCGGGTGCTCACGGCGACCATGCTGCCACGGCCGCCGCCCGCCGCGGCGCCCCGGCGGCACCTCCGGCGGCGCGCCTGCCTGCACGGCCCGGAGGTTGGGGCTACCGTCGAAGGAGTGACCAGTGCGGAGCCGACGCAGTTCGGTGAGGCCGTCGCGGCGATGAACGCGGCCAGGGTTCGGCCCGAGATCGAGCTCGGGCCGATCCGCCCACCTCAACGCCTCGCCCCCTACAGCTATGCGCTGGGCGCCGAGGTTCGCCGACCGGAGCCGGAGATCGTGCCGGAGCGCTCCGAGGGCGACGCCTTCGGCCGGCTCATCCTGCTGCACGATCCCGATGGCGCCGACGCCTGGGACGGCACCATGCGGTTGGTCGCCTTCATTCAGGCCGACCTGGATGCCAGCGAGGCGGTGGACCCGCTGCTGCCCGAGGTCGCCTGGAGCTGGCTGGTCGACGCGCTGGAGTCGCGGGACGGACAGGCCACCGCGCTGGGCGGAACCGTCACGGCCACCACCTCGGTGCGCTACGGCGACATCTCCGGTCCACCGCGAGCCCACCAGTTGGAGATGCGCGCCTCGTGGACGGCCACCAGTCTGGACCTCGGCACCCATGTGCAGGCCTTCTGTGAGGTGCTCGAACACGCCGCCGGGCTGCCGCCGGCCGGTGTCACCGACCTGAGTTCACGTTCCCGCGCCTGAGATGTCCGATGCCGAGACGCTTCCCGAGGAAGCCGAGCCGACCCCGCTGCTACAGCCCGCCGAGGGGGTGCCGCAGGTCTGTGTCAGCGTCACCGAAATCGCCCGGGCCGCCGACACCCTGGCCGCCGGCACCGGCTCGTTCGCGGTGGACGCCGAGCGGGCTTCGGGCTTTCGCTACTCCAATCGCGCCTACCTGATCCAGATCCGTCGCAGCGGGGCCGGGACGGTGCTCATCGACCCGGCCAACCACGGCGACAGCCCCATCGACGCGCTCAGACCGGTCGCCGAGGTGCTCGCCACCGACGAGTGGATCCTGCACGCCGCCGATCAGGACCTGCCCTGTCTGGCCGAGGTCGGTCTGCATCCGCCCCGGCTGTACGACACCGAACTGGCCGGGCGGCTGGCCGGCTTCGAGCGGGTCAATCTCGCCGCCATGGTCCAGCGTCTGCTGGGGCTCGGCCTGGCCAAGGGCCATGGCGCGGCCGACTGGTCCAGACGCCCGCTGCCCGCGGACTGGCTCAACTACGCCGCACTGGACGTCGAGGTGCTGATCGAATTGCGCGACGCGGTCGGCGAGGTGCTGGCCGAACAGGGCAAGACCGACTGGGCCGCCGAGGAGTTCGAGTACCTCCGCCGCGCCGAGAGCAGCCCGACCCGGCGCGACCGCTGGCGTCGCACCTCGGGAATCCACAAGGTCAAGACCGTTCGCGGGCTGACCGCGGTGCGGGAGATGTGGACGGTGCGGGACCGCATCGCCCGCGGCCGCGATATCG
>JAGQTQ010000082.1:31508-48093 GCA_020438905.1 Mycobacterium sp.
GGATCCTGCCGGATGCGGCGATCGTGGCCGCGGCCCTGGCGGACCCCGGGACGGTCGACGAACTGACCGCGCTGCCGGTCTTCGGCGGACAGAAACAGCGCCGTTCGGCCCGGGTCTGGTTCGAGGCGCTGCAGACGGCCCGCGCCACCGAGGACCTGCCGGAGATCTCCGAACCGCTCAGCGGGCCGCCCCCCGCCGCGAGGTGGGCGCGACGCAATCCGGAGGCTGCCGCGCGCCTGGAGGCTGCGCGCTCGGCGATGTCCGGGCTCTCCGAACGGGTGGGGGTGCCTGCGGAGAACCTGCTGACCCCCGACGTCCTCCGGCGGCTGTGCTGGGACTGGCAGGACGCCGACGACGTCGCCGCGGCCGTGGAGAACTATCTGAAGGACAACGGCGCGCGGACCTGGCAGCGCAACCTGGCCGTTCCGGAACTGGCCGACGCGCTGGCCCCCTCCCCCCAGCGCGAGCAGACGTAAACGTCCCCGACACGCCGAGGATTCCGGGACGTTTACGTCTGCTCGCGCCCAGAAGGCGCCCACCTCGGGCCGCGCGGTCAGTCGACCTGGCCGGACACCGTCTCGTGCTGCGCCCCGAGTGCGGCTACCCATCCGGTGACCTGACGGGCCACATTCTGTTCGGTGAGCCCAATTTCGGTGAGCACCTCAGAACGCGCGGCATGGTCCAGGAAACGTTGCGGCACACCGACATCGCGGCACGGCACGTCGATGTCCGCGGCCCGCAGCGCCGCGGAGACCGCCGAACCGACGCCACCGCACACGCCGTTGTCCTCGCAGGTGACCACCAGCTTGTGAGCCCGCGCCAGCGCGCCGAGCGCCTCGGGCACCGGCAGCACCCACCGCGGATCGACCACCGTCACCCCGATGCCCTGCTTGCGCAGCCGGGCGGCCACAGCCAGCGCCATCGCCGCGAAGGAACCGACCGCCACCAGCAGAACGTCCTCACCGAGTTCGGCGGCCGGCCTGGACAGGACGTCGATGCCGGCGATCCGTTCCAGTGCCGGGATGTCCTCACCCACGTCGCCCTTGGGGAAGCGGATCGCGGTCGGGCCGTCCTGGACGTCGAGGGCCTCGCCGAGCTCCTCCCGCAGGCGCTCGCCATCCCGCGGTGCCGCGACCCGCATCCCGGGCACGATGCCCAGGACCGACAGATCCCACATCCCGTTGTGACTGGCGCCGTCGTTACCGGTGATCCCGGCGCGGTCGAGCACCACGGTGACCGGAAGCCGGTGCAGGGCGACGTCCATGAGGACCTGGTCGAAGGCCCGGTTGAGGAAGGTCGAGTAGATCGCCACCACGGGGTGCATACCGCCCATCGCCAGCCCGGCGGCCGAGGTCACGGCGTGCTGCTCGGCGATGCCGACGTCGAAGAGCCGGTCGGGGTAGCGCTCGCCGAAAGCCGCCAGACCGGTCGGTCCCGGCATCGCGGCGGTGATCGCCACCACGTCGCGACGCGCGCCCGCGTAGGCGATCAGCGCGTCGGAGAACACCGAGGTCCATCCCGGGGCGGCGAGCTTGGTGGCCAGGCCGGTCTCCGGATCGATCACGCCGCAGGCGTGCATCTGCTCGGCCTCGTCGTTCTCGGCCGGCGCGTACCCCATCCCCTTGCGGGTGACGACGTGCACGATCACCGGGCGGTTGTAGCCGCGGGCATGGCGCAACGCGGTCTCCACCGCATGCTCGTCATGCCCGTCGATTGGGCCGACGTACTTCAGCCCGAGGTCGGAGAACATCGTCTGCGGGGACACGGCGTCCTTGATCCCCGCCTTGACGCTGTGCATCGCCTGGAAACAGACCTCACCGATCAGCGGGATCGCCCGCACGGCGCTGCGGCCCCGCTCCAGCATCCGTTCGTAGGCCGGCTGCAGCCGCAGCCCGGCCAGGTGCTCGGCGAGTCCGCCGATGGTCGGCGCGTAGCTGCGGCCGTTGTCGTTGACGACGATGACCACCGGACGCCTGGCCGCCGCGATGTTGTTGAGCGCCTCCCAGCACATCCCCCCGGTCAGCGCGCCGTCGCCGACGACTGCCACGACGTGCCGATTGCGCTGACCGCTCAGTTCGAAGGCCTTGGCCAGACCGTCGGCATAGGACAGCGCCGCCGAGGCGTGGCTCGACTCCACCCAGTCGTGGTCGCTCTCCGCTCGCGAGGGGTAGCCGGAGAGCCCACCCTTGATCCGCAGGGTGTCGAAGCCCGCGCTGCGCCCGGTGAGCATTTTGTGCACGTAGGCCTGGTGGCCGGTGTCGAAGATGATCGGGTCGTGCGGGGAGTCGAACACCCGATGCAGGGCAAGGGTGAGTTCGACCACACCGAGATTCGGCCCCAGATGTCCTCCGGTGGCGGCCACCTTGTGCACCAGGAACCGGCGGATCTCCCCCGCCAGCTCAGTCAATTGCTCCTGGGACAGGCGCTGCAGATCAGCGGGGCCGCGGATCTGTTCGAGCATCCGCTCAGTCTACGCAGGATTGCCGTCCGTCCGCGGCGCCGCGGCATAGACGTCGGGCACGCCGTCGTGGTCGGCGTCGGTGGTCTCCAACTCGTAGACCGACCGGTAATGGCGGTTGCGCGCCCGCAGCACGACCGCGGCCAGAAGTGCGGCCAGCAAAGAACCGGCGAGGACTGCGACCTTGACGATGTCCTGTCTGCCCGGGTCCGATCCGTAGGCCAACTCGCCGATCAGCAGCGACACCGTGAACCCGATACCGGCCAGCATCGCCACACCGAAGACGTCGATCCAGCGCAGCGACGAATCCAGGGCCGCACGGGTCAGGGCGGCCATCAGCCGTGTGGTCCCGAACACCCCGAGGGTCTTGCCGACGACCAGTCCGGTGACGATCCCCAGGGCGATCGGATCGCGTAGAGCGGTCACCAAACCGTCATAGCCGCCGAAACTCACCCCGGCGGCGAAGAAGGCGAAGACCGGGATGGCCAGGCCCGCAGACACCGGTCGCATCACGTGCTCGAAGTGCTCGGCCAGACCCGGTCCGTCGGTGGGGTCGGCCTGGTCTGTCGGGCCGGTTGCCGCCGCCGGTCCGTGCGAGTCCCGCTTGCTGCGCAGCACCGGCACCGTGAAACCCAGCAGAACGCCGGCGACGGTGGCGTGCACACCGGACTCGTGGACGAACGCCCAGGTCGCCAGGGCCAGCGGAATCAGCAGCCACCCGCTGCGCACCCGTCGCTGAACCAGGATGGCGAAAAGGGTCAGCGGAATCAGCGCCAGCAGCAGGGCCCCCAGGTTGATCTTTGCGGTGTAGAAGACCGCGATCACCGCGATCGCCAGCAGGTCGTCGACTACTGCCAAGGTGAGCAGGAAGGTGCGCAGCGCCGAGGGCAGATGGGTGGAGATCACGGCCAGCACGGCGACCGCGAAGGCGATGTCGGTGGCGGTCGGGACGGCCCATCCGCGCAGTGCGCCGTCGCCCGAGCCGGCCGTCCATGCGACGAAGATCAGCGCGGGGACGACCATGCCGCCCACCGCGGCGGCGATCGGCAACGCGGCCCGACGCGGGTCGCGCAGGTCGCCGGCGACGAACTCGCGTTTGAGTTCCAGGCCGACGACGAAGAAGAAAATGGCCAATAACCCGTCGGCCGCCCAGCTTCCCAGGCTCAGGTCCAGGTGCAGGCCGAGGTCGTCGGTGCCCAGTCGCGCGGAGTTCAGGGAGTGGTAGGACTCCGACCACGGTGAGTTGGCCCAGATCAGCGCGGTGGCGGCCGCGGCCAGCAGCACTGCGCCGCCGACGGTCTCCTTGTGGAAGATCTCGATGACGCGGCGGGTCTCCGACCAGGAGCCGCGGCTGAGGATTCCAGGACGCCGGGTATCGGGTTGAGCCACGGTTCACCTCGCGGGTAGGACGGTCACTGCCGACCAGACTTCCCGGCGCACCTTGTGCCAGCAGTCTAGGGGTCCGCGGCGATCACCGCTTGAGTAGGGCGACGCATTCAACGTGATGGGTCAACGGGAAGGCGTCGAAGGCGGTGATCCGCTCCACCCGGTAGCCGCGGCCCCGGTACAGGCCGATGTCACGGGCGAATGCCGCAGCCTCGCAACCGATGTGGATCACAAGCGGTACCCCGGCGGCGGCCACCTGTTCGATGACCGCCCGCCCGGCCCCAGACCGGGGCGGGTCGAGAACGGCGATATCGGCGCCGCGGGACTGACCTGCCAGGAACCCGCGCACCGATCCCGAGACGACCTTGACCCCGGGCAGGTCGGCCAGTGCGGCCCGAGCCGACGCCGACGCCGAGCGCACGGTGTCCACGGTGTACACCCGGCCCCGCTCACCCATCGCCTCGGCCAGTGCGGCCGCGAACAACCCCGCCCCGCCGTAGAGATCCCAGGCGCGACGCGCCCCCGATCCGTCCGCCCATTGCCGCACCAGATCGCTGTAGGTCCGCGCCGCATCGCGGTGCGACTGCCAGAAGCCGGTCACCGGTATCAGCCACTGGCGTCCACCGACCCGCTGCACCGATTCCCGCGCGCCCTGGACCACCTCCCGCCGATCCGGTCCGGCGGCGGTCACGTGCCGCCGGCCGGTGTCGTCGAGAACCACGTGGAGGTTGTCCCCGGGGCGCCAGCGCGGCCCGTCCAGACCGGCCATCATCGCATCGGGCCACTGCGCGCAGCGCAGATCGGTGACCAACTCGGGGCTGTGGTAGCGGTGCAACCCGGCCCGGCCGTCACCGCCGACGTCCAGCCGGGCGCGGGTGCGCCAGCCGACGGCCGCCCCCGAACCAATCGGCTCAGCCGCTGACTCCCAGGTGAAATCGCCCAGCCGGGCAAGCTGATTGCCCACCACCTGCCCCTTGATCCGGCGCAGGGCGGCGGGCTCGGCGAAGGCCATGTCGCAGCAGCCCGCCCCGTCCGGGCCGGCGATCGGGCACAGCGGCTCGATCCGATCATCGGAGGCCTCGAGCACCTCGACGGCGTCGGCATGCCAGTAGGACCCGCGCTCGGAGGTCACCCGCACCCGCACCAGTTCACCCGGCAGGGCGTAGCGCACGAACACCACGCGGCCGTCGTGGCGGGCCACGCAGCTTCCTCCGTTGGCCGCCGGACCGGTGGACAGCACCAGCCCGGCGGACTCGGTCGCGCTCAATCCGGGAAGCCGCGACGGACGGCGCCGGGGGCGCTCTGGTCCTCGACCTGCTGCACCCGCGCGGAGGAATCGAGCTGCCAGGGAACCGAGGTCATCATGACGTTGGGGATGAACAGCAACCTCGCCTTGAGCCGTAGCGCGCTCTGGTTGTGCAAAAGTCCCTCCCACCAGTGCCCGACAACGTACTCAGGGATGAACACCGTGACCACCGTTCGGGGCGCCTCCTTGCTGATCCGTTTGATGTAGTCCAGGACCGGACGGGTCACCTCCCGGTAGGGCGAGGCGACCACTTTCAGCGGAACGCTGACCTCGCTGTCCTCCCAGGCCGCCGTCAGCCTCCGGGTCTCCCCGTCATCGACGTTGACCGTCAGCGCCTCCAGGACGTCGGGCCGGGTCGCGCGGGCATAGGCCAGCGCCCGCAGCGTGGGCAGCTGCAGATTGGACACCAGAACGACGGCGTGATTGCGGCTGGGAAGGACGATCTCGCCGCGCTCCTCCTCCTTGGGGGTGAGCTCGCGCGAAACCCTCGTGTAGTGCCGGTCGATGGCCTTCATCAGGACGAACAAACCGCCCATGGCCAGGATGGCGATCCACGCGCCGGCCAGAAACTTGGTCACCAGCACGATGACGAGGACGGTGCCGGTGGAGATGAACCCGATGGTGTTGATCACCCGGGAGCGCATCATCCGGCGCCGCTCAGCCGGGTCGTCCTCACCGCTCAGCAACCGAGTCCAGTGCCGCACCATGCCGATCTGGCTGAGCGTGAACGAGATGAAGACGCCGACGATGTAGAGCTGGATCAGCGCTGTCACCTCCGCCCGGAAGGCGACGACGAAAGCGATGGCGGCAAGTGCCAGGAACACGATGCCGTTGGAGAAGGCCAGCCGGTCGCCGCGGGTGTGCAACTGTCGCGGCAGGTAGCGGTCCTGGGCCAGGATTGACCCCAGCACCGGAAATCCGTTGAAGGCGGTGTTGGCGGCCAGGATCAGGATCAGGGCGGTGACGCCGGTGATCAGGTACAGGCCCGGTGCGAAGTCGTGGAAGACCGCATCGGCCAGCTGGGCGACGAGGGTCTTCTGGTGATATCCCGGGGGCGCGCCGAGGAGTTGCTCGGCCGGGCGCTCGGCCACCTTCGCGCCGGTGTCGATGGCCAGCAGAATCATGCCGATGAACAGCGTGATCGCGATACCGCCGAGCATGGCCAGCGTGGTGGCGGCGTTGCGCGACTTCGGCTTGCGGAACGCCGGCACGCCGTTGCTGATGGCTTCCACACCGGTCAACGCCGCGCAACCGGACGAGAACGCCCGCGCGACCAGGAACACCAGCGCCAAGCCCGCGATGTCACCGTGCTCGGAGTGCAGATCGAATCCGGCCGACTCGGCCTGCAGGGGACGTCCCAGCACGTGTATCTGGACGAAGCCCCAGGTCAGCATCGCCAGCATCCCGACCATGAACGCGTAGGTGGGGATGGCGAACGCGGTTCCGGACTCCCGGATGCCGCGGAGATTGACGGCGGTGAGCAGCACGATCGCGGTGACCGCGAAAATCACCTTGTGCTGGGCGACGAACGGCACGGCCGAGCCGATGTTCGACATCGCCGAGGCCATCGACACCGCCACGGTGAGCACGTAGTCGACGAGCAGGGCGCTGGCCACGGTCAGGCCCGCGGTCGGTCCGAGGTTGGTGGTGACCACCTCGTAGTCACCGCCGCCGGACGGGTAGGCCCGAACGTTCTGCCGGTAGGACGCGACCACCACCAGGAGCACGAAGGCGACCGCCGCACCCGTCCAGGGCGCCATCGCGTAGGCCGACAGGCCGGCCACCGAGAGGACCAGAAAGATCTCCTCGGGCGCGTAGGCCACCGATGACATGGCGTCGGAGGCGAACACCGGCAGGGCGATGCGCTTGGGAAGCAGCGTGTGGCTGAGCCGGTCGCTGCGGAAGGGCTGCCCGATGAGCAGTCGGCGCACACCCTTCGAAAGGTTGGACACGAGAGCCAAGGGTAAGCCTTGAGCGTCGGGACGGTAGCGTTCCCGGTACCGCGCGGCCCCGCCGCGGGCCGACGCACGAGTTGCCGAGAGGACGTCGGGTGCGGGTAGTGGTGATGGGCTGCGGTCGAGTCGGAGCCTCGCTGGCCGAGGCGTTGTCCCGGCTGGGGCACGAGGTGGCGGTCATCGACCGCGACGAGACCGCCTTCCACCGGCTCTCACCGGGTTTTCCCGGCGAGCGGATCCTGGGTATGGGCTTCGACCGGGAGGTGCTGCTGCGGGCCGGGATCGAGCGCTGCGACGCCTTCGCCGCGGTCTCCTCCGGGGACAACTCCAACATCATCTCGGCGCGGGTGGCCCGGGAGATGTTCGGTGTGCAACGGGTGGTCGCGCGGATCTACGACGCCAAACGGGCCGCCGTCTACGAGCGGCTGGGCATCCCGACCGTCGCCACGGTGCCATGGACCACCGACCGGCTGCTCAACGTCCTCTCCCACGGGGACGCAACCACCCGCTGGCGTGACCCGACCGGGACCGTCGCCGTCGCCGAGGCCGTTCTGCACGAGAACTGGGTGGGCCGCCCGGCGACCGACCTGGAGACCGCCACCGGGGCGCGGGTGGCGTTTCTGATCCGCTTCGGCTCCGGGGTCCTGCCCGATCACAGGACCGTCATCCAGGCCGGCGACCAGGTCTATCTGGCCGCGGTGTCCGGTCAGTGCGCCGAAGCGCTCGCGATCGCCGCGCGCCCTCCCGCAGAAGGGTTCGGAGAATGAAAGTCGCGATCGCCGGGGCCGGCGCCGTCGGCCGTTCCATCGCCCGCGAACTGGTGGACAACCAGCACGAGGTGCTGCTCATCGAACGCAACCCCGGCCACTTCGACGTCGATGCGATACCGGCCGCGGACTGGCGGTTCGGCGATGCGTGCGAGTTGAGTCTGCTCGAGGAGGTGCACCTCGAGGAGTTCGACGTGGTGATCGCGGCCACCGGCGACGACAAGGCCAACGTCGTGCTGTCCCTGCTGGCCAAGACCGAGTTCGCGGCGCCGCGTGTCGTCGCCCGCGTCAACGATCCCCGCAACGAATGGCTGTTCGACCAAGCCTGGGGAGTCGACGTGGCCGTCTCGACCCCACGCATGCTGGCCTCACTGGTCGAGGAGGCCTTCGCCGTCGGCGACATCGTGCGGTTGATGCAGTTCCGGCAGGGCAACGCCAATCTGGTAGAGATCACCCTTCCCGACACCACCCCGTGGGGCGGTAGGCCGGTTCGCAAACTGGCCCTGCCCCGGGACACCGCGCTGGTGACGATCCTGCGCGGTAGCCGGGTGATCGTGCCCGAACCCGACCAGCCCCTGGAAGGCGGGGACGAGCTGCTCTTCGTCGCCGCACCGGAGGTCGAGGGGGAACTGCGCAACCTGCTGGCCCAGAGCTGACCGTTCGGGTCCCCGCCGCGGCGGACCGCGATCAGTCCGTGGCGGCGGATCGCTCGGCGACCGCCGGCGGCTCCGCCGGATCGCCGTCGCCGGCCGCGTGCTGGGCGTGCAGCGCACGCTGGGCGGCCCGGATCGCCAGATAGGTGACCAGTGCGGCGATCGCGGTCAACGGCCAGCCCATGGCGATGCGCGCGACGCCGAGCCAGCCGGTCTGATCGGACTCGTAGAGGTGCTGCTGCACGGCGAACCGCGCGCCGAACACCAGCACCCACGTCAGGGTGGCGGCGTCGAATGCCAGCACCGCGCGGCGCGAGGCCCGCCAGGCCCGGTCATGTCCGTTGACCCAACTCCAGACGTAGCCCACCACTGGGCGGCGGAACAGGACCGACAGCGCGAAAACGGTCGCCCAGATCAGCGAGGTCCAGATACCCAACAGGAAATAGCCTTTGGAGGCGCCCACCACCCAGGCGATCAGCGCGCTGATCCCGACGCCGAAGAACCCGGCGACCGCCGGCTGGACCGAATCACGCCGGATCAGCCGCCAGACAAGAATCACCGCGGCCACACCGAGGGCGGAAAAAATCGCGGGCAGCAGCCCGAACGCGGTGGACACCGGGACGAACACGGCCACCGGCAGAGCCGAATAGATCAGGCCGCTAACCCCACCCAGCTGACCCAACAGGGCCTGTCCGGGGGTGCGCTTGGGTTCGGTCATCACACGACCCTGGTCAACCCGACAGGTATCAACCCGAAAGGTATCAACGCTGGATCTCGTAATGCGGGTTGTAGATCGCCTTGTTGCCGTTGTCGAGCATGCCCACCCGGCCGTGCACCCGCAGCGTCCGCCCGCATTCGATCCCGGGGATCCGCCGCTGACCGAGCCAGACCAGCGTCACGGTGTCGGTGCCGTCGAAGAGCTCCGCGCGCACCCCGCCGGTACAGTCCTTGGCGTTGGTCTCAACACTGCGCAGCGTGCCCACCATGGTCACTTCCTGGCCGCGCCGGCAGTCGACAGCGCGCTGCGCGCCGGTATCGGCCGCCTGACCGGTGAGGTGCTCGGCGTCGCGGTATTCCGGGCTCTCGGTAAGCCGGCGGGTCAGACGTCGTACAAAACTCTCGGCCGTAGCCATGCCCTTCTCCTGGAGCTCGTTCCCTGACTCGATCAACGACTCTGACTCTTCAACAATCTCGGCGCCGGAGGGCGCCCCAGTCACGGTAGACCTCCCCCCAAGGCTACGCCAGGCGGGCCTACCCCGCGGTCACCCCCGAGAACGGCCCCGGGCACGATCATCCGGTGGCGATCAGCATCCGGGGCGTGGTCACCGTCCTGCTGCCCGGGACCGGCTCGGACGAGGACTATCTTCGGCGGGCCTTCGGCGGTCCGATCGCCGAGGCCGGCGCGATCCTGCACGCCGTGGCCCCCGAGCCGGACGGTCTGGTCGACGGGTACCTGCGGGCGTTGCGCATCGCAGCCGGCAACGGCCCGATCGCGGTGGGGGGCGTGTCGCTGGGCGCTGCGGTGGCGGCGCGATGGGCGTTGGCCCATCCTCGGGACACCGTGGCGGTGCTGGCCGCGCTGCCCGCATGGACCGGGGCCCCGAGCGACGCGCCGGCCGCCGTTTCGGCCCGGCACACCGCCGCACTGCTGCGCCGCGACGGCCTGGCCCCCACGACCGCAGCCATGCGGTCCTCGAGTCCGGCGTGGCTGGGCGACGAATTGGCCCGTTCCTGGCGGCGACAATGGCCGGCGCTCCCCGACGCAATGGAGGAGGCCGCCGCCTACGTGGCCCCCACGGTCACCGAACTGGGCCGGCTACACACCCCACTGGCCGTCGCGGCGGCATCTGACGACCCGATCCATCCTCTCGACGTCGCCGAGCAATGGGTGTCGGCCGCGCCGAGAGCCGCGATGCGCGCGGTCAGCCTCGGAGAGTTCGGACCGCGACCAGAGGCCCTCGCCGCGGCGTGCCTCGCGGCGCTGGCGGCAATCGGCTGATGGGCGATCAACCGGGCTCTGCCGGCCGGTCAGCCGCCGGTGGTGGAACTGGTGCCACGTAACTGCTGCATCGCCGAACCGGATGCGTCGCGGCGTTCCCCTTCCGAGTCGTCCTGCTGCGGCGGCTGAGGCTGGGGCTGGGGTTGCTGGCGCTGCTGTTGGGCGAACATCGCCTGCTGGGCGGCGAGCATCGCCTGTTGGGCCTGCATCTGCTTGGCCTGCTGGGCCTGCGCGGCGCGCAGTTGGGCCGCCAGTTGTTCGGGCAACTGGACCTGCAGTGGTGTGCGCACCGGCATCGGCGTATCGCCCCGGCGAACGACGGTGTCGGCCAGCGCCTCGCGCGCCTGGGCCAGCAGCGCCGGCATCGACTGGGGAGTGCCGTTGACCACGCATCGGATCATCCAACGGGGGCCGTCGACCCCGATGAAGCGGACCGCGCCGGCACCGACGCCGATCACCTCGCGCCCCCATGGTCCGTCCTCGATCGACACCGCGGCGTTGTCGTTGCGCAACGCCTCGGCCAGTTCGGCGGCGACTTCGCGCCACAGCCCGGGGGACTTGGGCGCGGCGTAGGCGGCAACGGTGAAACGACCGTTGGGGGTCACCACCCAGATCGCGTTGGGGACGCCGGTCTGGTTGAACTCCACCTGGATCTGCGCGCCCGACGGCATCGGGATCAGCACTGAGCCCAGATCCAGCCTGGCCTGCTCGGCTTCCTCGGGCTTGTCGAACTCCTCGATGTCGAACGGACCGCCCTCGAGGTCACCACCGGCGGCCGGCGGCGCGGTCTGCTCGACCACCTCGCGCTCGACCGCCCCGTCGGCGGCGACGGCCGCGTCCGGCACCGGATCGGGAACCGCACCGTTGTCGCGCTGTCGTTTACGTCTTCCGAATGCCATCACAAACTCGCATGTCCGCCGGAGGAACCGTGGCCACCCTGGCCACGGGTGGTATCAGCCAGTCCGGCCTCGTCGAACGAGGCCACTTCGACCAACTCTGGCAGTTCCACCCGCTGAACCACCAGTTGGGCGATCCGATCACCACGCCGAATCGCTATCGGCGTCGCGGGATCGAGATTGATCAGCGCCACCATGATCTCTCCACGGTAACCCGCGTCGATGGTGCCGGGACTGTTGACGATCGACAGCCCCAGCCGGATGGCCAGGCCCGATCGCGGGTGAACCAGGCCCACCATTCCGTGCGGGATCGCCACCGCGATACCGGTGGGAACCAGTGCCCGCTGGCCGGGCGCCAGTTCGACGTCCGTGGCGCTGAGGAGATCGACCCCGGCATCACCGCCGTGGGCGCGGGCGGGCATCGGAAGATCGCGGTCCAGTCGAACGACCGCGAGGCTGGTGGACACGAGCGCAAAGACTACCCTTGGCCAGGTGTCTGCTTCGCGCGTCGCCACGCAAACGGTGCGGTATCGCGAGCGTTTGTGGGTGCCTTGGTGGTGGTGGCCCATCGGTGTGGGTTTGTCGGCAGTGCTGGCCCTCGAGGTCAACATGGGAATCCGCAATCTGCCCCAATGGCTGCCGTACGCGGTACTGGCCGCAGTGGCCGTCGGTGTGCTGCTGTGGCTCAGCCGCGTCGAGATCCGTGTTGTCAGCGACGGCGCGGAGGTCGAACTGTGGGCCGGCGAGGCGCACCTGCCCGCCTCGGTGATCACCCGGTCAGCCGCCATCCCGCGCAGCGCCAAATCGGCGGCGCTGGGCCGTCAGCTGGATCCGGCCGCTCACGTGCTGCATCGCAACTGGGTCGGCCCCATGGCACTGGTGGTTCTCGACGACCCAGACGACCCGACGCCGTACTGGCTGGTCAGTTGCCGGAGACCGGAGCGGGTGCTTGCCGCCCTGCGCAGTTGAAGACTCGGCGCAGTTGAAGACTCGGCGCAGTTGAGGATTCGGCGCAGTTGAGGATTCTGGGTGTGTTTGACGGATCGGGTCGGTAGAGGGGTTCGGGTCAGACCGCGCAGTCGGTGCAGAGCATCTCGCCGTTCTTCTCGCTCGCCAGCCGGCTGCGGTGATGAACCAGAAAACAACTCGAGCAGGTGAACTCGTCGGCCTGCTTGGGCACGACTCGAACCGACAGTTCCTCGCCGGACAGGTCGGCGCCGGGCAACTCGAACGATTCGGCCGACTCCGACTCGTCGACGTCGACGGCCGCCGACTGCGCCTCGTTGCGGCGCGTGGTGAGTTCCTCCAGAGAGTCCTCGGACACCTCGTCGGTCTCTGTGCGCCGCGGGGCGTCGTAATCAGTAGCCATCCGTCCAATCCCCTCGTCGTCCGACCTCAGCGGAGCCCGGCTTCACCGGAGCCCAACCTCAGCAGAGTTTTGTATCAGCGTCGAACGCCTGCGCAAAACGATTCGTGCCCTGTTCCCCGAGAGTTCGGGTGTGTTTTGCATCACATTCGCTTTCGCAGCGCCGCTACCGGGCACTCCGCCCGGTCGCTGCACCGGCGGGTGCCTCTAGAGTGCACTCGTGGTCGCTCACATCACCGAAGGCTCATTGCGCGACGCCGACGGGCAGCCGTTCCGTCGCCGCAATTACCGCCCGGGGATCATCGCGGTGGCCGTCCTCGCCGTCCTGACGGCCCTGTCCTGGCTGTTCGTGCTGACCCGTCCGGTCGAAGTGACCGAGGCGGCGGCGTGCAACGCACCACCGACGCCGGCCGACGCCGACACACCCACGCTCGGCCAGCGCTTGTCCGGTTCGTCGATGGTGGACGTCGCCCCGGCCAAGCTGGCCGACACCAAGATCCGGGTGCTCAACGCAAGCGGTCAGGGTGGACAAGCCGGCGAGGTGGCCGGCGCGCTGCGCGATCTGGGCTTCGCAGCGCCGACCGCGGCCAACGATCCGATCTACGCGAGCACGCGGCTGACCTGCCAGGGCCAGATCCGCTTCGGTGCGGCCGGCCGGGCCGGCGCCGCGTCGGCATGGTTGGTCGCCCCCTGCGTCGAGTTGTATCAGGACGACCGCGAGGACGACTCGGTGGATCTGGTGATCGGAACCGACTTCACCTCGCTGGCCAGCAGCGACGACATCGCCACAGTGCTGTCGGGCCTACGCCCCGGCGCGACCGAGCCGGTGGATTCGGCAGTGGTCGCCAGGATTCACAGCAGCGCCTGCTGACCGGCGCCCTACCGAATGGGGCGCAGACCGGAGAATCTGTCCAGTGCATCGATGAGTTGGGCGGCCACCCCGGGAGCGGCCGCCACCAACAGTTCCCCCCCGCCGCCGGGTCCGGCCGGCTCGGGAAGCACCACCAGCGCCCCGGCCTCGACGGCGATCAGTGCTCCCGCGGCCCAGTCCCACACCTGCAGCCCGTGCTCGTAGTAGACGTCGAGCCGTCCGGCGGCCACCATGCACAGGTCGAGCGCCGCCGAGCCGATTCGACGCACGTCGCGGACCTCGGGCAACATCCGCGCCAGCAGGGCCGCCTGGGCCGCACGCCGGGCGGGCGCGTAGCCGAAACCAGTGCCCAGAAGCGCCATGGACAGGTCGGTGACGTGGTTGCAGGCCAGCCTCCGACGCTCTCCACCGGCGGCCACCTGCGCACCGAGCCCCGCAGCGGCCGAGTACACGCGGCCTCCCGCGACATCGGCCACCGCCCCTGCCACCGACACACCGTCGACCTGAGCGGCCACCGACACGGCATAGGCGGGCACCCCGTAGAGGAAGTTCACGGTGCCGTCGATCGGATCCACCACCCACCGGACACCGCCGGGACCGCCGCTTCCACCGCCTTCCTCACCGAGAACCGCCTCGCCCGGCCTGCGCTGCCTGAGCCGATCCCGAATCAACTGCTCGGTTTCGGTGTCGGCCACGGTCACCGGATCGGTGGGGCTGCTCTTGGCCCGCACCGCCGCCGCACCGGCGCCGAGGATTTCGGCACGGCGACGGCGCACGAAATCGGCGGCCTCGACCACCAGATCCTCGGCCACCTCACGCAGCCGCTCCGGCCGGTCGTCAGCCACTTCTGCTGCGTCAACCGCTTCGCCGTCGTCAACCACCGTGCCATCGCAACACAATCAGCCCGGTAATCCCATCTTCGGGGTGCGGCGCACCAACTATGTTTGAAGCCGACCGCCCCGCCGCGCTCACGACTGGGAGTACCGCAATGACCTCGAACGAGCCCACCGTCGGACGCCGGGGTTTCGGTATCGACGTCGGCGGCAGCGGCGTCAAGGGCGCCGTAGTCGACCTCGACACCGGCAAGATCATCGGCGAGCGTTTCCGTCTCGACACCCCGCAACCGGCCACCCCCGAGGCGGTCACCACAACCGTCGCCGAGGTGGTCCGGCACTTCGGCTGGACCGGGCCGCTTGGGGTGACCTACCCGGGCGTGGTCGTCGACGGCGTGGTCCAGACCGCCGCCAACGTCGACAGTTCCTGGATCGGCACTCGCGTCGCCGAGTTGATGACCAAGGCTCTCGACGGACAGCGGGTCACGGTCCTCAACGACGCCGATGCCGCCGGTCTGGCCGAACAGCGGTACGGCGCCGGCCGCAACCGCGACGGCGTGGTGGTGTTGCTCACCTTCGGCACCGGTATCGGCTCAGCGGTGATCCACAACGGAATGTTGCTGCCCAACACCGAGTTCGGGCACATCGAGGTCGAGGGCAAGGAGGCCGAGCACCGTGCCGCCGCCTCGGTGCGGGAGCGCAAGGGCTGGGGCTACCGCAAGTGGACCAAACAGGTCACCAAAGTGCTCGTCGCCATTGAGAACGCGATCTGGCCGGATTTGTTCATCGCCGGCGGCGGGATCAGCAGGAAAGCCGACCAGTGGATTCCCCTGCTGAAGAATCGCACACCCGTGGTGCCCGCCGAATTGCTCAACACCGCCGGAATCGTCGGTGCGGCGATGGCTGCGGCGGAGAACCACCGCGAGCACTGACCCGGGGCGCACTTTCCTGCGGATGCCCAGGATGTCGTTACAATGGTCCACGGCGGCCGCCGAACGGAGCGGCGAGGATCCGAACCGATCACGCCGACATTCCCGATAACCGGCGCCCGTTGACATAGGTCTGCGCGCGCCGGGGCCCGCAGGACCGAAAGGGTGTACGTGGCAGCGACCAAGGCAAGCCAGGCAGCCGCGAAGCCGACCAAACGCACCACCACGACGCCGGCCAAGAAGACACCGGCCAAGAAGGCACCGGCCAAGAAAACCCCGGCCAAGGAGCCGACGGCCTCGGGCACCTCCGAGCGGGTCACCAAGGCGGCTCCTGTCAAGGCCGCCAAGAAGGCACCGGCCAAGGCTGCCGCAGCCGCCACGAAGGCACCGGCCAAGGCGAGCCGCAGCCGCGCCAGGAAGACGGTGGCCACAGCCACCGTCATCGAGGCCACCGTCGTGGAGGCCACCGCCACCGAGATCGAGGTCACCGACATCGAGGTCGCCGAGATCGAGGTCACCGAGATCGACGCGGCGGGCGAGAGCGACCTCGAAACGAGTGAGAACGACCAGCCCGGGAATCTCGACGAGGCCGACGGCGACGACACCGCGGCGGCCGCCGCGGACGGCGATGGCGCCGAGGACGAGGATGTCGCCGAACCGTCCGACAAGGACAAGGCCTCCGGGGACTTCATCTGGGACGAGGAGGAGTCCGAGGCTCTGCGGCAGGCCCGCAAAGATGCCGAACTGACCGCCTCCGCGGACTCCGTGCGCGCCTACCTCAAGCAGATCGGCAAGGTCGCGCTGCTCAACGCCGAGGAAGAGGTGGAACTGGCCAAGCGGATCGAAGCGGGCCTGTACGCCACCCAGAAGGTGGCCGAACTCGCCGATCAGGGTGTGAAGCTGCCGGTCCAGCAGCGCCGCGATATGCAGTGGATCTGCCGGGACGGCGAACGGGCCAAGAACCACCTCCTGGAGGCGAACCTGCGTCTTGTGGTGTCGCTGGCCAAGCGCTACACCGGACGCGGCATGGCCTTCCTGGACCTCATCCAGGAAGGCAACCTAGGCCTGATCCGCGCCGTCGAGAAGTTCGACTACACCAAGGGCTACAAGTTCTCCCCCTACGCCACCTGGTGGATCCGCCAGGCCATCCCCCGCGCCATGGCCGA
>JAGQTQ010000083.1:0-15013 GCA_020438905.1 Mycobacterium sp.
CACAGGCGGGTGTTGTTGGCCACCAACCGCGGGATCTGGACCATCGGGTCGTTGCGCTGCCATGCCGGATCGCTGGACGGGCCCCACATGTCGTTGGACTTGTAGCCGCCGGCGTCACCCATCGAGATGTTGATCAGGCCCGGCCACCAACCCTCGGAGGGGTTGAGGAAGCCCGACATCGAGCCGGCATAGATGAACTGCGCCGGGTGCCAGGCGGCCAGCGTCAGCGCCGCCGAGCCGGCCATCGACAGACCGATCGCCGCACTGCCGGTCGGCTTGACCTGCTTGTTGGCCGACAACCAGGCCGGCGCTTCCTGGGTCAGGAAGGTTTCCCACTTGTAGGTGGTGCAACCGGCCTTGCCGCAGGCGGGCTTGTACCAGTCCGAGTAGAAGCTGGACTGACCGCCGACGGGCATCGAGATCGACAGGCCCGAGTCCAGGTACCACTCGAAGGCCTGGGTGTTGATGTCCCAGCCGTTGAAGTCGTCCTGGGCGCGCAGGCCGTCGAGCAACCAGACGTTCGGCGAGTTGGCCCCGCCGCTCTGGAACTGCACCCGGATCGTCTTGCCCATCGCCGCCGACGGGACGTCCAGGTATTCCACCGGCAGGCCGGGCCGCGAGAACGCGCCCGCTGTGGCCGTCTCGCCGGCCAGGCTCACAAGGCCCGGCATGGCGGCCGCAGCGACGGCTGCGACCGCGAATCGGCGTGACCAACCACGCACCTTCGTCACGACAGACTTCACCAAACTACCCCATCTTTCTTCTGCGCTCGTTGACGCGCACACTTATCGGAATGCAACGATGAGTAAAACACGGGTCCGGACGACCTGCGAAACTCATACTGCTAATCGGGTCGCATCGGCCCCTTGTTACGCCCCATCGTCCAAACTAGGGCCGTGGTCAGTCTGCCCGCCGGCCAGCCCCGGGAGCGCCCATGGAATCATTCATTCACCTGCGAAAAGGCATCACTCCCCAGCGGATGCACGCCGATCTGGACGGCCTCAAGGACGACGAACTGGGCCGGAACGGGTTCACCGGGCGCACCGCGAACTTCCTGCGGCGGCACGACCCGACCGACTACCGGGCGGTGGGTCCCCTGCGCCCGGTGGACGTCCTGGCCACCCAGCTCACGCCCTCCGACGCCACCGACCCGGCTGGGTCGCCACTGCCGCTGTTCGCCAACCCGGACTGCCGCATCTCGCTGAGCCGCCGCAGCCAGGCCATGCCCTATCACCTTCGTCACATCGACGGCGACCTGCTGTGTTTCGTGCACGAGGGCTCCGGTCGGCTGGAGACCGAGTTCGGCCCGCTGGACTACCGCGCCGGGGACTGGATCTACCTGCCCAAGGCCTGCACCTGGCGGCAACTGCCGCAACAGCAGAGCACCTGGCTGATGATCGAGGCGAGCGAAGAGTTCCGCACTCCCCCGCCCGGGCCGCTCGGCCGGCACTGGCCGTTCGACCCGGGCCTGGCCGTGATTCCCGAACCGGCGGTGATCGAGGACGACGGACGCGACGAGTACGAGGTCCGACTGGCGCATGCCGGCGGCCCGACCAGCCTGTTCTACAAACACAACCCGATGGACGCCGAAGGCTGGCGGGGGGACAACTTCCCGTTCACCTTCAATATCGAGCATTACGACGTCATCGCCTGCGACAGCATGCACCTGCCTCCGACGGTTCACTTGTTCATGCAGGCCAGCGGGGTACTGGTGTGCAACTTCCTGCCGCGCCCCGCCGAGACGGTGCCCGGCACCGAGCGCACGCCCTGGTATCACCGCAACGTCGACTTCGATGAGATCGCGTTCTTCCACGGCGGTTCGCTGTACGGGGCGCCGATGCCACCTGGCCTGATCAGCCACGCCCCGCAGGGCCTGCACCACGGCGCCCCCGAGAAAGTGCGCGAGCGAGCTCGGCGCAGGTTTGACGACTACGACCGAGTCGACTGGAAGGTGATTGCCATCGACACCCGCCGGCGATTGGTGCCCTCGGCAGAGGTCTTGGCCGCCGACCTGGGACAGCATTCGTGACTTACCGGCGCATCCCCTATCTGGTTGCCTTCCAGAACCGATCGGGAGTGCGCGACGTCTACGGCGGGCCGGCCGAAACGGTGGCCCTGGAGTGCTATCACCTGCGCCCCGAGACCGACTCCGACACGGTGCTGGTGTTCATGCACCCGATCGGCGGGGGCGCTTACCTACCGATGGTCAATGCACTGGCCCGCGCCGGCCACCACGTCGTCTACGCCAACAGCCGGTTCCGCGGCACCGATTCGGCCCTGATCATGGAGAAAGTGGTCGAGGACCTCGGCGAGGTCGTCAAAGACGCAACCACCAGGCTTGGGTACACCAGGGTGGTGCTGGCCGGCTGGAGCGGCGGCGGATCGTTGTCGCTGTACTACCAGCAGCAAGCCCCCGCACTTGGCCTTGTGCCCGCCGACGGGATCATGCTGCTGGCCGCCCACATCAGCCGGCACGGGACCCTCACCGAGTGGCTGGACGCCTCGATCCTGGACGAGTGCGACCCGACCCGGCGCGACCCGGAACTGGACCTCTACGACCCCGAGAATCCGCACCAGCCGCCCTACAGCCAGGAGTTCCTGCAGCGCTACCGGCAGGCGCAGATCGCCCGCAACCGCCGGATCACCACGTGGGTCAAGACGAAACTGGCCGAACTCGAGGCCGTAGGCCGCGGCGGCGAGGAGCACTGTTTCGTCGTGCACGGCACCATGGCCGACCCGCGGTGGCTGGATCCGGCCGTCGACCCCAACGACCGCGAGCCGGGGACGTGCTACCTGGGCGACCCGAAGATCGTCAACAACTCGCCGATAGGCCTGGCCCGATTCTGCTCGCTGCGCGGGTGGCTGTCGCAGTGGAGTTACGACGACGCCCGCGCCGACGGCATCGCCTGTGGACCCGATATCAGGGTTCCCACCCTTGTGATCGGTAACCTGGCCGACGACGCCTGCACACCCAGCCACACCCGACGGCTGTTCGAGGCAGTCGGCCACCCCGATAAGGAGATGCACGAGATTCCCGGCGCGAATCACTACTACACCGGCCCCGGCCAGCGCGAGACCCTGGCCCAGGCAGTCGGCATCATCAGCGACTGGCTTGTGAGACACGGCTTTTCAAAGGCGCACAGGTGAGCGGCGCACTCGAAGGCATCCGCGTGCTGGAGGTCGGCACTTTGATCTCCGGGCCGTTCGCCGGCCGGCTGCTCGGCGACATGGGGGCCGAGGTCATCAAGGTCGAGCCGCCGGGCTCCCCCGACCCGATCCGCACCTGGGGTCAGGCCGAAGTCGACGGCCACCACTTCTTCTGGACCGTGCACGCCCGCAACAAAAAGGCCGTCACGCTGAACCTGCGGGTGCCGCGCGGCCGCGAGCTCTTCCTCGACCTCGTCGAACGCGCCGACATCATCGTGGAGAACTTCCGCCCGGGCACCCTGGAGAAATGGGACCTCGGCTATGACGTCCTGCGGCAGCGCAATCCGGGCATCATCCTGGTTCGGGTCTCCGGCTACGGCCAGACCGGCCCGGACGCCGGGAAGGCCGGCTACGCTTCGGTGGCCGAGGCGGTCAGCGGGCTGCGGCACATGAACGGATTCCCGGGCGGGCCGCCACCCCGGCTCGCACTGTCCCTCGGCGACTCCCTGGCCGGGATGTTCGCCGCCCAGGGTGCGCTCGCTGCGCTGTATCGCCGCACCATCACCGGCCAGGGCCAGGTGGTCGACACGGCCCTGACCGAATCCTGCCTGGCGGTGCAGGAGTCGACCATCCCCGATTACGACGCCGGCGGCGTGGTGCGCGGGCCGTCGGGCACCCGGCTGGAGGGCATCGCCCCGTCCAACATCTACCGCAGCGCCGACGGCAGCTGGGTGGTGATCGCCGCCAACCAGGACACCGTGTTCCGCCGGTTGTGCGCGGCCATGGACCGACCCGAGTTGGCCACCGACGAGCGGTTCGCCGACCACGCGGCCCGCGGCCGCAACCAGGACGAACTCGACGCCGTCATCGCCGACTGGGCCGCGACGCGCCGGCCGCAGGACATCATCGACGTGCTCAGCGCGGCGGGGGTGATCGCCGGCCCGATCAACACCGTCGCCGAGGTGGTCCGCGATCCGCAGTTCCTCGCCCGGGGCATGCTGGTCGAGCACTTCGACGAGGGCGCCGGGCGCAACGTGCTCGGCCCAGGAGTGGTTCCGGTGCTCTCGGACACCCCTGGCGGTGTGCGCAGCGCAGGTCCGGCGCGACCCGGCCAGCACAACGACGAGGTCTACGGCGAATTGCTGGGTCTGAGCCCCGCGGAGCTTTCGGCTCTCGCGCAGGAAGGAGTGCTGTGAGCACGCATGTGACAATCCGCGAGGTCGCCCTGCGCGACGGTCTGCAGATCGAATCCCCGATCCCGTTGTCGGACAAGCTCGAGCTGCTCGCGGCGATCGCGGCCACCGGCGTCCGAGAGGTGGAGGCCACCGCCTTCGTCTCGCCCTCGAAGGTGCCCGCCCTGGCCGACGCCGCCGAACTCGCCGCGGCCCTGCGCGACTATCCCGATATCGAGTTCTCCGCCCTGGTCGCAAGCCCCAACGGCGTGCACCGGGCCATCGCCGCCGGTTTCCGGTCGGTCGAGTACGTGGTGTCCGCGGCCGACGGCCACAGCCGGGCCAATGTCGGCCGCAGCAGCGCCGAGGCTTGTGCGCAGATCGCCGACATCACCGCGATCGCCCACGATGCGGGCGTCAGCGTCGAGGTGATCATCTCCACAGCCTGGGACTGCCCGTTCGACGGCCCCACGCCGTCGCAACGGGTGCTCGACGTCGTCGACAGTGCCTGCGAGCGAGGCGCCGACCGGATCGCGATCGCCGACACCATCGGCACCGCGACCCCGGGACGGGTCACCGAACTGGTGGATCTGGTCGCGCCCCGGATCGGCGAGCGACCGTTGGGGGCCCATTTCCACAACACCCGAGGCACCGGGCTGGCCAGCGCCTGGGCCGCGGTGACCGCAGGGGTGCGGCGGTTGGACTCCTCGGTGGGCGGGCTGGGCGGATGTCCGTTCGCCCCCGGCGCCAGCGGCAACATCGCCACCGAGGATCTGGTCTACCTGCTGCGCGACAGCGACGTCGAGGTGGACGTCGACCTTGCCGCCGCGATCGAGGCGGCCCGCGTCGCCCAGTCCGTGGTCGGCCATCCACTTCCCAGCGCGCTGCTGCGCTCCGGCGACCGCGTCCGCGACTGAGGCCTGGAGAACGGCGGCCTACGGCGATGGATTTCACTCTGCCCGAACATCTTCCGCCGCTGCTCGCCGAGATGGACGCGTTCATCGACGCCGAGATCAAGCCGCTGGAACGCGAGCACGTACAGTACTTCGACCGCCGGCGCGAGTTCGCCCGCACCGACCTCGACAAAGGTGGTGTTCCGAGCCGGGAGTGGGAGGACCTGCTCGACGAGATGCGCCGCCGAGCCGACGCCGCCGGCTGGCTGCGCTACGGCCTGCCCGCGAAGTTCGGCGGCCGCGACGGCACCAACCTCGACATGGCGGTGATCCGGGAGCACCTGGCGCACAAGGGACTCGGGCTGCACAACGACCTGCAGGACGAGTCCTCGATCGTCGGCAACTTTCCCCAGGTCATCATGATGGACCGGTTCGGCACCGAGGCGCAGAAGTCCGAGTGGATCGAGGCGATGCTCGCCGGCACCCGCTCGATGGCCTTCGGCCTGACCGAACCCGACCACGGCAGCGACGCGACCTGGCTGGAGACCACCGCGGTGCGCGATGGTGACACCTGGGTGATCAACGGAGCCAAACGCTGGAACACCGGCGTGCACCGCGCCACCCATGACCTGGTGTTCGCGCGCACCTCCGGCGAGCCCGGTCAGGCGCAGGGCATCACCGCCTTCCTGGTGCCCTGCGACGCGCCGGGATTCGAGGTGCCCTACTACTGGTGGACCTTCAACATGCCCAGCGACCACGGCGAGGTGGTGCTGCGGGACGTCCGGATCCCGGCCGAGGCAGTGCTGGGCGAGGTCGACCACGGCCTGGAGGTCGCCCAGACCTTCCTGCACGAGAACAGGATCCGCCAGGCCGCCAGCAGCCTGGGTGCGGCACAGTACTGCATCGACCGCGCGGTGGAATACGCCCGGCAACGGGTCACCTTCGGCAAACCACTGGCCCTCAACCAGGCTGTGCAGTGGCCGCTGGTCGAGTTGCAGACCGAGGCACAGATGGTGCGACTGCTGGTCTACTACGCCGCCTGGGAGCTGGACCGCAACCACCACCTCGAGGTGTCCGACAAGGTGTCGATGGCCAACTACCGCGCCAACCGGCTGGTGTGCGAGGCCGCCGACCGGGCCATGCAGATCCACGGCGGCGTCGGCTACAGCCGCCACGAGCCCTTCGAGCACATTTACCGCCACCACCGTCGCTACCGGATCACCGAAGGCGCCGAGGAGATCCAGATCCGCCGGGTAGCCCAGCGGATGTTCCGCTTCGGTCGCACGTGAACGACCCTCTGGCACGAGTCCTTGCTCCACTGCTCGGCGAGAGCACGCTGGTGGAGAACCTGCACCTGCTAACCGGTGGTGCCAGCCGGATGACGTATTCGTTCGACGCGGTGACCGGTGAGCGGCGTCGGCCGTTGATCCTGCGGGTGGCACCGCTGGAGGGATCCGAGTACTTCGCAGGCATGGAGTTGGAGGCTGCGGCACAAAGGGCTGCCGCCGATGCCGGCGCCCCGGTCCCGCACATCCTCGTCGCGTCGGATTCCACTGCCCCGCTGGGCGGTCCGTTTCTGATCTGCGACCACATCGCCGGGGAAACGATCGTACGGCGCATTCAGCGACACCTCGATGACACCGGGCGCCGACGGCTACTGGCTCAGTGCGCCCGGGCTCTGGCCGCCATCCACCGGGCACGCCCGGACGGCCCGAGCCTCGTTGAGCAGCATCCGCTCGCCGAATGGCGGCAGCGCACCGATGACATGGGCGACACCACAGCCACTTTCGAGTGGGCGTTCGACTGGCTGACAGAACACCGGCCCCAACCGGCACCCAATCGGTTGGTGCACGGCGACTTCCGGATGGGCAACCTCATCGTCGACCGCGGCACGTTGGTCGCGGTACTGGACTGGGAGTTGGTGCACGTCGGCGATATCCACGAGGACCTGGCCTGGTTCTGCCTCCGCGCCTGGCGGTTCGGCGCGCCGGAAACCCTGGCCGCCGGCGGCCTGGGCGGCATCGAGGAGTTCATCACCGCCTACCGGCAGGCCGGCGGAGCCCCGGTGGACCGTGCGGCGCTGCACTGGTGGATGGTGCTCGGAACCCTGCGCTGGGGGATGATCTGCCGCTATCAGGCGCAACGGCATCTGTCCGGACAGACCCGGTCGGTGGAACTCGCCGCGATCGGACGCCGGGTCTGCGAAACCGAATGGGATCTGCTCGATCTGTTGGAGGGCACGGCGTGACCGACCTCAACGGCCGCCCCACCGCCGCTGAACTCGTCGCCGCAGTGGCGGAGTTCCTGGAGGGCGAGGTCCGGGCCGCGACGTCCGGAGCGGTGAACTTCCACGCCCTGGTGGCGGCCAATGCCCTGCGCATCGTCGAGCGGGAACTGCTCGACGACTCCCCGCACGCCCCTCAGGCAGCCTTGTCGGCACTGGGGTACGCCGACGAGGGCGCCCTCGCCGCGGCCATCCGGGCGGGCGACGTCGACCGGAGCGACGCCGAAGTGCTCGCTTGTCTGCGGGCCGTCGTCCGCCATCGGCTGAGGATCGCTCATCCCGGCTACGAGTCCGGGTAGCCAGAGCCGGCCCTGACGCCGCAGGCCCAACACCCCGCCACCCTCGGCCGACCGAGGCTAGATTGGCGAGTAGGTCTCGGCGATAAGGGACTCCGGTTCGCCGACGCCGGAGAGGCTGGGCTCCGTGGCGATCGACTACAACCTGGGCCGGATCGCCGAGCAAGAGGACTACGACATCGTTTTCTCCGACCACCTGCCGATCGAGGCCTATGCCTCTGCCTTCCGCGCGGCCGGTTTCCACGACTTCGCCGTGCACGTACCCGATCTGGAGCCCCCCGCCGAAACGGCCGACGAGGGCGACTACTGGGACTACCTCCTCGACAATCCCTTCCTGTTGGTCATGGACTGCGTCAGGGACTGACGCGGGCCGGCAACCGGTTCGCGGTGTCAGGCCTCTATCGGGCACCCGCGGGTTAGCCTCATACCCGTGTGCACCCGCGTGCTGTGGAATACCAATGACCTCGCGGTGGTGACCGGCCGCAGCATGGACTGGCCGGAGTCCACCCAGCCGCTGATCGTGGCCTTCCCACCGGGCCGGCAGCGTGAGGGCTTCAACCCCCCCGGTACCGGCAACGACCCCAACCCCCTGCACTGGACCAGCCGTCACGCCAGCCTGGTCACCACCCTCTACGGGGTCGGCACGATCGACGGGCTCAACGACGCCGGACTGGCCGGCCACGGTCTGTATCTTCAGGCCACCGACTTCGGCAGCCGTGACCCCTCCAAGCCCGCCGCCCAGACCGCCCTGTGGCTGCAGTACCTGCTCGATCAGGCTGCCACCGTTCAGGAGGCGCTGGCCCTGATGGACGACATCCAGCTGGTGAAAATCACCGTCAACGGACACGACTCCAACATCCATCTCGCCCTGGAGGACAAGAGCGGGGACTCGGCGATCATCGAACTCGCCGGGGGCCGCCCGGTGATCCACCACGGTCGGCAGTTCACCCTGATGACCAACGACCCCACCTACGACGAGCAACTGGCCCTGCTGTCCGGACAGGATTTCTCGCACCCCAGCCGGGATATGCCGCTGCCCGGCAACGTCAACGCGGTCGACCGCTTCCAGCGCGCGGCCTACTACTCGGCGCTGCTGCCCACACCGGCGTCCGAACGCGAGGCGGTCGCCTCGGTGATGGCGATCATGCGCAACGTCTCGGTGCCGTTCGGAGCGCCCTACGCCGAGTTCGGGGTCTACAACACCGAGTACCGCACCGTCACCGACCTGACCAACCGGATGTATTTTTTCGAGCTGACCACCAGCCCGAATGTCATCTGGGTGCACATGGACCGCCTCGACCTGGCCGAGGGTTCCCCCACCCTGGCCGTCGATCCGTACGACGAAACGCTGGTCGGTGACGTCACCGACCGGTTCGTCCCGCGCGAGATGCCGTTCTAGTCATGGCCGGGCCGGGCCCCGCGCCACTGCGCATCCTCGTCTACAGCAGCAACGCCGCAGCCCGCGAGCAGGTCCGTCTTGCGCTGGGCACGCGCATCCACCCGGACCTGCCCGAGCTGACGTACACCGACGTCGCGACCGCTCCGATGGTGATCCAATTGATGGATGCCGGCGGATTCGACCTGGTGATCCTCGACGGCGAAGCCACCCCGTTCGGCGGCATGGGCATCGCCAAACAACTCAAGGACGAGATCACCGACTGCCCGCCGATTGTCGTCCTGACCGGGCGCGCCGACGACGCCTGGCTGGCGAACTGGTCGCGGGCCGAGGCCGCCGTGCCACACCCGATCGACCCGATCCGACTCGCCGACGCGGTGGCCGGGATACTTCGGTCGCCGGCCGGGTAGGCCACCGCTAGTCTTGTGGCTGAAATCACAAACCGGATGACAACAGGCGTGCGAGCGAGGAGCGGGACGGCATGAGCCTCTACACCCCGATCCTGGTTCTGGGCGCCATCGCGGCGGCGTTTGCGCTGGTGTCGGTGGTGGTCGCGCTGGTCGTCGGACCCCGCCGGTACAACCGCGCCAAGTTGGAAGCCTACGAGTGCGGCATCGAACCGACGGCCGCCGCACCGGCCGGCCAGCGCTTCCCGATCAAGTACTACCTGACCGCGATGCTTTTCATCGTCTTCGACATCGAGATCGTCTTCCTCTACCCATGGGCGGTGTCGGTCGACCGACTGGGCACCTTCGCCCTTGTCGAGATGGCGATCTTCATGGCGACGGTGTTCGTCGCGTATGCCTATGTGTGGCGCCGGGGTGGGCTGGAATGGGACTAGAGGAACAGCTGCCGGGCGGCATTCTGCTGTCCACGGTGGAGAAGGTGGCCGGGTTCGTCCGCAAGGGCTCACTGTGGCCCGCCACATTCGGATTGGCTTGCTGCGCCATCGAAATGATGGCCACCGCGGGCCCCCGCTTCGACATCGCCCGGTTCGGCATGGAACGTTTTTCGGCCACCCCGCGCCAGGCCGACCTGATGATCGTCGCCGGCCGGGTCAGCCAGAAGATGGCGCCGGTGCTGCGGCAGGTCTACGACCAGATGGCCGAACCCAAGTGGGTGCTGGCCATGGGGGTGTGCGCCTCCAGTGGCGGGATGTTCAACAACTACGCCGTGGTCCAGGGCGTCGACCACGTGGTGCCGGTCGACATCTACCTGCCCGGCTGCCCGCCGCGACCGGAGATGCTGCTCAACGCGATCCTGGCCCTACACGCCAAGATCGCCGAGATGCCCCTCGGCGTGCACCGGGCGCAGGCGGTGGCCGCCGCCGAAAAGGCCGCGCTGGCCGCCACGTCGACCGTCGACCTGGGGCTGCCACGGTGAGCGAGCGCGAGGACCCCCGCGACGAGGTCATCGGCGTACGTCGCGGCATGTTCGGCGCCGAGGGCAGCGGTGACACCTCCGGATACGGCCGGCTGGTCCGCCCCGTCACCCTCCCGGGCAGCAGCCCGCGACCCTACGGCGGGTACTTCGACGACATCGTCGACCGGCTGGCCGAGGTGCTCGACGATTTCGACGACGCCGTCGAACGCGTCGTCGTTCATCGCGACCAACTCACCCTGGACATCCGCCGCAAGCATCTCCCGGCCGTGGCCGCCGCGCTGCGCGATGACGAGCGGCTGAGGTTCGAATTGTGCTGCGGCGTATCGGGTGTGCACTATCCCGACGACGCCGGCCGCGAGTTGCACGCCTTCTACCCGCTGATGTCGATCACCCACAACCGGCGGCTCAACCTCGAGGTGGCCTGCCCGGACGCCGACCCGCACATCCCGTCGCTGTTCGGGGTGTACCCGACGTGCGACTGGCACGAGCGCGAGACCTATGACTTCTTCGGGATCGTTTTCGACGGACACCCGGGCCTGACCCGCATCGAGATGCCCGACGACTGGGTCGGTCATCCGCAGCGCAAGGACTACCCATTGGGCGGTGTGCCCGTGGAGTTTCAGGGTGCCCGGATTCCCCCGCCGGACCAGCGCAGGTCCTACCGATGAGCGATCCGGTGGTCGTGCTCGGCGGCCAGGACTGGGACGAGATCGTCGCTGCGGCACGGTCCGGTGAGGCCGGTGAGCGCATCGTGGTCAACATGGGCCCGCAGCACCCGTCCACCCACGGCGTGCTGCGGCTGATCCTGGAGATCGAGGGCGAGACGGTGACCGAGGCCCGTTGCGGCATCGGCTATCTGCACACCGGGATCGAGAAGAACCTGGAGTACCGCACCTGGACCCAGGGCGTGACGTTCGTGACCCGGATGGACTACCTTTCGCCGTTCTTCAACGAGACCGCCTACTGCCTCGGGGTGGAGCGACTGCTGGGCGTCACCGACGACATCCCGGAGCGGGCCACGGTGATACGGGTCATGCTCATGGAACTCAACCGCATCTCCTCGCATCTGGTGGCGCTGGCCACCGGCGGCATGGAACTGGGCGCGATGACGCCGATGTTCTTCGGCTTCCGCGAACGCGAGTTGATCCTGACCCTCTTCGAGGCGATCACCGGGCTGCGGATGAACAACGCCTACATCCGTCCCGGGGGCGTCGCCGCCGACCTTCCCGAGGACGGGCCCGACCGGATCCGCGAACTGCTGAGGATTCTGCCCGGCCGGCTGCACGAACTCTCCGACCTGCTCACCGAGAGCTACATCTGGAAGGCCCGCACCCAGGGTGTCGGCTACCTCGACCTGACCGGCTGCATGGCCCTGGGCATCACCGGGCCGGTGCTGCGCTCCACCGGCCTGCCGCACGACCTGCGCAAGGCCCAACCCTATTGCGGCTACGAGACTTACGATTTCGACGTCGTTACCGACACCACGGCCGACTGCTACGGCCGGTACCTGATCCGGCTGGGCGAGATGCACGAGTCCCTCAAGATCGTGCAGCAGTGCCTGGACCGTCTGGAGCCGGGACCGGTGATGGTCGCCGACAAGAAGCTGGCCTGGCCGGCCGACCTGCAACTCGGCCCGGACGGGCTGGGCAACTCCCCGGCCCACATCGCCAAGATCATGGGCACCTCCATGGAAGGCCTGATCCACCACTTCAAGCTCGTCACCGAGGGATTCCGGGTGCCCGCCGGTCAGGTGTACACCGCGGTGGAGTCGCCTCGCGGCGAACTCGGCGTGCACATGGTTTCCGACGGCGGAACCCGGCCCTATCGGGTGCACTACCGCGACCCGAGCTTCACCAATCTGCAAGCGGTGGCGGCGATGTGCGAGGGCGGCATGGTCGCCGACGTGATCGCCGCGGTGGCCAGCATCGACCCGGTGATGGGAGGCGTCGACCGATGAGCGTCGCCATTGGACGGAGCGACCGATGAGCGTCGACCTGCCCCTGGGTCCGCGGCCCGAGGAAGCCGGGCCGCCGATCGGCGGTCCGAATGCCTATCCGCCGGAGGTCACCGCACGCCTGGCCGCCGATGCGGCCGCCATCATCGCCCGCTACCCGCAGCCGCGCTCGGCTCTGCTGCCCCTGCTGCACCTGGTGCAGTCCCAGGACGGCTACCTCACCGCCGCCGGAATCGGTTTCTGCGCAACCCAATTGGGCCTGAGTCCTGCCGAGGTGACCGCGGTCGCCACGTTCTACTCGATGTACCGGCGCACCCCCACCGGCGACTACCTCGTCGGGGTGTGTACCAACACCCTCTGCGCGGTCCTCGGCGGCGACGCCATCCTGGAGACCCTTGAAGCCGAACTGGAGGTTCGTCCCGGGCAGACCACTGCCGACGGCACGATCACCCTGGAGCACATCGAGTGCAACGCCGCCTGCGACTATGCACCGGTCGTGATGGTCAACTGGGAGTTCTTCGACAACCAAACCCCGACCAGTGCAGTCGAACTGGTGGCGGCTCTGAGGGCCGGGCAGACCGTCACGCCCACCCGGGGCGCCGCGCTGTGCCCGTTCCGCGAGACTTCCCGGACACTGGCCGGGCTGGGCGCGCCGACCGTCGACACCTCTGGGCCCGGCGCGCCGACCCTGGCCGGTCTGCAGTCCTACCGCGCGCCGAGTGAGGACTCACACAGCCAAAGTGCGAGTGACCCTATGCAGGACTCCTCACTCAACGGGGGCCAACCATGCTGACCCCGGTGCTGAGCCGGTTCTGGGACGCCGCTGAACCGTGGACGCTGGAGACCTACCTGCGCCACGACGGCTATCGCGGACTGCGCCGGGCGCTGAGCATGCCGCCGGAGGAGGTGATCACCGAGGTCAAGGAGTCCGGCCTGCGGGGCCGCGGCGGCGCGGGCTTCCCCACCGGTACCAAGTGGTCGTTCATCGACCAGCGTTCGGCCAAGCCGCGCTACCTCGTCGTCAACGCCGACGAATCCGNNTCCGAGCCCGGCACCTGCAAGGACATGCCGCTACTGCTGACCACCCCGCACTTCCTGGTCGAGGGCGCGATCATCGCCGCCTACGCGATCCGCGCCCGGCACGCCGTGGTCTACCTGCGCGGCGAGGTGGTCCCGGTGCTGCGGCGCCTGCAGGCCGCGGTCGCCGAGGCCTACGGGGCCGGGTACCTGGGTAGCAACATCCTGGGTTCGGGTTACGACCTGGACCTGATCGTGCATGCCGGGGCCGGCGCCTACATCTGCGGCGAGGAGACCGCCCTGCTGGACTCGCTGGAGGGCCGCCGCGGCCAACCCCGGCTGCGTCCGCCGTTCCCCGCCGTCGCCGGGCTCTACGCCTGCCCCACGGTGGTCAACAACGTCGAGTCCATCGCCAGCGTGCCGCCGATCATGGTCAACGGCGTGGACTGGTTCAAGTCGATGGGCACCGAGAAGTCCCCGGGGTTCACGCTGTACTCGCTGTCCGGACACGTCACCCGTCCCGGCCAGTACGAGGCCCCGCTCGGCATAACCCTGCGCGAACTGCTCGACTACGCCGGCGGAGTGCGGGCCGGCCATGAGCTGAAGTTCTGGACACCGGGCGGATCGTCCACCCCACTGCTCACCGCCGAGCATCTCGACGTGCCACTGGACTACGAGGGCATGGCCTCGGTGGGCTCGATGCTGGGCACCAAGGCGCTGCAGATCTTCGACGAGACCACCTGCGTGGTGCGGGCGGTGCGTCGCTGGACGCAGTTCTACGCCCACGAGTCGTGCGGCAAATGCACACCCTGCCGGGAAGGCACCTACTGGCTGGCGCAGATCTACGCCCGCCTGGAGGACGGCCGCGGCACGCCTGAGGATCTCGACAAGCTGCTCGACATCTCCGATGCGATCCTGGGCAAGTCGTTCTGCGCGCTGGGCGACGGCGCGGCCTCGCCGATCATGAGCTCGCTGAGGTACTTCCGCGCCGAGTACGAGACTCACCTGGGCGGCGGCTGCCCGTTCGACCCCTACGCCTCCATGCTGGCCGCCCCCGAGGGGGTGGGAGCGTGACGGCCCCCTTGCGCCCCTTGCGCGAGCAGACACAAAAGTCCCCGACACGCCGAGAATTTGGGGAACTTTGTGTCTGCTCGCGGCAGGAAGGCGGCCGGTATGACTGAGGCACCCGAAACCGCCCAGCACACCGACCTCGTCACCGTCACCATCGACGAGACCACCGTCTCGGTTCCCAAGGGCACGCTGGTGATCCGCGCCGCCGAACTCATCGGGGTCCAGATCCCCCGGTTCTGCGACCACCCGCTGCTCGAGCCGGTCGGCGCCTGCCGGCAATGCCTGGTCGAGGTCGAAGGCCAGCGCAAACCGATGGCCAGCTGCACCGTTGCCGTCACCGACGGGATGGTGGTGCGCACCCAGCTCAGCTCCCCCGCCGCCGAGAAGGCCCAGCAGGGTG
>JAGQTQ010000083.1:15039-15347 GCA_020438905.1 Mycobacterium sp.
GACTGCCCGGTCTGCGACAAGGGCGGCGAATGCCCGCTGCAGAACCAGGCGATGGCCACCGGTCGGGCCGAGACCCGGTTCGCCGACGTCAAACGCACCTTCCCCAAACCGATTCCGCTGTCCAGCGAGGTGCTGCTGGACCGCGAACGCTGCGTGCTGTGCGCCCGCTGCACCCGCTTTTCCACCCAGATCGCCGGCGACCCGTTCATCGAGCTGCTCGAACGCGGCGCGCTGCAGCAGGTCGGCATCGCACCCGATGCCGCCTTCGACTCCTACTTCAGCGGCAACACCGTGCAGATCTGCCCGGT
>JAGQTQ010000016.1:0-3994 GCA_020438905.1 Mycobacterium sp.
TCCGCATCCCGGTGCACATGGTCGAAGTGATCAACAAGCTCGGCCGCATCCAGCGCGAGTTGCTCCAGGACCTGGGCCGGGAGGCCACTCCGGAGGAACTGGCCAAAGAGATGGACATAACCCCGGAGAAGGTGCTGGAGATCCAGCAGTACGCCCGGGAGCCGATCTCGCTGGACCAGACCATCGGCGACGAGGGCGACAGCCAACTCGGCGACTTCATCGAGGATTCCGAGGCCGTGGTGGCCGTCGACGCCGTCTCCTTCACTTTGTTGCAGGATCAGTTGCAGTCGGTGCTGGAGACGCTGTCCGAACGCGAGGCCGGTGTGGTCCGGCTGCGGTTCGGGCTCACCGACGGCCAGCCCCGCACTCTCGACGAGATCGGCCAGGTCTACGGAGTGACCCGGGAACGAATCCGCCAGATCGAGTCCAAGACCATGTCCAAGCTGCGCCACCCGAGCCGCTCGCAGGTCTTGCGCGACTACCTGGACTGAGCGACTCCCCGCCCTGGTTGGGCGGGGAGGCCGCGAGGTCCGCTCAGGCGCTGGGCATCCCGCCGTTGCGCCACTGCCGCTCGTAGGCCAGCCGCCTGATCTCGGCGTCCGCACCGGCCTTGCCGAACGTCATCGCTCGGTCGCGCTGGCTGATCGAGCGCATGGTGAGAACGGCGAGGATGACCAGCACCGCCACCACGGGCCCGGCCAGGAACTCGTACAGCGGGTTGTTGAAGTCGAAGATCTCCATGATTGCCCCACTCCTTGCTGAGGTGTCCGCCCGCCCCGACAGGACGGGTTCATGGGCGATTCGGCGCCGCGGCGTGGATGTCCGCGCCGGAAAAAATGACGTCTTTATGACGCCGGGGCGCTGACCTGGCAACGCCACGGCCGGGAAACGAGCAGCAACCCGCACGCATGGCTGACTCTTCCGGTCTCAATCGGCATGTCGGTGGATGAGCGACGGGAACCGGCCGTCCGGCCCCGGCGGGTAGGGGCGAGCAGCCACCACGGCTCCGGTCGGCAGCGGTCCGTACAGGTGCGGGAACAGCATCGCCGCCGGATCCCCGGGGACCCCCGGTTCCCACCGCAGTGGCCCGGCGAGCATGCTGCGGTCGATGTAGAGCAGCAGCAGATCGGGTCTGCCCGCGAAGATCCGATTGGCCGGCAGGTGGACCTGCCACTGGGTGGACAGATGGACAAACCCCACCTCGCGCAGCGACTCCGGGCGTAACTCCCCCGCCGCGCGGGCATGCTCCCAGTCCCGAACCTCGCAGAGATGAACCAGCAGTTCGGGATCGGGGTGCTCCTCGGCCATGTGACCAGAGTGCCGCACCACGGGACGCAGGCAACTCCGGAAAAGTGAGACACGCCACATCATTGCGGTAGGGGAACATGGCGGCCCGCCGAAACGTCTGAGACAGTAGAGCAACCTCGTTCCCCACGGGGTCAGTCACCGAGCACCCTTGGGAGGAGCCCATGAACGCAACGCTGACCAGTCCGGAACTGACCAGGGCTGATCGCTGCGACCGCTGTGGGGCGGCCGCTCGCGTGCGAGCCACCCTCCCCTCCGGCGCCGAACTGCTGTTCTGCCAGCATCACGCCAATGAACACCAGGCCAAGCTGATCGAACTTGACGCGGTGATCGAAGTCAGCCCGGACGACGCCTAACACCCGGCCATGACGCCGTATCGTCCGGTGGCCGGGCGGTCATAGGGCATGCTGCGAAGGTCATGACCGACCGACCGCCGGCACAGCCAACACGCCACCACGCGTGGCGCATCGCCAAACGCACGTTGTCCAAGAGTTGGGACGACTCGATCTTCTCGGAATCGGCCCAGGCCGGTTTCTGGTCGGTGCTGTCACTGCCTCCGCTGCTACTCGGAATGCTGGGCAGCCTCGCCTACATCGCCCCACTGTTCGGCCCGGACACTCTGCCCACCATCCAACAACAACTGATCAGCACGTCGAACAGTTTCTTCTCCAAGAACATCGTCGCGGAGATCATCGAACCCACCGTCCGGGACATCGTTCAAGGCGCCCGCGGCGAAGTGGTCTCGTTGGGCTTCGTGATCAGCCTGTGGGCCGGGTCCTCGGCGATCTCGGCCTTCGTCGACTCCGTGGTGGAAGCTCACGATCAGACTCCACTGCGCCATCCCGTGCGGCAGCGGTTCTTCGCCCTCGGCCTCTACGTGGTGATGCTCGTATCGGTGATCGCAGCGGCACCGTTCGTGGCCCTCGGCCCCCGCGCGATCGCCGGCCACATCCCCGAAAGCTGGGATAACGTCCTTCGATTCGGTTACTACCCGATGCTGGCGCTCGGCCTGTTGGCGGCGGTCACGATTCTCTACCGGGTGTCACTGCCTCAGCCGCTGCCAACCCACCGCTTGGTGTGGGGCGCGCTGCTGGCCGCGGCGGTGTTCGTTGTCGCCACCGCCGGCCTGCGCGTCTACCTGCAGTACATCACCCGAACCGGCTACACCTACGGCGCGCTCGCGACCCCGATCGCCTTTCTGCTCTTCGCGTTCTTCATGGGGTTCGCCATCATGATCGGGGCCGAGCTCAATGCCGCCATCCAGGAGGAGTGGCCCGCTCCCGAACCCCACTGGCGACAGTGGCGGGACCGTTGGCGTGCCAGATCCCGCTCCGGGAAAACCCCCGGCCAGGTTGCTCAGGCTCAGGACACCGATAAACCGGTCGCCGTCAGCTCTTCTTGAGCGTCTCGTAGATCCGCTTGCAGTCCGGGCAGACCGGCGAACCGGGCTTGGGCGAGCGGGTGACCGGGAAAACCTCACCGCACAACGCCACGACATGGGTGCCCATGACCGCGCTTTCAGCGATCCTGTCCTTCTTGACGTAATGAAAATGCTTGGGCCTGTCGCCGTCGCTCCCGTCGTCTACGCGTTCGTCGCTGTCGGCCCGCTCGATGGTGTCGGTCTGCATACCGCCATTGTGCCCGTTGGCCTCCGGTCCCGCTAAGACGGTTGCGGTAAGACCGCCGTAAGAAAAACATCCTCGTTCCACGGGGCCTAGATGTGGAACAGTGAAGGTATGGAGCACGAATTGGGTTTCGACGACGAAGGCCAGCCCGTGCTGATCACCAGGGCCGCCTATTCGTACGAGGAACAGCACCGGGCACGGGTTCGCAAGTACCTCAAGCTGATGTTCTGGCGCATCCCGGCTTTCATCGCCGCCGCGGTCGCCTACGGCATTTGGCACAACGGCCTGATCTCGCTGGCCATTCTCGCCGCGTCGATACCGCTGCCCTGGATGGCGGTGCTCATAGCCAACGACCGTCCCCCGCGGCGCCCCGAGGAACCGCGCCGCTTCCCCGACGCACCCGAGCGCACGGCCCTGTTCCCCCGCGCCCCACGCCCCGCCCTGGAGGCGAGGCTCGTCCCGGGATCCCAGCAGCACGCCGGATCACCGCACGCCGCGAAGCCCGGCGAAGAACGTTCCCACTGAGCCGTCTCCGGCGGCATTCTCAGCACATTCTTATCTCGCCGTTGCGTTTCCGCACTTCAGGGCGTGTGACAGCGACGGGGTCGTGGGAACTCTTTCCTTCAATAGGACGTTGGACAGATCGACAGTTGGAGCCGATCAGGAGGCACCCATGGCAAACGCCACCACCACCCGGGTTGACAGCGATTTGGACGCCCAGAGCCCAGCGGCCGACCTCGTGCGCGTGTACCTCAACGGCATCGGGAAGACGGCGTTGCTCACCGCCGCAGACGAAGTCGAACTGGCCAAGCGGATCGAGGCCGGCCTCTACGCCAAGCATCTGCTCCAGACTCGCAAGCGATTGGGCGAGAACCGCAAACGCGACCTCGCTGTCGTTGTCCGCGACGGGCAGGCGGCGCGCCGGCACCTGCTGGAGGCCAACCTGCGTCTGGTGGTGTCCCTGGCAAAGCGCTACACCGGTCGCGGCATGCCCTTGCTCGACCTGATCCAGGAGGGCAATCTGGGTCTGATCCGGGCCATGGAGAAGTTCGACTACACCAAGG
>JAGQTQ010000016.1:4015-27474 GCA_020438905.1 Mycobacterium sp.
GGATCCGCCAGGCCATCACCCGCGGGATGGCTGACCAAAGCCGCACCATCCGGTTGCCCGTGCATCTGGTGGAGCAGGTGAACAAGCTCGCCCGCATCAAGCGGGAGATGCATCAGAACCTCGGCCGGGAAGCCACCGATGAAGAGCTCGCAGAGGAATCGGGCATTCCGGTGGAGAAGATCAACGATCTTCTTGAGCACAGCCGCGACCCGGTCAGCCTCGACATGCCGGTCGGCAGCGACGAGGAGGCCCCGCTGGGCGACTTCATCGAAGACGCCGAAGCGATGTCGGCGGAGAACGCGGTGATCGCCGAACTGCTGCACACCGATATCCGCCACGTCCTGGCCACCCTCGACGAGCGCGAGCAACAGGTCATCCGGCTGCGCTTCGGCCTCGACGACGGCCAGCCCCGGACCCTCGATCAAATCGGCAAGCTGTTCGGCCTGTCCAGGGAACGGGTGCGTCAGATCGAACGTGAGGTGATGGCCAAACTGCGCAACGGCGATCGCGCCGAGCGGCTGCGCTCGTACGCCAGCTAGCCCGTTACCTCAACCGCTCACCCCGACATCCCAACTGCTCACCCGATATCCCAACCGTTCACGTAGTGTGCCCGCCGGCGACGGCGGGCACACTGCTGTAAGAGCAAAGCTGTTCCGGAGCACCTCGCACAGCGCGTTCGCAAACCGTCGCCGCAGCCAGGCAAGTAGACTCGCGACGCAACGAAGGGTGCCCTAATGAACGATCTGGTCGACACCACCGAGATGTACCTGCGCACGATCTACGACCTCGAGGAGGAGGGCGTCATCCCGCTGCGCGCGCGGATCGCCGAGCGCCTGGAGCAGAGCGGGCCGACGGTCAGCCAGACGGTCTCGCGGATGGAACGCGACGGGCTACTGCGGGTGGCCGGCGACCGCCACCTCGAGCTCACCGAGAAGGGCCGGCGGCTGGCCGTCTCGGTGATGCGCAAACACCGCCTCGCCGAACGCCTGCTGGTCGACGTGATCGGCCTCCCCTGGGAGGAGGTGCACGCCGAGGCCTGCCGGTGGGAGCATGTCATGAGCGAGCAGGTGGAGCGCCGCCTCGTGCAGGTCCTCGACAATCCCACCGTCTCGCCGTTCGGCAATCCGATTCCGGGTCTGGGCCTGCTCGGCCTCGACGAGGCCGGCCCGCGGCGTGACGATGCCGACCTGGTGCGGCTGACCGAATTGCCGGTCGGCGATTCGGTGGCGGTGGTGGTGCGCCAGTTGACCGAGCACGTTCAGGCCGACGTCGCGCTGATCGGGCGCCTCAAAGAGGCCGGTGTGGTTCCCAGCGCCCGGGTTCTGGTCCAAAACAGTCCCGACGGCGACGTGACGATCGTGGTGGCCGGCCACCAGAACGTCGACCTCCCACATGAGATGGCCCACGCGGTCAAGGTCGAGAAGGTCTAACCGGCACGGCCGAACGCCCTTCTGGGCGGCAGGCTGACACCCAATCGTTTGGCGAGCCGGTAACCAGTGCCCGCGAGTTCGCGAATCCGCTCGGGCCGCATTCCGGATTGCAGGGCGGTGTCCAGCATGCAGGCCATCCGGTGGTCGGGATCGCACCGCAAAGCCGCCTCCAGCGACAGCCCCGCCAGCGGCCCGTCTCCCCTGACGTAGGCCGAAAAGGCCAGCAGGACAAGAGCCTCCACCCGCCAAGGCTCCGGGAGTATTCGGGCCAAGACCGCCCAGAGGGATTCCGCGGCTGCGGCGTCGGCTCCGACCGCCAACGCGTAGAGGGTGTCGCGAACGGCCACATCGGTGATGGCGCAGGCCAGCCGGATCAATTCCTGGTCGTCGGGACTGCCGCCGTCGGCCAATCGGTTGGCCACTGCCATGGCGGCCTCCACATCGCGGCGGCCGCAGCCATCCGGATCGCTCTCCCAGTCCGCCTGCCGTATCGCAGCCCAGGCCCGAATCGGCTCCACCAACTCCTCCGTGCGAGCGGGATCGGCGATCGCGACGACGGCCTGCATGTCGGCACGGCGTGGATACAGGCGCCGTCCGTCGAGAACCGCGGCCGCCGCCAGCGGCGAGGAACCGGGATCCTCGACGGCTCCCCCGTCCCCGCAACCGTCGATGCAGTGCCAGTTCCCGCCGGCCTCCACGCGGTCGACCACGTGCGCCGCGTAAAGCTGAATGCGATGATCCCGCAGGGCCGCTGTCAGAGCGTCGTGCAGCCGGCGGTGGTCGGATTCGCACATCGGGCAGTCCGCACCGTCGGCATCGACGATCACCGCGATCACCCGGTCGGCGCCCCCGCCGGCGGCGACCTCGGCGAGCCGGCCGAGGTTCTCGCTGAGGTCCGCCGACAGATCGGCCCGCATCACGGCGCCCATCCGGCCCTCCTCGAGGGACACCAGGACTAGGGACTTCTCCGGAACGAAGCCGAGCACGGCGGGCAGGGCGGCGATCAGCGCGCCGGGATTGGTGAAACGAAATTCAGGCGGGGGTGTGGTCATGCCCCGACGTTGTCACCGGCGACCGTCACGACAGCCACCCCCGAGGCCTGCAGACCGTACCGCTGTGGACCAACCCGCGACTGTGGACAATTGTCTTCGGGAACGACCCACGCCTCCCGCGCGTTGCACATGGTGTCCGCGCGCAAGCACTCGAGCGCCGTGGCGGGTTATGAGCAACAAGCGAGGAGGTAGGCGTTGGCTGGCGAGCAAGGCCATGAGCACCGTCCCGACCGGATGTATGAATTGGAGTTCCCGGCTCCGCAACTGGCCACCTCCGACGGTCGCGGGCCGGTGCTGATTCACGCCTTGGAGGGCTTCTCCGATGCGGGGCACGCCATCCGGCTGGCCTCGGAGCATCTCAAGAACTCCCTGGACACCGAACTCGTCGCGTCCTTCGCGATCGACGATCTGTTGGACTACCGGTCCAGACGGCCGATAATGACGTTCAAGACCGACCACTTCACCCACTACCAGGACCCGCAGCTCAACCTCTACGCGCTGCGCGACAGCCTGGGCACACCGTTCCTGCTGTTGGCCGGTTTGGAGCCCGATCTGCAGTGGGAGCGTTTCATCACCGCCGTGCGCCTGCTCGCCGAGCGGCTGGGCGTCCGCCGGACCATCGGCGTGGGGGCGATCCCCATGGCGGTCCCGCACACCAGGCCGGTGACGCTGACCGCACATTCGAACAACCGTGAACTCATCGCCGATCATCAGCCGTGGGTGGGTGAGGTGCAGGTGCCCAGCAGCGTGTCGAACCTGCTGGAGTTTCGGATGGCCCAGCACGGACACGAGGCCGTGGGATTCACCGTGCACATTCCCCATTACCTGGCCCAAACCGACTACCCCGCCGCCGCCGAGGCACTGCTGGAGAACATCGCCGCGTCCGCGTCCCTGCAGTTTCCCATGCAGGCGCTCAGCGAGGCTGCCGCGGTGGTGCGCGGCAAGATCGATGAGCAAGTCGAGGCCTCCGACGAAGTCGCCGGGGTGGTCAGCGCGCTGGAACGCCAGTACGACGCATTCGTCGCCGCCCAGGAAAGCCGCTCGCTGCTGGCCCGCGACGAGGACCTGCCCAGCGGGGAAGAACTCGGCGCGGAATTCGAACGCTTCCTGGCCGAGCAGGCCGAAGACTTCGAGGATCCCGGAGGCGGCGGGAACTGACGCCGGCGGCGTACTGTCGAAGTATGGGCATCGACGTCACCGTCCTTCGGGTGTTCACCGATGCTGACGGCCGTTTCGGCAACCCGCTCGGGGTTGTCGATGCAGGCGCGGTCCCCCCTGCCGGCCGCCAGGCCGTAGCCGCCGCGCTGGGATATAGCGAGACCATCTTCATCGACCTGCCGCAGCACGGCTCAACCACCGCGCACGCGCACATCTTCACCCCTGTCACCGAACTGCCGTTCGCCGGCCACCCCACCGTGGGCGCAGCGTGGTGGCTGCGCCAACGGGGTATGCCGGTCAACACTCTGCAGGTCCCCGCCGGCATCGTCCAGGTCCATTACGACGACGACCAGACCACCGTCGTGGCCCGCTCGGAGTGGGGGCCGGAGTTCGCCATCCACGAGGTTGACTCCGTGGCCGATCTCGAGGCTGCCGAACCCGCGGACTACCCCGAAGACACCGAGCATTACCTGTGGACATGGATTGACCAGGAGGCCGGTCGGCTGCGCTCGCGGATGTTCGCAGTGAGCCTCGGCGTGGCCGAGGACGAGGCGACCGGTTCGGCGGCGATCCGAATAACCGACCATCTCAGCCGCGACCTGAAGATCACACAGGGCCGGGGATCACACATCTCCACCAGATGGAATCCCGAGGGCTGGGTCGAGGTCGCCGGCCGGGTGGTCGATGACGGGGTGCGGCACCTCCGATGACATCGCGTCGGGAGGTCATCGTTCAAGACGACGCGTCAACCGCCCGGTGGGCCCGAAGTGCCTCGATCTCCCGCTCGAAATCCTCCGCGGAGGAAAAGGACCGGTACACCGAGGCGAACCTCAGATAGGCGACCTCGTCCAATTCCCGCAACGGTCCCAGGATGGCCAGCCCGACATCGTGGCTGGGGATCTCCGGCGAACCCGCCGCTCGGACGGAGTCCTCGACCCGCTGTGCCAGCAGGTTCAGTGCATCATCGTCGACCTGCCGCCCCTGACAGGCGCGACGGACGCCGCTGACCACTTTCTCCCGACTGAACGGTTCGGTGACACCGCTCCGTTTCACCACCGCCAAGACTGCGGTCTCGACGGTGGTGAAACGACGACCGCATTCCGGGCATGACCGCCGACGCCGAATCGCCTGCCCCTCGTCGGTCTCGCGGGAATCGACGACACGGGAATCGGGGTTGCGGCAGAAAGGACAGTGCATGATTACGCCCTCTCCTCTACCGACCCGCTGAGCCGTCTTCGAGCCTACCCGGGGGCCGATGACGACGGGCGCCGGCACGCGGCCGGTGGACCCACGGACCGCACGGCTAATTCGAGTCCCCGCAACCTCCGCCTCGAACATCGTCGTGAAGTCCCCGCCGATCAGGCAACCGGGGCGATCAAGGTCCGGCCAGCGTCGACCGCGACGGAGTCCAGATGATTCAGGTCGCGAATCCGTTCGACGACCTGCCCGACCGGGACCTGGGGAGCCACCCTGCCGGCAAGCTGCTGAAGACTCTCACCGGCCTGCACCTCGACCACCGCAAGTTGCTCGGGAACGGAAGCCGGCGCGGCGGCGCTATCGGAGCTGACCTGCGCCAGCAGCCCGAGCCACAGGGTGATCAGCGCCGCCAGGCCCGCGAGGCCCATGGTGGCCGCTGTACTGACCGGCCGGTTCGCGTGCTGGGCGCGCGACACCGCGACGCCGCTGCCCCGATAGCGCAGCGGAGCCACCGCCGGCCGAGCCCGACCTGGCCGTTGTGACAGCGCCGGGCGGCCGCCGCCCCTGACCGACGGCGGGCGACCGGTGCGCACCGGAGTCGCCCAGGCCGTGTTCCAGTCCACCATGTGCCGGTCGTCGAGGGCAGTCATGTCGATTCCTTCCTGCGGGCATTCGCTCCGATGTTCGAAGACGGTACTCGATCAGATGTTCGATGTTCGAACATTTGATCGGGCGTGTCCGAAGGCTACGTCCGGCCACCGACAAACAGCACTCCAGTCGCGCCGTGACGGCTCGGTGGATCACAGCCACTCCACTGCGCGATGGCGACACGGTCGAACACATGTTTGATTTCCGGTTCGAACGGGACTAGATTCGCCGCTATGAGCGACAGCACGAAGACTCCCGGCCCCCACCCCGGATCCCACGGATCGGCCGCCGGCCTCACCGAACGGCAGCGCACCATCCTCGAGGTCATCCGGGCCTCGGTGACCAGTCGCGGCTACCCGCCGAGCATCCGGGAGATCGGCGATGCGGTCGGGCTCACCTCGACGTCATCGGTGGCCCACCAATTGCGCACACTCGAGCGCAAGGGCTATCTGCGCCGCGACCCGAACCGCCCGCGTGCGGTGGATGTTCGGGGCACCGATGAGACGCCCACACCGGTGGTGACCGACGTGCCCGGCTCCGATGCACTGCCGGAGCCGACGTTCGTGCCTGTTCTGGGCCGGATCGCTGCCGGTGGTCCGATCCTGGCCGAGGAGGCGGTCGAAGAGGTCTTCCCGCTGCCGCGCGAACTGGTCGGCGAGGGCTCGCTGTTCCTGCTGAAAGTGGTCGGCGAGTCGATGGTCGACGCGGCCATCTGCGACGGCGACTGGGTGGTGGTTCGTCAGCAGAACGTGGCCGACAACGGCGATATCGTCGCGGCGATGATCGACGGCGAGGCAACGGTCAAGACCTTCAAGCGAACCGCCGGCCAGGTCTGGCTTATGCCGCACAATCCGGCATTCGACCCCATCCCAGGCAACGACGCCGTCATCCTCGGCAAGATCGTCACCGTGATCCGCAAGATCTGACGCCGGCTACTCCGAGCGCCCGATCGTCGAGCGCCCGGGAGGCGGCAACTACTCCGGCGCTTTGACGAAGCCGTTCGCCTGAGCCAGCTCCTCGCTGGCGAGCCACACCTCGGGGATGGTGTTGTCGTACAGGGCCGAATCCGGGGTGTAGTACAGGCCCGAATGGGTGTTGCCCTTGATCGAGTAGCCTTCCGGCGCCTGGTACGGGTCGGCCAACGGCAGGTGGATCGCCGGCCGCCACGGCTCCTCGTTCGACTCCTCGCGATCCGCCTCCGGGCTTTCGACATCGAGGACCGTCTCCACCTCGACGACCTCTTCGACGATTTCTACAACCCCGTCGGCCTCATCGACGGCCGCGGTCCAGGTGTTGATCTCCTCGGCGGAATGCCGACGACGGGGGGAATCCGTCTCGTCGAGATCCATCCGCCAGTTTGACGCCGAATCACTGACCGAATGTCGTCCGAACTCGGGCAACGGCGAGAACCAGTCGCCGGACTCCGATGTCTCCGGGTGCGCTTCGGCAAGTTCGGCCTCGCTCGGAACCCGCGTCGGGGCGGTGTCGATAGCGTCCTCGTCGGATTCGAATTCGGACTTCTGCTCGGCGGTCTCGGCAGAAGCCTGGGCCCATCCGGCCGGCTCGTATCCGGACTCCGTCCGGCTCCCCGACGGCCAGTGGTCGTCGCGTGACCCGGCCGCGTAGACCTCCCGCTTCGCGGTCTGGCGGCCAGGACTGGGCTTACGCAGGACCCGGGCGCCGAGCAGACCGAGCAGGAGCAGCAACGGGATGGCGATCAGCAGCCACCACCAGCCCCAACCGCCCTTGCTCCCGGCCTCGCCGGAGGCCGGGGCGGCCGGCGTCTCGGCCACCGCCTCGGGCATTTCCATACCCGACAACGACGCAGCCAGTTCCGCCGGATCCGAGCTGAATTCCTTGGTGGCAGCGTTCCACGAGAGTTCACCGCCGCTGAACTTCTGGGTGACCGTGTCGCCCTTGACTGTCTGCTCACCGGTCGGCACACCCAGCGTTCCGGTGGCCCCGCCCAGCTTTTCCCAGGCCGCATTGATGGCCCCGCGCACCACGACCGCGCCGGTGTCCGGGGTCCAGAAGATCACCGGCTTGTCCGGGGCGCTGAAGGCACTGATCCGGCTGTTGGGGACACCGCCGTCAACCTCGGTCCCGGTCGGGTAGCCGAGATCGCCGGTGGGACCGCCCACCGACTCGTACTCGGAGAGGATCGCACCGGTAACGGCGTGTGCACCGGTCTGCGGGGAGTAGAAGATCTTTCCGCCGGCGTAACCCTGGGCAGCTCCGTCGTCGCCGATCGTCGACTGCTCACCCTGCCGCGCCCCGAGGGGGCCGCCGAGCCCACCGCTGGCCCGCCAGGCGAGGCTGATCATCGTGGTGGGATCCATGGGGACCTCGAGTCCGGCCAGGCTGTCGGCCAAACCAGCCGGATCGGTGGTGAAAGTGTTGGTGACGTGATTCCAGGTCACCTCACCGCCGGTGAACTTCTGGCTCACCAGATCGCCGTCGTAGCGTTCATCCTCGACGGGAACGCCGAGCGCCCCGGACGACCCGCCGAGCTTGTCCCAGGCCGCATTGATGGCGCCGCGAACGGCCCAGGCGCCGGTGTCCGGCGTCCAGAAGATGGCCGGCTTGTCGCTGGCGTCGAAGGTGCTGACCCGGCTGTCCGGACCGACGAGACCCGGGACCTCGTTGATGTTGGGGAATCCGAGATCACTGTCGGCTGGCCCGCCGAGAGACTCGTACTTGTCCAGAATCGCCCCGTAGATCAGGTGGGCCCCGGCGGCGGGAGTGAAGAAGATCTTGCCGTCGGTGAACTTCTGGCCGTACCCGGCGCCCACCTCGTAGACCTCGCCGTCCATGCCGCCCACCACGGAGTCGGCACCGCCGGCAGCGTTCCAGGCCTGATTGATCGCGTCAGCCGCATCGCTCTCCGGCGTGGCCAGCGCACTGGGTATCGCGAGGGCCGCCACGGCGACGGTGGCGAGCGCTCCGAGTGTGAGGCGCCCCATGGTCCGGTTCCGCCGATTAGCTAACCGCGTCATGCACTGTTCTCCCGCGTTCGGTCGAGATTGGCCACAAGCTTGATAATGGTGCTTAGCGTCACATATTTCCGCGCCAGCTAACCACGACACGCGGGACAAACCGAAGCCGGAATCCGAATCGAGATAAAAACCGGATTAAATCGAAATGGCGGGCAGCAGCCTGCGTCGCTGCACTCAGACCCCGAGACTGCGCCCGATGATCTCCTTCATGATCTCAGTGGTCCCGCCGTAAATGGTCTGCACGCGGGCATCCAGATAAGCCCGGGCAACGTTGTATTCGCGCATATAGCCGTAGCCCCCGTGGAGTTGCACACACCGGTCGATCAGGCGGACCTGAGCCTCGGTGGTCCACCACTTGGCCATCGCAGCCTGATCGACGGTGAGCTTCTCCTCCAAGTGAAGTCCGATGAACTCGTCGACCATGATGCGCACCGCGGTGGCCTCCGTCGCCAACTCGGCCAGCAAAAACCTGCTGTTCTGGAACGAGCCGATAGGCTTGCCGAATGCTTTTCGCTCTTTGACGTAGCTAATCGTCTCCTCGAGCACCGCCTCCATGGCGGCAGCGGCCATCACGGCAATCGACAAGCGTTCCTGCGGCAGGTTCTGCATGAGGTAGATGAACCCCATGCCCTCCTCCCCGATCAGATTCTCGACGGGTACGCGTACGTCGGTGAACGACAACTCGGCGGTGTCCTGGGCGTCGAGTCCGATCTTGTCGAGATGACGGCCGCGCTCGAATCCCGCCATGCCGCGTTCGACGCCGAGCAGCGAGAAGCCCTGCGCCCCCTTCTCGGGGTTGGTCTGGGCCACCACGATCACCAGATCGGCGTTGATGCCGTTGGTGATGAAGGTCTTGGACCCGTTGAGGATGTAATGGTCACCCTCGCGCACAGCGCGGGTCTTGATGCCCTGCAGGTCGCTGCCGGTCCCGGGTTCGGTCATGGCGATCGCGGTGATCATCTCGCCGGTGCAGAACTGCGGCAGCCAGCGCTGTTTCTGCTCCTCGTTGGTCTGGTGCAGCAGATAGGGCGCCACGACGTCGTTGTGCAGCGAAAAGCCCAACCCGCTGTAGCGGCCGGCGACGGTCTCCTCGACGACGACGGTGTTGTAGCGGAAGTCTGGGTCACCCCCGCCCCCGTACTGCTCCGGAACGGCCATCCCGAGGAACCCCTGTTTGCCCGCCTCGAGCCAGACGCCGCGGTCGACGATCTTGTCCTTCTCCCACTGATCGTGGAATGGCTTGACGTGTTTGTCGAGGAAGGCCCGGTAGGACTCCCGGAACAACTCGTGCTCGGGCTCGAAGATGGTGCGGGTGTACTTCACGGCGTTGCCCATGGCGGTGACCTCCGACGACGATGCTGCAGTGGACCTGTTTCGAGGATAGACCAACCGGATGGTTGGTTTCCCGCGGTCAGGCCGTGCCGTAGCCGGCCACCGCCGCGGCCAGCGCAACCGGCACTCGGGCCTTCACCCGGGTTCCGTCCGCGGTGTGCTCGGTGGCATCGACCCGGCCCTGCTCGTGAAGTCTGGCCACCAGATCACCACGCGAGTAGGGAATGGTGACGTCGACGGCCACCTCACGGGGCTCGACCAACTCCCCCAGCCGACGGCGCAGCCGGTCCAAACCTTCCCCGGTACGGGCCGAGACGAACACCGCGCCGGGTAGGGCGCTGCGCAACTGGGCCAGCGTCAGCGGCGAGGCCGCATCGGACTTGTTGACCACCAGAAGTTCCGGTGCGGGCGGGGTGTGGTGGTCGGCCTGAACCTCGCGAATGACCCGGTGGACCGCCTCGATCTGCGCCATCGGATTGACGTCGGAGCCATCGACGACGTGCAGGAGCAGGTCGGCGTCGAGCACCTCTTCCAGGGTGGAGCGGAATGCCTCGACCAGCTGGGTCGGCAGGTGCCGGACGAATCCGACGGTGTCGGTGAACACCACCGGCCGCCCGTCGTCGAACTCGCCGCGGCGAGTGGTCGGATCCAGGGTGGCGAACAGCGCGTTCTGCACCAGCACGCCGGCCCCGGTCAGTGCATTGAGGAGACTGGACTTGCCGGCGTTGGTGTAGCCGACGATCGCGATCGACGGCACATCCCCGTGCAGCCGACGGCTGCGCTGAGTGTCGCGGACCTGTTTCATGTCCTTGATCTCGCGGCGCAGCCGAGACATCCGCTCGCGAATGCGGCGGCGGTCGGTCTCGATCTTGGTTTCGCCGGGGCCGCGGGTGCCGACGCCGCCACCGCTACCGCCGGCCCGGCCGCCGGCCTGCCGGGACATCGACTCACCCCAGCCGCGCAGTCGCGGCAGCATGTACTGCATCTGCGCCAGCTCCACCTGCGCCTTGCCCTCCCGACTGGTGGCGTGCTGGGCGAAAATGTCCAGGATCAAGGCGGTGCGGTCGATGACCTTGACCTTGACGACCTTCTCCAGCGCGGTCAGCTGGGCGGGGCTCAGCTCGCCGTCGCAGATGACGGTGTCGGCGCCGGTGGCGATGACGGTCTGGCGCAGTTCGGCGGCCTTGCCCGATCCGATATAGGTCGCCGGATCCGGCTTGTCCCTGCGCTGGATCATGCCCTCAAGGACTTCCGATCCCGCGGTCTCGGCCAACGCGGCGAGTTCGGCGAGGCTGGCGTCGGCATCGGCGGCGCTGCCCTCGGTCCACACCCCGACCAGCACCACCCGCTCCAGGCGCAGCTGCCGGTACTCGACCTCGGAGACGTCGGCGAGCTCGGTGGACAATCCGGCGACGCGCCGCAGCGCGGCGCGGTCTTCAAGCGCGAGTTCGCCGAGGCTGGGCTCGGCGCCGGGGGAATCGGGATCTGTCATGACTTGTCTTCACAGGGTGGCACGCCGGTATAACGCGGCGCATCAGGTTTTGCGTTCCCGCCGATCAACCCCGGGCCGATCAACCCTGGACCGCCCACCAGGCATCGGACAATTCCCCCCGGGCCAGCAGAACCGACGGTCCGCGCAGGAAGCTGCCGGTTTCGGTGATCTCGACACCGACCTCCCCGCCGGGAACCCGGATCCGCAACGCGCCGGTCCGTTCGCCCCGGTGGTCGAGTGCGGCCACCGCGGCGGCGACGGTGCCGGTTCCGCAGGACCGGGTTTCGCCGACCCCGCGTTCGTGGACCCGCATCGTCACCACCCCATCGTGCACCGCCGTCAGCACCTCGACGTTGACACCCTGCGGGAACTGCTCGCGGTCGAATTCGACGGGCGCGCCGACGTCCAGGGCCGCCAGCCCGGCCTCGGTGAGGTCGGGCACCAGGCAGGCCAGATGCGGGTTGCCGACGTCGACCCCGAGTCCGGAAAGCCGGCGCCCACCGACGGTCGCCGCACCGGGGCCCAGCCGGTTCACTTTGCCCATGTCGACGGTCACCTCGGCGGCGAGGTCGTCGGCGGCGTGCACGACCACCGGTCGCGGCCCGGCCAGCGAACCCACCACGAACGCGTCGCGGCCCTCCAGTCCGCTCGCGCGCAGATAGTGCGCGAACACCCGGACGCCGTTGCCGCACATCTGCGCCACCGAACCGTCTGCGTTGCGGTAGTCCATGTACCAGTTTCCGGCCTCGACCCCTTCGGGCAGCCGTTCGAGGATCCCGGCGTCCAGGGCTGCGCCGGCGGTGATGACCCGCAGCACCCCGTCGGCGCCCAGACCGCGCCGCCGGTCACACAGTGCGCTCACCGCCGGAACGCTCAACTCAAGCCGGCCGTCGAGGTCGGGCAGCAGCACGAAATCGTTCTCGGTGCCGTGTCCTTTGGCGAAGATCACCTGGTCAGGATACGTGCCGCCAGTGTGTCAGCACGGCCTCGGCCAGGCCGCCGGAGCCGGCGTCCAGCCACCGGATGCGGTGGTCGCGCCGGAACCACGACCGCTGCCGCCGCACGTACCGGCGGGTTCCGATGAACGTCAGTTCCCGGGCCCGGTCGAGTTCGGCACCGCCGCCGCCGGCATCCAGCGCCTCGATCACCTGTGCGTAGCCCAGAGCGCGGGCCGCGGTCACCCCGTCGCGCAAACCGCAGCCCAGCAGCCCGCGCACCTCCCCGACCAGGCCGGCGTCGAACATGGCGTCGGTACGCCGGGCGAGCCTGTCGTCGAGGGCCTCCGTCGCCCAGTCCAGTCCGACGATCGCAGTGTCCCAGCGCGGTGGCCCGATGGTCGGAGCCGATGCGGCGAACGGCCGGCCGGTCAATTCGACGACCTCCAGCGCCCGGACGATGCGGCGGCCGTCGGTGGCCAGGATCGCCGCGGCGGCGGCCGGGTCGCGCCGGGCGAGTTCGGCGTGCAGAGCGGTCGTACCCACGTCGGCCAGGCGCTGCTCCCAGCGGTCCCGCACCGCGGGGTCGGTGGCGGGAAACTCCCAACCGTCCAGCAGCGACTGGACGTACATCATCGAGCCGCCGACGATCACCGGGACCGCGCCGCGGGCTGCGATCGACTCGACGTCGGCGACCGCAGCCTGCTGGTACCGGGCAACGGTGGCCGTCTCAGTGACGTCGAGGACGTCGAGTTGGTGGTGGGCGACCCCACCACGAAAGGCCGGGGCAACCTTCGCCGTCCCGATGTCCATCCCGCGGTACTGCTGCATGGCATCGGCGTTGATCACCTCGACCGCGATCCGCCCGCTCAATCGCTCCGCCAACTCGAGGGCGAGTTCGGACTTCCCGGTTCCGGTCGGTCCGACGATCGCGATGGGCCGCGTCACGGCGTCCATGTGCCGACGTAGTACCCGACCCCGTAGGGCGCGCCGCGGGCGAGTTCCCTCGCGGCCGAGGGCCCGGGTTCGGCCACCCCGGCGAGGACCTGGTAGGCCACCCGACCCGAGATCCGGTCCGGCAACCGGGCCAGCGCGCCGCAGTCCCCACCTGCCAGCGCGTCGTCGAGCGCGGATTGCAGCGGCAGGGTGTCCGGTTCGTACCCGCCCGGGGCCGTCGGGGTCAGCGTGGTGGCCCCGTCGGCCACCACCAGGACTCCGGTGGGGACGTCGCTCGCGTCGATCTCCGCTCGCAGGGCCCGACCGAAGCCCAGGGCCGCGTCGACGTCGTGGGTCGCGTCATAGACCCGAACCTGCACGACGGCCGAGGGATTGGCCTGCCCGCGCAGCCAGCCGGCGAACAACGCGCACAACGGCAACGCGGTCAGCGGCGGGCCGGACTGCGGCGACAGCGCAACCGGGACGTCGACGCCGAAGCCGGCGAAGGTGCCCCGGCCGTCGGGGCCGATGACGATATCGGCGGATCCCACACCGACCGCGATCCAGGACTGCGGCAGGGCGGCGGCGGCCGCCACCGCGGCGTCGCGGAACCTGGCGACCTCAGCGGCGGCCGAACCGGCCAACTCGGGTATGAGAACAGGCGCGGAGGGAGTCATCGCGATGGCCGCCAACACGGCCACCACGCTAGCGGCTGCCGGCCGAACCCCCCGCAGCGCCGATCCCAGATCCCCCCGTCGCCTCGCTGCGGGCCAGGGCCGCGGTGGCGATCACCATGGCGGCGACGGCGGCCAGCAGCAGCACCCAGCCGTCCCGGCCGGGGCGCACGGCCTCACCGAGCACCGCGATGCCCAGCACCGAGGCCACCACCGGTTCGGCGACGGTCATGGTGGGCAGCGAGGCGGACAAGGAACCGGCCCGGAACGACGACTGCTGCCAGGCCGTCGCCGCGACGGCCACCGCGGCCCAGGCGTACAACTCCGGCGCGGTCAGCACCGCCATCGGCCCGTGCTCGAGGCGCCCGACCACGCCCTTGGTCAGCACGGCGAAGACCCCCCACAGCGAGCCGGACACCAGGCCGAGCAGTACCGCGGCGGCCGGCCGGCCGGCCAGCACCCGGGCACCGGCGACGCAAGCGACCAGGGCCGGAGCCATCACCGCGATGACCACGACCCACACCTCGAACCCCGCACGAGAGTGCCCGGCGGTCGGATTGCCGACGGTGACGATCACCGCGACCGAGGCGGCCAGCAGCACCGCCCACAACCACTCCGGGCGACTGACCCGCCGCCCGCCGCGGCGGGCGTTGATCGGCAACGCGAACAGCAGCGAGGTGACCAGGATCGCCTGTACCAGCAGCACCGATCCCAGCCCGAGGGCGGCGGCCTGCAGGCCGAAACCGACCGCTGAGACCGCACTGCCCAGCCACCACTGGCGGTCCTTGAGCAGCCGCAGGAACAGATCGAGGTAGCCGACCGGCTCGTCGGTGACCGTGTGGGCCGACCGCTGGTGGATGACATCGCCCATGGCGATGAACAGGGCCGCGCCCAACGCCAGCAGAGCGGCGATATCCGACTTGGCCACCTGCCCTCCTATCCCATTCGGGGTCACAGGCCCCGCAACGCCACCACCCCGGCAACCGTCTACCGGCGAACCCGTCGGCGCGCCCACCGGCGAACTGGTTCAATAAACCACGTCGCCCGCCGCATCCCGGCGGGTGGCGAGGCAACGGAGCCGCTTCGCGCGGCAGGAGCGCGGCGCCGCCGCGCGGAGGGTTAGGTGAGCCATGACGGGCGATGACGCGCGTACCGACGAGACCCCCAGGCCCGCTCCCCGGCCGGGCCCGGCTCGTCCCGTTCCCCGGCCGCACCCACCCGCAGTTCCCCTGCCGGCCCACAACGATCCCCGCCGGTTCGGCAGGGTCGCCGACGACGGCACGGTCTACCTGGTCACCGCCGCAGGCGAGCGGGTCATCGGCTCCTGGCAGGCCGGCGACCCGGAGGCCGCCTTCGACCATTTCGGGCGACGATTCGATGACCTGGCCACCGAGGTCACGTTGATGGAGGCCCGGCTGGCCTCCGGCACCGGCGATGCCCGCAAGATCAAGGCCGCCGCCGCGACACTGGCCGAATCGCTGGCCACCGCAAGCGTTCTCGGGGATGTCGACGCGCTGGCCCGCCGTCTGGCCGCCATCACCGAACAGGCCGACGAGACGGCCCAGGCCGAGCGGGCCCGCCGCGACGAACAGCGCGCGGCGCAGACCGCCCGCAAGGAGGCGCTGGCCGTCGAGGCCGAGGACCTGGCCGCCAACTCCACCCAGTGGAAGTCCGCCGGAGACCGGATGCGGGCGATCCTCGAGGAGTGGCGGACCATCACCGGCCTGGACCGCAAGGTCGACGACGCGCTGTGGAAGAGGTACTCGGCGGCACGCGACGCGTTCAACCGTCGCCGCGGCACGCACTTCGCCGAGCTCGACCGGGAACGTGCCGGGATCCGGGAGGCCAAGGAGAAGCTGTGCGCCCGCGCCGAGGAACTGTCCGGGTCCACCGACTGGAACGCCACCGCGGCGGCCTTCCGCGGCCTGCTCGCCGAGTGGAAGTCCGCAGGCCGGATGTCGAAGGACAACGACGAGGCGCTCTGGCGGCGGTTCAAGGCCGCCCAGGACACGTTCTTCGCCGCCCGCAACGCGGTGAACGCCGAGCGTGACGCCGAGTTCGGCGCCAACGGCGAGGCCAAGGAACGGCTGCTGGTCGAGGCCGAGAGGATCGACGTCACCAACCCGGCGGCCGCCCGCGCGGCGCTGCGCGGCATCACCGACAAGTGGGACGCAATCGGCAAGGCCCCCCGGGACCAGGCCCCCGAGTTGGAACGGCGCCTGAAGGCGGTGGAGAAGAAGGTCCGCGACGCCGTCGACGCCACCCGGATCGACCCGGAGGCCGCGGCCCGCGCCGAACAGTTCCGCGCTCGCGCGCAACAGTTCGAACGCCAGGCCGAGAAGGCCACGGCCGCCGGCCGGGAGAAGGAGGCCGAGCAGGCCCGGGCCAGCGCCGCGCAGTGGCGCGAGTGGGCCGACGCCGCGGCGAAAGCTCTCACCAAGCGGCGCTGACAGTCAAACGGCGCTGACAGTCAAACGGCGCCCACAGACTCGCGGCTGTCAGGGCTCCCCGGGCTCCGTCGGCTTCTGCGCGCCTGGAGGGTCCAGACCGTCGAGCAGGGACTTTCCCCGCTGACCCGCCGCCTCTTGGCGGCGCTCGGCTTCAGCGGCCAGATGCAGGGCGGTGCGCGTCCAGACCACCCGCGCCCAGTGGAAGGTCAGCAGGATCACCGCGAACCAGCCCACGACCAGCCCGATACCGGGGCCGGGCTGGCCGATCGCGGCGGTCTGACGGGACCACACCGCCAGCATCCCCAGTGCGATGCCGATGGCGCTGCCGGCCAGCGCGATCCAGGCCAGAATCCAGCGCCGGGTCAGTAGGGCCAGCATCGAGAAGCCGACGCTGAAGACCAGGGCGAACCAACTGAACAACCTCGAGGGCAGAGCGATGCCCACGCTGATGGCCCGGTCGTCACCGATCAGCACATCGACCCCGCGGGCGCCGCCGGTGTGCGGCAGGATGAACGACACCAACAGCACGAAGACGAGGATGGCCACCACCAAAGCCCTTGCGCCCGGGTCGATCTCACCGGCCACGCGCCGTTCGGCCGCCTCCAGCTCGGCCCGGTAGGCCTCGAACTCGTCCGGCGCTCCGGTCATCGCGCACATCCTGTCGTAGTCGGGTCGGGTTCGACGGGCGGGGCACCCACCGGCGGTAGGCCCAGCCCCACGGTGCGCGGGCGGCGCCCGGCCGCATGGGCGTCACCAGCGCGGGTGCGCCGGTGGGACAGCAACGGCGCGTCGGCGATCAGGTGGTGGGGTGCAGCCCCGGTGAGGGTCGTCTCGACGATATCGCCGGGACGGACCTCGGCCGCCCCGGGCGTGAAATGCACCAGCCGACCGTCGCGGGCACGTCCGCTCATCCGCGCCGTGGCGGAGTCCTTGCGCCCCTCACCGGCTGCCACCAGCACCTCGACGGTGCGGCCGACCAGAGCGGCGTTCTCCTCCAGAGAGATCGACTCCTGCAATTCGATCAGCCGCCGGTAACGGTCGGTGACGACATCCTTGGGGATCTGTCCGTCCAACTCCGCCGCCGGAGTGCCGGGCCGCCGCGAGTACTGGAAGGTGAAGGCCGCCGAGAACCGCGCCCGGCGCACCACGTCGAGGGTGGCGGCGAAATCCTCCTCGGTCTCACCCGGGAAGCCGACGATGATGTCGGTGGTGATGGCGGCGTGCGGCATGGCCTGGCGAACCCGATCGAGAATGCCGAGGTATCTCTCCGCGCGGTAGGAGCGGCGCATCACCCGCAACACCCGGTCGGATCCGGACTGCAGCGGCATGTGCAGCGCCGGGCAGACGTTCGGGGTCTGTGCCATGGCCTCGATGACGTCGTCGGTGAACTCCGCCGGGTGCGGGGATGTGAAGCGCACCCGCTCCAGCCCTTCGATCCGGCCGCACTGGCGAAGCAGCGCGGCGAAGGCTCCACGGTCACGCGGGGCCTGCGGGTCGGCGAAGGAGACCCCGTAGGCGTTGACGTTCTGCCCCAGCAGGGTGACCTCCAGTACGCCCTGGTCGACCAGAGCGCGCACCTCGGCGAGGATATCGGCCGGGCTGCGGTCCACCTCCCGGCCCCGCAGCGAGGGAACGATGCAGAAAGTACAGGTGTTGTTGCACCCCACCGAGACCGAAACCCAGGCTGCGTAGGCGGATTCGCGCGCGGCGGGCAGAGCCGAGGGGAATTCCCGCAGCGCCTCGGCGATCTCCACCTGAGCCTTGCGATTGTGCCGGGCCCGCTCCAGCAGGGTCGGCAGCGAGCCGATGTTGTGGGTGCCGAAGACCACGTCGACCCACGGTGCCCGGGCGAGCACGGCGTCCCGGTCCTTCTGGGCCAGACAACCACCGACGGCGATCTGCATATCGGGTTCGGCCTGCTTGCGCGGCGCGAGATGACTGAGGTTGCCGTAGAGCTTGTTGTNNNNGCACCGCGCAGGTGTTGAACACCACGACGTCGGCGTCGGTACCGTCCGGCGCACGCAGATAGCCGGCGGCCTCCAGAAGGCCGGCCAGCCGTTCGGAGTCGTGGACGTTCATCTGGCAGCCGTAGGTGCGGACCTGGTAGGTGCGGGCGGGCGCGGAGAGCGCCTCCCCACCCGCGTCGTGGTCCTGACCGAGCACCGAAGTCACCTGCTCATGGTACGGACGGCGCCGGGACGGGCGCTTCGGCGGATCGCTCTTAAGGCACGCGGATCCGGCCGCGGGTGGGTAGGGTCTGGGTGCATGGCTGAGGGCGGGGCGGTCCCGATGATCTCGATCAAGGGCGTCAACAAGCATTTCGGAGCCCTGCACGTGCTCAAAGACATCAACATCGACATCGACCGGGGGCAGGTCGTGGTGGTCCTCGGGCCGTCGGGATCGGGCAAGTCGACGCTATGCCGGACCATCAACCGGCTGGAGACCATCGACTCCGGAACGATCGCGATCGACGGGGAGGTGCTGCCCTCGGAGGGCCGCAAACTGGCCCAGCTGAGGTCCGATGTGGGCATGGTGTTCCAGTCCTTCAACCTCTTCGCCCACAAGACCATCGTGGAAAACGTGATGCTCGCCCCGATCAAGGTGCGCAAGATCGACAAGGATCAGGCCCGCGCACAGGCGATGTCGCTGCTGGAGCAGGTCGGGGTGGCCAGCCAGGCCGACAAGTACCCCGCCCAGCTCTCCGGCGGCCAGCAACAACGGGTGGCCATCGCCCGGTCCCTGGCCATGGCCCCGAAGGTGATGCTGTTCGACGAACCCACCAGCGCCCTGGACCCGGAGATGGTCAACGAGGTGCTGGCCGTGATGACCTCGCTGGCCGGTGAGGGCATGACGATGGTGGTGGTCACCCACGAAATGGGCTTCGCCCGGCGGGCCGCCAACCGGGTGGTGTTCATGGCCGACGGCACCATCGTCGAGGACGCCGCGCCGGAGGACTTCTTCTCCAGCCCGCGCTCCGAGCGTGCCCGGGACTTCCTCGGCAAGATTCTCAGCCACTAGAGGCCACCAGAACCATGCGGTCACTGCCCCTTCGCCTCATCGTGATCCTCACGCTGGTCCTCGGCCTGCCGCTGGCATTGGCCGGCTGCGGCGGGGGCGGTGACACGATCACCATCGGCACCAAGTTCGACCAGCCCGGACTGGCTGTCAAGAAGCCGGACGGCACGATGGCCGGCTTCGACGTCGACGTCGCTACCTACGTCGCCGGGCAACTCGGTTACGCCCCCGACCAGATCGACTGGAAGGAAGCCCCCTCCGGACAGCGCGAGACGCTCATCCAGAACGGGCAGGTGGACTACATCGTGGCCACCTACTCGATCACCGACGCCCGCAAACAGAAAGTCGCCTTCGCCGGGCCCTACCTCGACACCGGGCAGAGCCTGCTGGTGCGGGCCGACACCACCGACATCAGCGGACCGGAGTCACTGGCCAACGGCAAGAAACTCTGCTCGGTGTCCGGCTCCACCCCGGCCCAGCGGATCAAGGACAAGTACCCGGGTGTGCAGTTACAGCAGTACGACACCTACTCGGCCTGCGTGGAGGCGCTGCGCAACGGGGCGATCGACGCGGTCAGCACCGATGAGGTGATCCTGGCCGGGTTCGCCGCCCAGTCCCCCGGCACGTTCAAAATCATCGGCAAGCCGTTCTCGGTGGAGCACTACGGCATCGGACTACAGCGGGAAAATCTCGATCTGCGCGCCAAAATCAACGAGGCGATCCTCAAGATGCAGCGGGACGGCGAGTGGAAGGACGCCTTCGACCGCAATCTCGGCCCCGCCGGGATCAGTGCACCCCCACCCCCGCCGCTGGACACCGACACCGCCGGCGCGGACACGGAGCGGGTCGACATTTTGGGCCAGTACGGCGGCCTGATCGTCAAGGCGTTCTGGACAACCATCAAGCTGACCGTGCTCGCGGCCATCGGTGCGCTGATTCTCGGCACCGCGCTGGCGGCGATGCGGCTTTCCCCGGTTCCGATGCTCAACTGGCTGGGGACCGCCTACGTCAACGTGGTGCGCAACACCCCGCTGACCCTGATCATCCTGTTCTGTTCGTTCGGCCTGGCCCAGACGCTGGGCATCACGCTGGCCGATCCGGATTCCCCGACCTCGATCGCCGACAGCAACTTCCGGCTGGCCGTGCTCGGCCTGGCGGTCTACACCGCGGCCTTCGTCTGCGAGACGGTGCGGGCGGGGGTGAACACCGTCCCGGTCGGCCAGGCCGAGGCGGCCCGCTCCCTGGGACTGACCTTCGGGCAGAACCTGCGGATCGTCCTGCTTCCGCAGGCGTTTCGGGCGGTGATCATCCCGTTGGGCTCGGTGTTGATCGCGCTGACCAAGAACACCACCATCGCCTCGGCGATCGGCGTGGCCGAGGCCGCCCTGCTGATGAAAGAGATGATCGAGAACACCGCTGCGCTGTTGGTGGTGGGCGGAATCTTCGCCTTCGGATTCCTGCTGCTGACCCTGCCGTTGGGGCTGCTGTTCGGCTGGCTGGGCAACCGTTGGGCGGTGGCACGGTGACGACCGCAGAGATGACCGCAGGGATGACGAGGAACGGACGGCACCGGTGAGCGCTTCAGTCCTCTTCGATGCGCCGGGCCCGCGGGCCAGGGCGCGCAACCGGGTCATCTCCGCAGCGACGGTGGGCCTGGCCGCCCTGGTGGTGTGGGCGATCATCGCCAAGCTCGCCGATAAGGGTCAGCTGACGTCCGCGAAGTGGCAGCCGTTCACCACCGGCGACCTGTGGAAGACCTATGTGCTGCCCGGCGTCGTCGGCACCCTGACCGCCGCCGCACTGTCGATCGTGCTGGCACTGATTCTGGGACTGCTGCTCGGGGTGGGCCGGCTGCACCCCTCTTCGTGGATCAACCGGATCTGCGGGGTGATCGTCGAGTTCTTCCGTGCGGTCCCGGTGCTGATCATGATGATCTTCGCCTACTTCCTCTTCGCGCTCTACGACGTGTTCCCGTCCAAGCAACTGGCATTGGCGGGCGTGGTGACCGGCCTGACCCTTTACAACGGCGCGGTGATCGCCGAAATCGTCCGCTCCGGTGTCGGGGCGCTGCCGCGCGGACAGAGCGAGGCCGCCGCCGCGCTCGGGTTGAGCTGGGGGCAGACGATGCGCTCGGTCCTGCTGCCCCAGGCCATCACCTCGATGCTGCCGGTGCTGGTGTCGCAGCTGGTGGTGGCGCTGAAGGACACCGCGATCGGCTACCAGATCACCTTCCTGGAGATGGTGCGTCAGGGAACGGTGATCGGCTCGACCTACGGCAACTACGTTCCCGCGTTGATCGTGATCGCCGTGCTGATGATCAGCCTCAACTTCGCCCTATCCGCGGTGGCCACCCGTCTGGAGAAGCGCCTGCGGCGATCCAAGCGGACCCCCGAGCCACTCGAGGCAGACACCATGCTGGAACCCGGCGACTGATTCGCACGGGGCCACCTATGGGGTCATCACGCCGGCGAGTCGACTACACCCGGCGGCGCTCGCGCTCGGCGGCCAGCGCGTCGGTAACCACCGCCACGGCCATGCCCTGGCTGTAGCCGCGGCGGGCCAGCATGCCGACCAGTCGCCTCATGACCTTCATATCGTCGCCCTGACCCAGCGGTTCGCGGCGCAGCCTGCGCTCCACGAGTTGTTCGGCCCGTCCGCGCTCGGCGTCGGCGTCGATTCCCTCCAGTGCGGCGGAGACGGTCTCCTCGCCCACTCCCTTGGCGCGAAGCTCAGCCGCCAAGGCGCGCTTGCCCTTGCCGGCGTGCACCTGTCGCGCGCGAACCCACTGATCGGCGAAGTCCTCGTCGTCGATGAGCCCGACCGCCTCGAGCCGGCTCAGAACCCCGTCGATGACCTCCCCGGGGTAGCCCCGCTGGGTCAGCCGTCCGGCGAGTTCGGCGCGAGTCCGGGCCCGCGCGGTGAGCAGGCGCAGACACAGCGCGTGCGCCTGCTCACCGCGTTTGGCCGGGTTCGCCTCGTCGATCTCAGAAGTCAACGGGGGCGGGCAGTACGTCGTCGCCGAGTTCATCGGTCATCACCGCGCCGATCCCGAGCTTCTCCTTGATCTTCTTCTCGATCTCGTTGGCGACGTCGGGGTTGTTCTTGAGGTAGTTGCGGGCATTCTCCTTGCCCTGACCCAACTGCTCGCCCTCATAGGTGAACCACGAACCGGACTTGCGGACGAAGCCCTGGTCGACACCCATGTCGATGAGCGAACCCTCGCGGCTGATGCCCTTGCCATAAAGGATGTCGAACTCGGCCTGTTTGAACGGCGGGCTGACCTTGTTCTTGACCACCTTGACGCGGGTGCGGTTACCCACCGCTTCGCTGCCGTCCTTGAGGGTCTCGATCCGGCGCACATCCAGACGCACCGTGGCGTAGAACTTCAACGCCTTACCGCCGGTGGTGGTTTCGGGCGAGTTGTGCACCATGACTCCGTCAGCAAAGTAGTTGTGCGAACCCTCTACTTCGATGTCGAAACGGTTCATCGACCGGGTCCGGGGCTTGACGCGAACATCGAGCACGCGGGCCGGCACCAGCCGCGACGTGGGTTCGACGAACTCCGGCACCACCGTGCTGCGACCACGGAACCGCGGCAGAAGCTTGTACTCCATCGACGGTGCCGTGTAGGGGGCCACCAGTTCCTGGAACTTGGCCGATGCCGCGGTGGAGAACACCAGCACGGCCTTGCCGGCCGTGCCCGCAGAGCGCAGGCGCACATCCAGGCCGAGGGTGTCGCGCAGATGATCACGCAGCCGCTCGCGCGAACCCTCAGTCATGGCCTCGACACAGATCTCGATCCGACCGCTTCCGCCCTCGGTTCGCTGTTGCACGCCCTTGGAGCGGACGGTGAAGGATCCGTCGTCCATGTACCAAATCGCCAGCGCCAGCGGAGTGAGCGCCTTGAGGTAATCCTCGGAGAGGAACTTCTTGCCATCACCCAAGTAGACCGCCTGACGCAGTTCGCCGAGTTCCGGCAGTGGGGTGAAGTCCACGAAGCGGGCGCCCTTGTCGTTATCGCGCACGGAATGCTCGATGTTGCCCAGCAGGTCGGTCTTCCACTGGAGGTAGTCGATCTGCTTGGCACCATGGCCCATCCGGAAACGGACGCCGTTGCGCCCGTTCCGGTTCGGAGAGAGGCTGC
>JAGQTQ010000084.1 GCA_020438905.1 Mycobacterium sp.
TCCGAACACCGCACGACGGGTTCCGCGGCGTGCGCGTCCGGCATGGCGGCTTCGGTTTCATCGGAGATGGATTCTTCGGTCGGCTGCGCGAGGTACGCCGTCGCAGTGGTGGCCGCGGCCTGGGTCAGATCCGCGACGGCTGCCACCGCTCCCGATTCCACCGCCCAGTCGCGCAGTGCGGAGGCCAGTTTCAGGCCCTCCACCATGACCGAGTCCACCGGAGGTTCGGCCGGACTCGAATGCCACCAGGGCGCTTGCGCTGGACCAGCCTGATCGTCGGCCTGATCGAATGCGTCGGTGCCGTTCTCGTCGGAGGTCATCGCTCCACCCTCTTCTTGAGTCCTTTCAGCGCCGTGTCGACGATCGCCTTTTCCGCCTTGCGCTTGATGGTGCCGATGATCGGGATGGTCAGGTCCACCATGAGTCGGTAGGTGACCTCGCTGGTGCCGTCTCCCCTGTCAATCACCAGATAGGTTCCGTCGAGATCGCGCAGGACAGTCGATTCGGTCAACTGCCAGTTGACCCGCCGATCCCCGTGCCACTGGTACCTGATGGAGTACGTGTCCTTGATGGGGCCGCTGTCGATGGTCATCTCGACCTCTTTCGGCCGACCGTCCGGGAACGTCGCCAGCACTCTGGTGGCCTTCACCCCCGCCCACTCGGGATAGGTCCCCAGATCGGCGATCACCTCCATGACCTGCGCGGCCGATGCGTCGATGACGATGGACGATTCCGTCTGCTGTGCCACGGGCCGGTCCTTTCCCTCTGGGGTTCGACGCGCTGCTGCCAGCCTACTGCTCCGGCTGCCGCGCCCCATCGTTCGCAGTCGCCCAGTCGGGCGGGACACCAGCGCGACGATCGCCCTCGAGCCGGTACTTGAGGTCCCATACGCTGGCCTTCCATGCGGTCGCCCGTCGCGCCCGTTCGGCAGCCGCCGCCCGCCATCCGGCTGGTGTGTCGGGCCAGGGTCTGGGAGTACGCCCGTCGTCGGAGGGCTCGCCACGCAGGTAGTGATGCAGGATGCAGCCGTCGGCGAACGGCTCGATCCAGATCTCCAGGGATCCGACCAGCGCCCCGGTCATGGACCATCGCTGACCCGCCAGCCCGCGGTCCATGAAGACCACGAGATGCAGATCCGGCCACCAGCGCCGCCACGATGCGGGATCGGCGACGATGCCGGCCACCACCTCAGGCGGTGCGACGACGAACGTCTCGTCGACCAGGTCCAGGGCAGCCACAGCACGATCATGCCGCACCACATCGGTGCCCGGTCCGCGCGCCTTCGGCCGATCCACTGTCGCAATTGCCAGAATTAGTGAACAATGACTCCCAACCCCAGATGACGTTTTCCGGTAATGCACATGATGGATCACACCAGGAGCTGACATGAAAGAAGCCTCACAGGCACCCCTCTTCCCCCCGATCACCTCGGGCGGGCTCACCGACCGCGCAGTCGAGCACGGGCTGAAGAACCCCAATCGCGTCGCCCTGCGCCGGCGCACCGACGCCGGGTGGCAGGACGTCACGTCCGGGCAGTTCCTCAGCGAGGTGCAGGCCCTGGCAAAGGGCCTGATGGCCGCCGGGATCTCGCACGGCGACCGCATCGCCATCATGAGCGCCACCCGCTACGAGTGGACACTGGCCGACTACGCCGGCTGGTTCGCCGGAGCCACTGTCGTCCCCATCTACGAGACGTCGTCGGCCGAGCAGGTCGAGTGGATCCTCAGCAACGCGGAGTGCACCGGGGTCTTCCTGGAGGCCGACCGGCACCGAGAGGTCTTCGACCAGGTGGCCGATCGCGTTCCCACGAAACTGGTCTGGATGTTCGACGACGGCGCGGTCGACTCGCTGGTGGCCGAGGGTGCCTCGGTGACCGACGACGAGTTGGAAGCCCGCCGGTCGGCAGTCGGACCGGACGACATCGCCACGATCATCTACACCTCCGGCACGACCGGGCGGCCCAAGGGCTGCGTTCTGACGCACTCGAACATCCGGTTCGAGACCGACAACGTCGTGGGCGCCATGCCCGATCTGTTCGACGCCCACGGCTCCACGCTGCTGTTCATCCCGCTGGCCCACGTGTTCGGCCGGGTGATCGAGATCGGATGCATCGAGTCCGGCACCGTCCTGGGACACAGCGCCGACGTGAAGAACATCGTCAGTCACCTCGGGGAGTTCCAGCCGACGTTCCTGCTGTCGGTTCCCCGCGTGTTCGAGAAGGTGTTCAACTCCGCCCAGATGAAGGCCACGGGCGAGGGCAAAGGCCGGATCTTCGACATGGCTGCCAACACCGCGATCGACTACTCCAAGGCCATCGACACCGGCGGCCCGGGAATCCCTCTGAAGGTGAAGCACTTCATCTTCGACAAGTTGGTCTACGGCAAGTTGCGGGCTGCACTCGGCGGCAAGGTCGAGTACGCGGTGTCCGGCGG
>JAGQTQ010000189.1 GCA_020438905.1 Mycobacterium sp.
CCAAGGAGAAACACCTGTGGGCCCGGCTGGTGGGCTCGACGTTCGCCGGCCAGCTCGGCGACACCCTGGTGTTCTGCAGTATCGCCGCCGGCGCCATCGGCATCCACACCTTCAGTGATTTCGCCACCTACACCGCACTGGGCTGGTTCTACAAGACCGGCGTCGAGGTGGTCATGCTGCCGATCACCTACCGGGTGATCGCCTATGTCAAGCACCACGAACCCACCTACACCGCGCTGGTCTGATGGGCGCGCCCCGTATCCGCGACTACGGCGACAGGGCGCTGCTGATCGAGTGCGGTGACATCGAGGGGGTGCTCGCTCTTGCCGCAACGTTGCGCCAAGCGCGACTGCCCGGAGTGAGCGACATCGTCCCCGGCGCCAGAACCGTGCTGCTCCATCTCGATGCGGTCACCGACCGGGCACAGGCACGCAGCGAACTCGAGACCCTGGATCTGAACCGCGCCGCCACCGCCGGCGACGCCGAACCGGTCGAGGTGGTGATCGAGGTGGTCTATGACGGCGAGGACCTCGCCGAGGTGGCACGCCGGCTGAACATGGGTGCTGACGACGTCGTCGCCGCCCACACCGACACGCCCTGGCGGGTCGGGTTCGGGGGCTTCGCGCCGGGATTCGCCTACCTGGTGGGTGGAGACACCCGGCTTGCCGTGCCCCGGCGGGCCGAACCCCGCACCCGGGTCCCGGCCGGTGCGGTGGCGCTGGCCGGGGAGTTCAGCGGTATCTATCCGCGGGACTCCCCGGGCGGCTGGCAGATCATCGGCCGCACCGATGCGGTGCTCTGGGACGCCGACCGCCCGCAACCGGCGCTGCTGGCGCCGGGGATGCGGGTGCGGTTCCGGGCCGCGGGAACGCCGTGATCACCCTGGAGGTGCTCGACCCGGGGCCGCTGGCCGTCGTGGAGGACCTAGGCCGACCCGGGCTGGCCCATGTCGGGGTCACCCCTTCCGGGGCCGCCGACCGGCGCTCCCACGCGCTGGCCAACCGTCTGGTGGCCAACCCCGAGGACCGCGCGACCGTCGAGATCACCCTCGGCGGGTTCCGGGCGCGGATCCACGGCGGCACCGTGGAGGTGGTGGTGACCGGCGCCGATGCCACACCTGCCGTCGATGGAATCCCGTTCGGCGTCAACAGTGTTCGTCGGCTGCTGCCGGGACAGGCACTGTCCCTGGCCACACCGGCGACCGGGCTGCGCAGCTACCTCGCGGTCCGCGGCGGGATCGACGTACCGGCCGTGCTGGGTTCGCGCAGCTACGACACCCTGTCCGGGATCGGCCCGCCGCCGCTGCGGACCGGCGACCGGATTCCGGTTGGCGCACCGGGCCGGGGACATCCCCGACTAGATGGGGCTCCGGTTGCCCCGATCGGCACCGCGGCGCTGGAGGTGCGCGTCACCCCCGGCCCGCGCGACGACTGGTTCGTCGACCCGGACGCCCTGGTGCACACCCGGTGGGTGACCTCCGAACGCAGCGACCGGGTGGGCATCCGGCTGGCCGGGGCGCCGCTGCGCCAGCGGTGGCCCGAGCGCCAATTACCCAGCGAGGGCGCGGCCCGCGGCGCTATCCAGGTCCCCCCCGGCGGCCAGCCGGTGATCCTCGGCCCGGACCATCCGGTCACCGGGGGGTACCCGGTGATCGGGGTGGTCGTCGACGCCGACACCGACGCGCTGGCGCAGTTGCGGCCGGGCCGGGTGGTCCGGTTGCGCTGGTGCCGGACCGGTATCGCCGCGGCACGGCCGCCGTACTGGTAAAGCTGGAACCATGCCGATTCACACCGCCCGGCTGATCCATACCAGTGACCTCGACAACGAGACGATCGACAACGCCCACCGGCTGCTCGTCGAGGCCTACGGCGGACAGTTCACCGAGACCGACTGGGAGCACACCCTGGGCGGGATGCACGCCGTCATCGCCCATCGCGGCGCGTTGATCGCCCACGCCGCGGTGGTCCAGCGCCGACTGCTCTACCGCGGTTCGGCACTGCGGTGCGGCTATGTGGAAGGCGTTGCCGTGCACCAGGACTGGCGGGGCCAGGGTCTGGGCAACGCCGTGATGGACGCCGCCGAGCAGGTGATCGGCGGCGCCTATCAGATCGGAGCGCTGAGCGCGACGGGCGCCGGCGAGCGGCTCTACCGCCCGCGGGGATGGCTGGGCTGGCGCGGCCCCACCTCGGTGCT
>JAGQTQ010000085.1:0-2280 GCA_020438905.1 Mycobacterium sp.
TCGCTCACCGACATCCTCGGTGCCGAGGACGCTTTCGTTGACATGGACTTCAAGGTCGCCGGCACCAAGGAGTTCGTCACCGCCCTGCAGTTGGACACCAAGCTCGACGGCATCCCGTCGAAGGTGCTGGCCGGTGCGCTCGCGCAGGCCAAGGACGCCCGGATGGCCATCCTGGAGGTGATGGCCGAGGCCATCGACGCCCCCGACGAGATGAGCCCGTACGCGCCGCGCGTCACCGCCATCAAGATCCCGGTGGACAAGATCGGCGAGGTCATCGGGCCCAAGGGCAAGATGATCAACACGATCACCGAGGAGACCGGCGCCTCGATCTCGATCGAGGACGACGGCACGGTGTTCGTCGGCGCCACCGACGGGCCCTCGGCGCAGGCCGCGATCGACCGCATCAACGCCATCGCCAACCCGCAGCTGCCCAAGGTCGGCGAGCGGTTCCTCGGAACCGTGGTCAAGACCACCGATTTCGGCGCGTTCGTCTCGCTGCTGCCCGGCCGCGACGGCCTGGTCCACATCTCCAAGCTGGGCAAGGGCAAGCGGATCGGCAAGGTCGAGGACGTCGTCAAGGTCGGCGACAAGCTGCGCGTGGAGATCGCTGATATCGACAACCGCGGCAAGATCTCGCTGATCCCGGTGGACGACGATTCCGCCGCGGGGGACGCCGCCAAGGGAGCCGCACCGGCTGATGCCGCGACCGTCGGCAGCTGATACCCGCTCGGCCGTCCGGCGCACCGTGCTGCCGGGCGGCCTGCGGGTCGTCACCGAGCGTGTTGCCTCGGTGCACTCGGCATCGGTCGGCCTGTGGGTCAACGTCGGATCCCGCGACGAGGGACCCAGCGTCGCCGGTGCCGCCCACTTCCTGGAGCACCTGCTGTTCAAGGCCACTCCTTCGCGCACATCGGTCGAGATCGCCCAGGCGGTGGATGCGGTCGGCGGTGAGCTGAACGCGTTCACCTCCAAGGAACACACCTGCTACTACGCGCACGTGCTCGACGACGATCTGGAGATGGCCGTCGACCTGGTGGCCGATGTCGTGCTCAACGGTGTGTGTGCCTCCGCCGACGTCGAACTGGAACGCGACGTCGTGCTGGAGGAGATCGCCATGCGCGACGACGATCCCGAGGACAGCCTCGGCGATGCCTTCCTGACCACCATGTTCGGCGACCATCCGGTGGGCCGGCCGGTGATCGGCAGCGTCGATTCCGTCTCGGCCATGACCCGAAACCAGTTGCGCTCCTTTCATGTTCGCCGCTACACCCCGGAGCGCATGGTCCTGGCGGTGGCCGGCAACATCGACCACGACCACGTCGTCGCGCTGGCCCGGGAGTACTTCGCCGCCCGATTGGTCGAAGGACGTGAGCCCCGGCCGCCCCGCAACGGATCCGGCCGGCTGACCGGACGGCCGGGGATGACACTGATCAACCGGGACTCCGAACAGACCCATCTGACCCTCGGGGTCCGGGTGCCCGGCCGTAACTGGTCGCACCGCTGGGCGCTGATGGTGCTCAACACCGCGGTCGGGGGAGGGCTGAGTTCGCGGCTTTTCCAGCAGATCCGGGAGACCCGCGGGCTGGCCTACTCGGTGTACTCGGCCATCGACACCTTCTCCGACAGCGGCGCGTTCTCGGTGTACGCCGGGTGCCTGCCGGAGCGGTTCGCCGAGGTGGTCCGGCTCACCGCGGAGGTGCTCGAGACGGTGGCCCGCGACGGCATCACCGAGGCCGAGTGCCGCATCGCCAAGGGCTCGATGCGCGGCGGTCTGCTGTTGGGTCTGGAGGACTCGGCGTCCCGGATGAACCGGCTGGGCCGCGGCGAACTGAACTACGGCGAATACCGCAGCGTCTCCGAGACCCTCAGGAACATCGACGAGGTGACCGTCGAAGAGGTCAACGCGGTCGCTCGCAAGGTGCTCTCCGGGCGGTTCGGGGCGGCGGTTCTGGGCCCGCACCGGTCCAAAGGTTCACTGCCGCAGCGGCTTCGGGCGATGGCGGGATAGCGGGGTGCCAGTGGGCACTGGTCCGGGCAGGCGGGGGTTTCTACTGGGCGCGCTGACGCTGTTGGCCGGGTGTGGCCGTCCGGGGTCGGTAGGGGCGGCACCGGCTGAGCCCTTGGCGCCGATTGCCGAACGGATCGAGGCCTTGGCCGACACCTATGACGCGACCGTCGGGGTGTACGGGGTGAACCTGGCCGACGGCCGCACCCTGGCGCTGCGCGACGGTGAGATGTTCGCGGTGTGCTCGACCTTCAAGGCCTATCTGGCCGCCCGGG